>NZ_BAAAKZ010000012.1:0-88010 GCF_039528015.1 Leucobacter albus | reverse complement strand
CCCAACGAATCAGCTGAGCAGTCGCCTGAGCCAGGCACCGCTGGCGAGCTCGAGCCGCAGCCCGACGCGCTGGCCACGCTACTGTCGGCCAGCGCGGGCCTCGCGGGCAGCACCGCGCCGGCCTCGGCGGCCAAGCTCGCCCCCGGCACCTACACCGTGACGGCGAACCCCTATGTCGCTGGGGTTGACGCTCCCATCGGGGTCAACGTGTACATGGCTGACGCCAGCTTCCCGCCGGTCAAGCCGCAGCAGCTCAACACGACGCTGCGCGTGGCAGCCGACGGCGCGATCGAGGTTGACGTGCCGTTCAACCAAGAGATCTTCACGCTGCAAGACATCACCGACGGGGCCGATGTGCGGGTCGCGAGCATTGAGCGCGGCGGCAACATCGCCTGGGGTAACGTGCCGCCCGACCCCCGCTACCCAGATCGCATCGTGTCGGTGACCGCACAGCTCGACAACGACAGCGGCGAGTACACCTTCGGGCCAGCCACGCAATACCCGGTGCCGCTGCAGGTCGAGAAGCACTGGAGCATTCACCTGAGCGTCGATTTCGCTGGTGCCGTGCGCCAGGTAGTGGGCGATTTCACCCGGGAATATCGCCACGCAGCGACCGGCGCCGCGGTCTCGGTTGAGGCAGAGGATGGCGATCCGCTCATTGCCTCGCTGACGCAGGCGACACTTGGCGCCGCGGCCCCGGCTGCAGACGAGCGCGGCATCGCGGCAGCGATAGGGCGCGAGTTTGTGACAACGCCAACGTTCGCGAGCTGGCAGCTTGCGCTCATCGGGGCTGACGGGCCGTTGGTGCTCAGCGCGGCCCAGCGCACCACGGTCACCCTGCCGACGTCTGCCGACGAAGTCGTGGTGATGCGCATCGCTGATGGGGTGGCGTCGCCAGTCGCAACCCGGGAGGCGCGGGCGGGTTCGGTCTCGTTCGTCACCGACACGCTCGGCGTGTTCGCGCTCGTCGACAGCGCCTCGGCGGCGCGCTGGGAACACACGAAGGAGTTCGTCGGCGACCCGGGAACCACCATGACGTATCGCACGACTGGTGAAGCCGATATGGAGTTTCCGGGCCTTGACTTCCCGTCGCTTGACTCGCTCGGGGCTTACTCCTCATTCCTCGGCGAAGAGACCGCCCCTGAGCTCCTCGCCCAGGCAGCGGGGCTCGTCGCTGACGGCTTCGACAACCCCGACGTTCGGCTCTATACCTTCGGCCTCGACGTGAGCTACGAGAACATTCCCGGCGCTAATGTTGCAAAGCACTGGGCATGGATGTACCCGATGGGCGGTGGGAAGACGAGCCTGTCGGCCACGGCACCGACCGGTGGCCCCGGCGCCGAGATCTTCCTGCTCTCCGGCACACGAGGAGCGGGCCTCACGAGCGCGACGGGGCTCGCTGCCACTCAAAACGGAACGTCGGCTGCGTTCGACATCGTCGCGAAAGACACCGACGCAGGGTCGCCGGCCGCCATGGTGCAGGTGCCGCTGTGGAACGCGGCCACTGGCATGGAAGGCTTCATCGACACCCCGCAGACCGCGGCCACAGAGATCGCCTATGTCGCCGTCGTGCGAGAGGCTGTGACCCCCGTTGCGCGGCCAAGCGCGAAGGCTGGGCTCGTGTACACGGGGGCCGAGCTGAGTGGTGTGCCAGCAGGCGAGGGCTACTCGCTGAGCGTGCGCCCGAGTGCGACCTCGGCGGGCAGCTATCTTGCGCGCGCCACCCTTGACGAGGGTTACATCTGGGACGACGGCTCGACGGCGCCGCTCAGCCTGCCGTGGGAGATCGCTCCTGCACAGCTCACCGCCAAATACTCGGGCGAAACCATCGCGCCGGGGGCGTCGCCGCAGCTCGCTCTCGAGATCACTGGCTTCGTCGGCGGCGAGACCGCGGTCAGCGCCGCGGGGTTCGTCGCGCCGACCGTCGAGCCGCCCGCTCGCCTCACTGCCGGCGGCAGATACACCCTGGTGCCGGCCGGCGGCAGCGCCGCGAACTACCGCTTCGCCTACGAGCCCGGCGTGTTGACGGTCACCGAGCAGGGCCAGCCAGCCCAGCTGAGACCGGGCAGCTACCGCATCACCGCGAACCTGTACGTGCCGGGCGAGAAGAACGACATTCTCGGCATGGCCGCCTATATGACGAACCCGAAGAACCCGCTGGTCGCCCAGAGCGACCCCAACTACGGCATTCCCACTGCACCGGTGCGCGACAACGCGACGCTCGTGGTGGGTGCGTCGGGCAAGCGCTCGCTCCTGCTCGATCTGCCGAACCCGGCCTTCACGTTGATGGCATTCGGCACACCCTCGCCGGGGGCGACGGTGGCCGCGATCGCGCGTGACGGCAAGACCTACGGGTCGCACACGGCTGGGCGCATCACCCAAGCGGTGCTCGAACTCGCAGACGCGAGCGGGGAGCACATCTTTAGCGGTAGCCAGGTGTATGCGGCGCCGCTGCAGCTCGATAAGCGGTGGGATCTCAGCCTCGCGGTCGACTACGCGAGTGCGAGCCGTGTGTCAGACGACACAACAGTAACGCTGCCGGGCGGCGAGCGGCCGGGAGAACCGGGAGGCGACGGCGGAACACCCGGCAGCCCGGGGCCGAAGCCGGGTACCGGTGGTGGTGCGAAGCCGCGCCCAACGGGCCCCGCAACCGGTGCGGGTCAGACCGCGACGCAGCTCGCCGCGGGCAGGTACACGGTGAGCGCGAACATCTGGTTCAGCAGGGCCGTCACCGGTCTGCCGCTCGACCCCCACATCACCAACGGTGGGTTCCCACCGAAAGACCCGGTGACCGATAACGCGACGCTCGTTGTTGCCGCCGACGGCACTGGCCGCGTGACGCTTCCCGTCGTCATCCAAGACCGCATCATGACGGTGCGCAGTCTCTCCGGCGGCGGCGTCGTGGGCACGGGCGGCGGCTCGTCGGTCACGAGCGTAACCGTTGATCTCGGGCACATCGACCCGCGGGCCACGGCGGTGTCGCGCTCGATGACCGCGTCGGTGTCGATCGGAGACCTCGCGTTGAGCATCGGTGGCCCTATCTTCGGCGGCAGTCGCGAACACACCTGGCCAGCATCGTTCGAGGTGACCCTCGCGGGCGTGCCGACGTCTGGCGGCGGCGTGGTACCGGGGTTCGTGCAGGCAAAGCTTCCGGGTGCACTGTCGGCCGACGAGCAGGCCGCTATGCGGGCGCTCGAGGCGGCGCGCGAGGCCAATGAGCGCTCGAAGCGGGCCGGTAGCGCGAGCGGTGCGGATCACGCGAGCTCCGGCACAGGTGACGGCCGGTCGGTCGCGGCAGGCGGTGCGTTACCCCAGCCGTTCGCGATCATTGCCGCGGCCGGGCTCGTGCTCGCGCTCGCCGCCGGTGCAACGGTGATCGCTCGGCGCCGCAAGCGCCTCACCGAGTAGGGCCGGTTGCGCATCGAACGAAACCGACGCGATACGAGCGCCAGCAACAGCTACACCTGCGGCACGAGCCGCAGCGAGACAGCACCAGATTAACGAAGGGCACAAAAGATGAAGAACTCACCCGAAGTACTACCAGAGCAGGGGCGCCCTGTCGCGACGATGTCGGGGCACTGGCTGCTCGCGAAGCTCGGCAAACGCGTGCTGCGGCCAGGGGGCCGCGAGCTTACGCGCCGCATGCTCGAAGCGGCCGATATCGCAGGCAGCGACGTCGTCGAGCTCGCGCCTGGGCTCGGGCACACCGCGCATGAGATCGTGCAGCGGGGGCCGCGCAGCTACCGCGGCGTCGACACCGACCCGAACGCGGTTGCTCAGGTGAACGCGAAGCTCGGCCTCGACGGTGCGGTTGTGCACGCAGACGCGGCGGCAACGGGTTTCGCGGCCGACAGCGCAGACGTTGTGTTCGGCGAGGCGATGCTCACGATGCACGGCGACCGGGCGAAGCACGTCATGATGGCCGAGGCGTTTCGGGTGCTGCGCCCGGGGGGTCGGTACGTGATTCACGAGCTCGGGCTCACCCCAGACGGTCTGCCAGACGACACGAAGCGCGACATTCAGCGCGCCCTCGCCACCTCGATCAAGGTGAACGCGAGGCCGCTCACAAACGCGGAGTGGCGTGCGCTGTTGCAAAGCGCAGGCTTCGAGGTGCGCGAGGAGACCAGGTTTGCTCCGATGCGGCTGCTGCAGCCCGCGCGCATCATCGCAGACGAGGGGCTCGGGGGCGCGCTGCGGTTCGCCCGCAATGTGCTGCGCATGCCAGATGAGCGGGGGCGCGTGTTCGAGATGCGCAAGACGTTTAGCGCCCACCGCGAGGCACTCACCGCCGTCGGCATCGTCGCAGTGAAGCCCGCTGCCCCGGCTGAACGGTGATGAGCAGGCCACCCGCGCCACCAGCCCCGCGGTCAGCCGTGCGAGCACCCGCGCGACCATCGTCGGCGCTCCCGACCAGGCGCGCCTTTCTGGGGGTGCTCGGCGCGGTCGGCGCCGTCTCCCTGCTGACGGCCTGCAGCGAGTTGCCCTTTGGCGGCACCGGTCGAGGCCGAGACGGCGCGAGCAGCGACGCGCACAGCGACGCCTTCGGGCGCCCGGCGCAGCGCGACCGCGCGGTGATGGGGTCGACCGAGCGCACCACCGCCCGCGTCGGCCTCATACTCGGGCCGCCTTCGATGGGGCTGAGTCGGTTCTTGCTCGCGGCTGAGGCCGGGCAGACACACCACACCTTTGAGGTCGAGGTCACCGGGGTCGACTTTGCGACCCTCGCCGCGCGCTTCAATCAGGGCGACTTCGATATTGTCACGCTGCCATCGAACATCGGGGCGGTGCTCTACAACAACACCGACATTAAGACCGAGGTCGAGGTGATCAGCGTTGGCAACCTCGGCGTGCTCTACGGGGTGACGACCGACCCAGGTGTGGGCACGCTCGCCGACCTGCGGGGCCGAACGGTCTATTCGATCGGTCAAAACGGTACGCCCGAGTACACGATCGCAGCGGTGCTCGACGGCCACGGTCTGAGCGAAGAGGTCGACATGGCCTACCGGTCGACCCCGTTCGAGGTGCTCAACCTGCTGCAAAACGAGCCCAACGCGATCGCGGTGCTGCCGCAGCCGTTCGTCGAGCTCGCCCGCACGATGGTGCCCTCGCTCCATGTGCCCATCGATATCACGCAGGCGTGGGATGCGATGCCAACGAACACGGCCGCCTCGCAGGCGGTGACCACGCACACGATCGTGAATCGCAGCTTTCTGGAGCAGCACGAGGCTGCCGTCATTGAGTACCTGCAGCAGGTGGGTGCCTCGGTCGACTTCACGCTCGACAACATCGCGGAGGCCGCCGCGGTGCAAGAGAAGCTCGGCACGTTCTTGAACAACGATGTCGCGGCTGCCGCGATGCCGTTTTGCAGCATCGTGAATCTCACGGGCGAAGTGATGCACGAGGCGCTGTCAGGCTTTCTCGCAGCGATTCACGCGCAGAACCCGGCAGCGGTCGGGGGCAAACTGCCTGGTGGCGACTTCTACTACATGCCACCCATCGGCGCGCTCGATGCCGATGTGCGCGAGCTTGTCGGCGGGCTCGACCCCGCGGAGCGTCGCTCGTGACGCGGCAGCGCGGAGATCTAGGCGCCGATACGTCGTGGGGCGACGCGGAGCTGCTCGCGCTCATGCGCGAGCACGCGCCAGCCGGAGTCGAGCCCGAGAGCATGCTGCCGATGCTGCGCGAGCTCGTGCGCAGCGGGGCGGATCCGCGGGCACTCGTCGCGGCAATCGGCTCAGCGAGGGGGCAGCTGCCCCCGTCGCTGCCGATTCAAGGAGCCCCGGGGGCGGCCCACTGGCCCGTCGCGTCGCCGCCAGCAGGCCCCTCACCTCGCGGGGGTGACTCGGCTGGCGGCGTGGCTGGCGGCGCGCTTGGCGGTGCCGGCGCGAGCCGGAAACGGCAGGGCTGGCGCGCGCGAGCCGGCCGCGCGGGAGCTGTGGTGTTTTGGTTGCTCGTGTGGGAGGTCGCTGACCGCGCGGTTGACAACCGGTTGCTGCTCGCAGGCCCGATTCGCACGCTGCAGGCGCTCGCAGAGCAGGTCGTGCGGCCCGAGTTCTGGGCAATCTCAGGCGCTTCGCTCGGGCGCATCGTGCTCGGGTTCGTTGCCGCGTTTGTCGGCGGTATTGTCTTGGCTCTCGTTGCGCACCGACAGCGCTGGTTTCGCGAGCTCATCGCGCCGGTCGTTTCGGTCGTCAAAACGGTTCCCGTGGTGTCGTTCATCATCATGCTGCTGATCTGGCTTGGCGGCCAGGCGCTGACATCGTGGCTCGCCTTTCTCATCGTCGTGCCGCTCGTGTACACGAGCATGCTCACCGGGCTCGGCGCCGTGGCGGTGCGCGACCTCGAGCGCGCGCGGGTGTTCCGGCTGTCTCCGGTGAAGCAGTTTTGGTACCTCTCACGGCCCTCGTTTATGCCGTTTCTCACGAGCGCCTGCCGCGTCGGGGTCGGCATGAGCTGGCGCGCCGGCATCATGGCAGAGCTGTTCGCCGCGACGACGCAGTCGATTGGAAAAGAAATGTTTACGGCGAAGACGTTTCTCGACACCCCGACCCTGTTCGCCTGGACGGTGGTGGTGATGGTGCTCAGCGTGGTGTTCGAGCGGGCCGTGATGCTCGGGCTGCGCACGCTGTCGCGGCCGTTCGGTGGCTTGCTGGGGAGATCATCATGACGGGGCGGGAACGCCGCCAGGCGAATGCGGCGACGGTGCGACTCGAGGGGGTGTCGAAGCGCTTCGGGCTGCACAGTGTGCTTGAGGGCCTGACGCTGACCTTCGACGCCGGCGAGGTGTACTGCTTGCGGGCGCCCTCGGGTGCAGGGAAGACGAGCCTGCTCCGCATGCTCATGGGGCTCGAACACCCAGACGCGGGCGCGGTGACCGGGGCGGCGCCCGGGAGCGTGTCGGTGATGTTTCAAGAAGACCGGTTGAGCGAGGCGTTGACCGCGGTCGAGAACGTCGCCCTCGTGCACCCAGATCGGCGAGTATCGCGCCGCTCGATCCGCCACGAACTCGCGACGATCCTGCCCGAGCGCTCGCTCGACCAGCCCGTCGCCGAGCTGTCGGGCGGCATGCGCCGCCGCGTCGCGCTCGTGTGTGCGATGCTGTACCCGAGCTCGCTCGTGCTGCTCGACGAACCCTTCACCGGGCTTGACGCGGCGACGAAACGCGAGGCCGTTGGCTTCGTGCACGCGCACCGGGCGGGCCGCACGCTCATCGTCGCGACCCACGGAGAGGAAGACGCCGCGCTGCTCGGCGCCCGCACGGTGCGGCTCCCGGTGCCTGGCGGGAGCGAGGTGAACCCCCAAGATGGCTAGACAGTACGATGCGGTGACGGCGCGCTCCCGGGTATTTGCGGGCGTCGAGCCCGCCGTGCACGGCGAGTTGCTCGCTGCCGTGCAGGCGACCTCGCAGGGCTACCGTCAGGGCGAGGCAATTATTCGCATAGGTGAGTCCGTGAGCTTCTTTCCCGTCGTGCTTGCGGGGAGCGTGCAGGCAACCGTTCCGCGCGGGAGCAACACCCAGATCGTTGAGCGGTTCGGGCCCGGTGACTCCTTCGCCGAGGCGGTCGTCGTGAGTGGAGGGCCCTCACCGGTCGAGATCACGGCCCTCAGCGACGCTCGGGTGCTGCTCATTCATCGGCAGCGGCTCGCCGCCGCAACCCACGCCGGCGCTGCGGTGCTGCAGGCCAACCTCATGCAAGAGATGTCGAAGAAGCTCGTGCACCTGAGCGTGCGCCTGAACCTCTTGTCGGAGCCCCGCCTGCGCAGCCGCATTCTCATGTCGTTGGAAGATCTCGGGGCCGGGGGAGGCTCGCAAGTGACGCTGCCGTTCGGCCGCCAGGAGTGGGCCGATTACCTCGGGGTCAACGCGAAGGCGCTCATGCGCGAGCTCCGACGAATGCAAGACGAAGGGCTCATCGAGCTCGATCGCAAAACCGTTCGGGTACGCTCGCTGTGACCGCGAGCGAACCCGGATCGCCACCGAACCAGCTGCGGCCGCAGCGCCCGAAGGAGGAGTCATGACTGACCACGCACCCGGATACGACCTGCTCTCGACCGAGCTCGCCGACTATGTCGAGCTCGCGCCGATCACCGAGGGGCGCGTGCGCGTCGGCCGCGTGTACGACGGCCCCGCGCTCAGGGTGCGCACACTCGCTATCCCGGCCGGGGTGACGCTGCGGGAGCACGTCGCGGGCGCTCCCGTGCTCATTCACGTGGTTGCCGGGCGGGTGCGATTCGAGATTGGGGGCGAGTTTCACGAACTCGCCGCTGGCGCGCTGGTGCGCGCCGACCCCCAAGAAAAGCACGAGGTGTACGCGCACGAGGATGCGAGGCTGGTGCTCACCTTTCACCCCGAACCGTAAGGCGTCGGCGAGGCCGCCGGCCCTGCGGCCTTGCGCGACTCACAGGAAACTCCAGTGCAGTGATGAAACGCTTAGGGCACGAAGTAAACCCGAGTTCGCAAGTTAGGCCGTCGTGAAGAAGCCCCTGAAAATAACCCTCATCAGCGCCGGCGTAGTTGTCGCACTTATCGGCGGAACGCTCGCTACAACGAGCATCGTGAACGCCGTGAAGACGCCGCAGCAGGTCGCGGCTCTCGAACCCTACGGCGAGCTCGTGACCGTCGACGGCAACCAGCTGAACGTCGCGGAGTTCGGGTCGGGGGAGCAGACGATCGTGCTCACGCCCGGAGCAGGCACTGCCTCGCCGGTCGCCGACTTTGCGCCGGTGATTAACGGCCTGAAAGACGAGTATCGCATTCTCGCAGTCGAGCCCTTCGGGTACGGGTTCAGCGATCAGGCAGATACCCCGCGCACCACCGAGAACATCGTGCGCGAGATTCACGAGGCCGTCGCGAGCTTTGGCGTCGACGAGTACATCTTGATGGGCCACTCGATCACCGGGATCTACGGGCTGAGCTATGCCAACACGTACCCAGACGAGGTGACCGCCTTCGTCGGCATCGACACCTCGGTGCCCGAGCAGCCCGGCATGGATCGGGTGCCCGGCATCCTCAAAGGGGCCCCAGCGCTGCGCGGCCTCGGGCTGCTGCGCGTGATGACCGAGCTCGGCGGCAACCCGCTCGAGGGTAACCCGGCGTATACCGAGCAAGATATTGAATACATGGATGTGCTCGCGATGCGCAACTCGATGGCGCCAACCTATCTCGACGAGGTGAACCACCTGGGCGAGAACTTCGCCGCGGCCGCCGGCACGACCTTCCCCAAAGAGCTGCCCCTGCTGCTGATGTATCAGGCGCACAACCCCGACTTCCCGACGTGGGTCGAGATGCACGAGGCGCAGGCCGCAACGGTCGACTACGCCGTCACACGCGAGATCGACGCCGACCACTACCTGCACCACACCCGGGGCGACGAAGTCGTGGCGGCGACGAAGGAGTTTTTGGCTGGGCTCCCCGCGGCATAGCGCACGCCAGGGTGCTCGGTGGGGGCTCGGGGCACCTGCCGCGCGCTGCGCTCTCACGGGCGAAATGCTGCGATCGATCGCGGCGTGTGCTGACACGCACCCGCGCGAGTCGGTAACGTTAGAACATGCCCCATGCGAGTGCCCCGCGTCAGATCTCTGACCGCGAGATTTCTGAGTTCTCGAGCGCCGACCTGCACCGCGAGGGCACCCGCAGCCGCGACGCGCTCGCGATGGATGCGGTCGTGCATGCGCTCGGCCCCCTGTTCGTGATCGAGGCGTCGGGTGGCCCCACCGACATCGAGCGGCGGCCGCTGTTGCCTGGCATGCCGACGATTGATTTCGTGTTTGTCGAGTACGGCACCTTCACCTACTTGGAAGATGGAGTCTGGATCGAGTCGAACGATCCGCTACTCGTCGCGCCGAGCGGCCTGCCGCTGCGCGTGCGGTTTCTCACCCCGTGGAAGTTTCTTGTCGCCCGAATTCAGCGAGATGTGCTGCTGCCGTTTTTGCCGCGACTACCCGAGGGTGCGACCGTGTATGCCGGCCTCACGCTGCCCGAGCGTGCAATGCGTGGGTACCTGCAAGGGGTCACCGCGAAGCCCGAGAAGGCGACGCCCGGCGAGGCCGCGACCGTCTCGCGCGTGACCATCGAGATGGCTGGGGCGCTGCTGCGTCAGCGCTTCCCGCTGCTGTCGGCGCAACCGCCCAAAGGGGCGGCGAACGTCTGGGGCGACGCAATGGCCGTGATTGCGCGCGAGAGCGGCCGGCCAGGCTTCGGCACGGGCGAGCTGGCGGCCGAGGTGGGGTGCTCGGTGCGGCAGCTGCAGCTCGCGTTCTCTCGCCACGAGACGAGCGTCGCCGCCGAGCTGCGCCGCGAGCGCGGGCGCATCGCGCGCTCGACGCTGCAAAACCCTGAGCACGACGCGCTCACCGTCGCCGAGGTGGCCGCGATGTCTGGGTTTGGCTCGACTTCGACGATGTACCGCGCGCTGCTCGACCTGTACGGCGTGACCCAGCAGGAGCTGCGGCGGCGCGGGTCGCCGGTGGGCCCGTGAGCCCCGACCGCTCGCACGTCTCCACAGCGAAGGAGCGCATTCGCGGCTACCTGCTCACGAGCGTGCGGCACGAGTCGCGCAGCATTCGCGCCTGGCACACCGAGACGCATCACGAAGACGAACTCATCTGGTCGACCGCGGGGGTTGCGCGGGTGCGGGCGGGCGACTCGGTGTGGACTGTGCCGGCGCAGCGCGCAGTGTGGGTGCCGAGCGGGGTGCCGCACACGATCGAGACCTCGGCGGAATCGCTCTTTTATGCGACCTTCCTCGAGCCGGGAATCGCTGCCCAGCTGCCGCGGGAGGCGATGATCGTCGAACTGCTGCCCGCTGTGCGGGAGCTGCTGCTGCTCAACGCTGAATCTGCGATGCCAAACGATACGAGGCTGCGCCTGCAGCGCCTCGTGATCGAGCTGCTGCGGCCGAGCCCGGGCGCCCAGGTTGACCTGCGTATGCCCGAGACGCCGCGGCTGTCGTTCGTCGCCGAGCAGATCCTCGCCGCGCCGGCCGACACCGATACGACGGCTGATTGGGCCGACCGCATTGGGCTCTCAGCGCGCGAGTTGTCGAGGGCGTTCGTCGCCGAAACGGGGTTGTCGCTCACGCAGTGGCGGATCCGCGCCCGCGTGCGCGCCTCGCTCGTGCAGCTCGCCTCGGGGCAAACCGTCGCCGCGACGGCGCGCGGTCTCGGCTACGCGAGCCCGAACACGTTTATCGAGCACTTTCGCGAGATCGTCGGAAGCACCCCGGCCGCCTATTTCGCGGGAGGGGAGCGGTAGGCGCCCGCCCGCGGGGTGACCGCGACAAAAATCGACATAGATTGGCCAGATTAAGGTATTTGACTCGGCTAGCCTGGGGGTAGGTAAGGCGCACCTTACCAACGTCACACCATTGTCAAAGGATCGCCCGTGCAGTCTTCGCCCCCAGTTTTCTCGCTCTACCGAGCACCGCAGCCCGGCGTCGCGGCTAGCCGCACACGCATCTCGCGGCCTGAGGGGGTCTAACTATGGCGATTCCCTGCGCGCCAGCACGCGTCGTTCGCACAGAGCGGCTCACACCGAACATGCTGCGGATCCGCTTCGAGGCAGTCGGCGACTGGCTCTGGCCCACTCACGGGCGCGGCGACGAGCGCGTCGATATCGCGCTCCCGGCGCCCGGTGAGACCGTCGCCAACATCGAGGTCTTCAACCTCCCCGAGTACGGTCGCGGCTGGGAGGGCGAGGAGCCGCCGTGGCGCCACTACACCGTGCGCCAGGTGCACGAGGGCGGGCGCGAGCTCGACATCGACTTCGTGGTGCATGACGGCGGTCTCGCCTCGGCCTGGGCCGAGCGTGCCGAGCCGGGCCACATCATTGGCATCTTCGGCGCGGGCGAGCGCGACGAGCCCTCGTCGTACTACGCGGCCCCCGACGACGCCGAGTTTCAGCTGCTCGTCGCCGACGCGACCGGCGTTCCCGGCCTCGGGCGCATTCTCGAACAGCTGCCAGACGGCGCTCGCGCCCTCGCGATCGTCGAGGTGCCGACCGAGGAAGATATTCAGGAGTACGACACCGCTGGCGACGTCGAGATTCGCTGGTTGATCGGCTCGGGCAACGGCCACGCGCCGAGCGCGCTCGCCACCGAGGTCGCGCAGCTCGCAGACCCCGAGGTGCCGTGGTACGCCTGGGTGGCGTGTGAGGCGGCGACGAGCCGCGCGATTCGCACCGATCTGCGCAGCCGCCTCGGCCTCGCCCGCAACCGACACCACGCGATCGGGTACTGGACGCGAGATCGTACTGGCAACATGTCCGCAGACGTCGACTAGTGGCCGCCGCGACCCGCCACGCGCGGCCTGGTGCTGACGGGCCTGGTGCTGCGCGGCCTGGCGCCGGTGAGCCTGGTGCTGCTCGGCCCGGCGCTCCGCGCGTGCCGAACCTCTTGCGGGTCGCCCTCGCGGGCGACAAGCGCGACCGCAAGCTCGCGCTCGCAACCCTCGGCCTGATGCTGCACCAGGCTGGCGAGGCTGCCGTGCCGATTCTCATCGGCATCGTGATCGACCGGGCAATCGCGCCGGGAGATCTCGCCGGCCTGCTGCTCTGGCTCGGCGTGCTCGGCGCCGTCTTCCTCGTGCTGTCACTCAGCTATCAGCGCTCAGCTCTCGCGATGGTGGGGGTCTTCGGGTACGGCGAGCATGACCTGCGGCTGCTCGCTGCGCGGCGCGTGCTACATCCGCGCGGCGTGCGCGGCGGCAGGCACCCCGGCGCGCTGCTCTCGATCGCGACGAGCGACACCGGCCGCGTCGCCGGAATCGCGTGGAGCATCGCGCAGCAGGCGGCGACGCTCGCGGCGGTGATTGCTGCGACGATTGCCTTGCTCGTCATCTCCGTGCCCCTCGGCATCGGCGTCGCGCTCGGCGCAATCGCCGTGCTTGTCGTGATGCAGTGGCTCGCGCGCCCCCTCGAGCGCGCCGGAGCGACCGAGCAGCAGGCCGTGGCTACCGCGAGCGAGGTCGCGACCGATGCGCTCGCCGGGCTGCGCGTGCTCCACGGTCTCGGGGCGGGGCCCGAAATGGTGCGCCGCTACCGGGGCGCAAGCGCCGCCTCCCGCGATGCCGGCATCGCTTCGGCCAGGCTGCTTGTCACCTACCAGGCAGTGAGCACAATGGTGTCGGTGCTCTACCTCGCTGCCCTCGCGCTCGCGGCCGGCTGGCTCGCCGTGCGCGGCGACATCACGCCGGGGCAGCTCGTCACCGTCGTTGGCCTCGCGCAGTTCTTGCAGGGCTCGCTCGCCCACGTCGGCACGTTTGGAGCCAACTGGGCGCACAAGCGCGCCTCGGCGAAGCGACTGCGCGAGCTGCTCGAAGAGGAGTACGCGCTGGGGGCCGGGGTGGCCGGTGCCGCTGAGGGCTTCGTGAGCACTCATGCCGCCGCGAAGACAGCCGCGCCAGCACTCCTCGAGTGGGCTGCGCCGAGCGGTGAGACGCTCAGCGTGAGCGCCGCCGACGGGCTCGTTGGCGTGCGCGTGCGCACCGCTGCAGAGGCCCGCACCGCCGCGGCCACGCTCGGATTTCGGCGCGACCCCGAGCCGGGGGAGCTGCGCCTCGGCGGGCTCTGCGCGTGCGATCTCGGCCCAGAGTGCGTGGCCAGGCGCATCGTCGCACCGCCGCACGACGCAGCCCTGTTCTCGGGCACGCTTCGCAGCAACGTCACGCGCGACGGCTGCCTGAAGGAGCCGCCGATCAACGCGGCAGCGCTCGCCGATGTGGTTGACCATCTAGGCACCCCCGACACCGAGATCGGTGCTGGCGGCAGGCGGCTCTCAGGCGGCCAACGCCAGCGGGTGCTGCTGGCCCGCGCGCTGCACACTCCGGGCGACGTCGTCGTGCTTGATGAACCGACGAGCGCCCTCGACCCCATTACCGAGCAGCGCGTGGCCGAGTCGCTCGCGCGGCTTGGCCGCCCCGTCGTGGTCGTCACCGCAAGCCCGACGCTGCTCGCCGCCTGTTCGCGGGTCGTCGACGGGCGCTGCCCCGAACCCGCGCGCAGCTGCTGCGCGCTTGGGGCCGCGGGGGCCTGCCCGGTCGGGGGGCACGCATGAGCGCCAAGAATCTTGGGCGGGCTGGTGCTGGGGCCGGCGGTGCTGGTGGTGCTGGCGGTGCTGGCGGTGCTGGCGGTGCTGGTGCTGTGCCGGGTTCGGCCGGCGCGTTGCTGCCAACTTCTTCCGCCGGAGCCGCGGCCCGGCTTGGGCTGAAGCTGCTCTGGCGCCAGCGGGGGCTGCTCATCGCGACCGTCGCGCTGCTGCTGCTCGGCACCGCGACAATGCTGCTCATTCCGCCGCTGCTCGGGGCGATCGTCGACGCGGTTATCTCGGGGGAGCCCTTCGCGAGCGTGCTGTGGCTTGGCGCGGCGCTTGCCGGTGCAGGCATCGTCGCCGCCGCGCTCGAGGGCATCGGGGGCGTGCTGCTCGTTCGCTGCCTGCAGCGGGCGCTTGCAGAGCTGCGCGAAGAGGTCTTCGAGGCAGCGCTCGCGCTGCCGCTTCGCCGCATCGAGGCCGCGGGCGATGCCGATGTCATCTCGCGCGTCACCAACGATGTCGAGGCGGTCACCGAGGCAATCTCGGGCGTGATTCCGCTGTGCGCGAGGGCGGTGTTCACGATCGTGCTCACCCTCGTTGGCATGGCGGCGCTTGACCCGTGGCTCGCGCTCGCCGCGCTGGTTGCTGTGCCGATTCAGGTTCTCAGCACGCGCGTCTTTTTGCGGCGCTCGCGCCCGCTGTACGCCAGGCTCAGGCGCGAAGAAGCCGAGCGGGGCCGCGAATTCGTCGAGGCCGTCGCCGGAGCTGAAACAGTGCGAGCCTACGGCACAGCCGAGGAGCACCTCGACCGCATCGCAGTCGCGAGCGACCGGGCAGTGCAAACGCACCGCGAGACCGCGAAGGCGCGAAACATCTTTATCGGGGGGCTGAACGCTGCCGAGTTCGTAGGGCTCGCCGCGGTGCTTGCTGTCGGGTTCGTGCGTGCGACCTCGGTTGGCCTCTCCGTGGGCGCAGTCACGGCCGGTGCGCTGTACTTCCATCGGCTCTTCAACCCGATCGGTGATCTCCTCGGCAGCATGGACGACCTGCAGCGTGCCCTTGCGGGGCTGCAGCGGCTCACCGGCGTGGTGCAGGCGGGTACCGAAGGCCTGGGTGCTGCGGGTGCTGCGGGTGCCGCGGGTGCCGCGGGTGCCGAAGCTGGCACCGCCACGTCGCAGCGCACCCCGGCCGATGAAACCGATCTCGCGGGTGCTGGCGCCGAGTTCACGGCGGCCGAGCTTGCCATAGCCCGAACTCAGCGCGAGATCACCGGCGGTTCCATCGATATTCTGGGCGCGAGCTACCGCTACGGGCCGACGGCGCCGCGAGCCGCGCTTCGAGGAATCGACCTCGTGATTGATGAGGGTGCGACTGTCGCCCTCATCGGCACCTCGGGCTCGGGCAAGAGCACGCTCGCACGCCTCATCGTTGGGTTCGACGAACCGCTCGCGGGTGAGGTGCTCATCGGCGGTGTCCCCGCGCACCTCGCCAGGTCGGGCGGGCGACCCGCAGCGCTTCTCGTCGCGCAAGAGACGCACCTGTTTGTCGGCTCTATCGCAGACAACGCGCGCATCGCCGCGCCCGAGGCGAGCGACGAGGCGCTCACCGCCGCGCTCGAGGCGGTCGGGTTCGACCTGTCGGCGATTGCCGGCGGGCTGCACGGCTCGCTTCCCGCCGCAGTGAGCCACCGCGAGGCGCAGCAGCTTGCGCTTGCCCGCGTGCTGCTGGCCGACCCGGCTGTTGTTGTGCTCGATGAGGCAGGCTCACAGGCTGGTGCCGACCCTGCGCTCGCAGATGCCATGCGCCGCGTGAGCGAGGGGCGCACGGCAATCATCATCGCGCACCACCTCGACCAGGTGCGTGGCGTCGATGCCGTCGTGGTGCTCGAGAACGGCAGCATCGTCGAGTCGGGCGCCCCCGCAGACCTGCTCGAGCGCCCCGACGGCGCATTCGCGAGGCTCTGGCGCATGTCCCAGGGCGTCGCCGGCTAGGGGCGGGGCCTGACCCACCCCGGCCCCGCACCCACCACCAACTTTCTGCACGAAACGCGCAAATACACCCGCCCTAAGCGCGTGTTTCCCGCAGAAAGTTGCTGCGTGCGGGAGGGGGCAGCAGAAGACAGAGGGCAGGGCAGGGGCAGGGCAGGGAAGAGGGCTGGTGGGGGCTCGCGGTACCTCCGTGCGCGGGAGGCGAGCCCAGGGGCCAGTCTTGCTACGCGACGATGTCGAGCCCGGTGGCCTCTGCCGCTTCGGCGAGGGTGCCGAGGTTTGTCGCGCTTACGAAGCCGGCCGCGAGCATCAGCGCGGCGGTCTGCCCGGAGCGGTTGCCCGAGCGGCAATACAGCAGGTACGTTGCGTTCGGGTCGAGCGTTTCGAGCGCAGCGGGCACCTCGCCAGCGTTGAAGTCGATGAGACGCGCCCCAGCGAGGTGCCCCTCAGCGAACTCGGCCGGCGTGCGGCTATCGATGATGATTGGCTGTGCGGGCGAATCTGCTGCCGTCGCTTCGGTGTTCATGAGAGTCCTTTCGGGTACTGCTATTCAGTGTGCCAGACGCTGCCGCCTCCCCATCTGCTGCAGCCTCCGTTTCTGCTGTCGCTGCCGCTGCCCTAGACACGGAGACAGCCCCAAGCCCCGAACCCCAAGCCCCGAACCCCCAGGCCCGAGCCCCGAGCCCCAAGCCCCCAGCGCCCCTACGCCACCCCAAACGCGGGCGAGTTGCCTGGCTCGGCGATCCACCCCGCGTAGCTGCCCTCGAGCTCTGCGACATCGTAACCCGCTCGGCGCAGCGCGCTCGCCGCAACCGAGTTGCGCACCCCGCTCTGGCAGTAGGTGACGATCGTGCCGGCCTCGGGCGCGGGCAGCTCATCGAGGTGCCACAGCACACGCCCACCCGACAGCTGGGCGGCACCCGGCACGTGGCCGTCTGCGTACTCGGTCTTGTTGCGCACGTCGAGCAGCAGCGAGCGCGAGAACTCGGCGAGGGCTGAGGGCGGAATCACCAGCGGGCGCACGAGCGAGAGCCCGTCGAGCGAGGTGATGAACCCAGCGACGGAGTCGATGCCGACGCGCACGAGGTGGCCCCGCAACTCCTCGGCCTCTTCGCGCGAGGCGGCGAGCAGCACGAGCGGCCGCGTCTCGACCGTAGGGTCGTAGACCCACGCGCCGTAGCTCGCTGCCTTCGCAGGCCCGGGAATATTCAGCGAGCGCGCAACCGTGCCGGCGTGCACGGCGTGGTTGTCGCGGGTGTCGACGAAGATCACGCTGTCGCTCTCGAGCATCTCGGTGAGCGCGGCGGGGGAGTACTCGGTCAGCGCAGATGCAGAGCCGAGCAGCGCTGGCCCCTCCCGGTTCTCGACCTTCATGCGACCGAAATAGGCGTGCGCGTCTGGCTGGCCACTGAGCAGCTCGGCGATGAACCCCTGCTCATCGTCAGTTTTCAGGTAGCGCCCCCACCACGAGAAATTGCGCTCGTAGCCGACGGTCGACGACGGCACAGACCCGAGCGCCTTACCGCAGGCCGAGCCGGCACCGTGCGCGGGGAGCACCTGCACGTAGTCAGGGAGCGTGAGAAACCGATCGCGCAGGCTAGCAAAGAGCTGCTTCGCGCCCTCGAATCGAGTGTCGACGCCGCCGGCCGCCTCGTCGAGTAGATCTGGCCTGCCGAGGTCGCCGACGAACACGAAATCGCCGGTGAGCACGAAGCCCGGCTCGGTCGACTGCGCGCCGTCGGTGACGAGAAAGGCCAGGTGCTCGGGGGTGTGGCCCGGCGTGTGCACCGCCTCGACGGTGATGTTGCCGAGCGCGATGCGGTGCCCGTGCCGCATGCGCACTGCGGCCTCGAAGCCGTCGCCGTACACCCAGTCTGGCCCGCCCTCGTCGGAGACGAGCATCTCGGCGCCGGTGCGGGCGGCGAGCTCGCGCGTGCCCGAGAGGTAGTCGGCGTGAATGTGGGTTTCGGTGACGGCGACGATGGTCATGCCGTTCTTTTCGGCGATGTCGAGGTAGACGCCGATATCACGCCGCGGGTCGACGACGATCGCCTCACCCTTCGCCTGGCAGCCGATGAAGTAGCTGGCCTGGGCGAGGTCTTCGTCATAGATGCGTTCGAGTAGCATTGGTGGCTCCTTGGTGTCGGCGGGGTGTGAGTTGTGGGTACGCGGGGCGGATCCGCGGGCTTAGCCGCAGCTACAGCGATCAGCGACCGCCACGCCCTGCAGGGCCTCTTCGATGTGTTCGCCGCAGCCGGCCCAGGTCGGCTTGTTGCAGTTGCTACAGGTGACTCGTGCGCACATGGTGGCTCCTTGAGGTGGTTCTTGAGTGATTGCTTGGTGAGTGCGGGGTGCCGGCGCGGGCGCGGGCTCGGAAGGGCATGGGCTCGGCAGCGTGGCAGAGACCCCTGCGGTTGCGACCTATTCGGCGGTCGCGGATCCGTCGCGAGAGCCCTGCCCAGCACCGGCGGCCGCGAGCTGCCTGCGCACGTCGTCCATGTCGAGATCGCGGGCGCCCTGCACGAGGTGCTCGAGCTGCTGCGCGGGGAGCGCGCCGGCCTGCGAGAACACGAGAATGCCGTCGCGAAACACCATCAGTGTCGGGATTGATGTGATCTGAAACTCGCTCGCGAGCGCCTGCTCGGCCTCGGTGTCGACCTTGCCGAAGGTGATGTCGGGGTGCTTCTCAGATGCCTGCTCGAAGACGGGCGCGAACGAGCGGCACGGCCCGCACCAGGCTGCCCAGAAGTCGACGAAGACGATGCCGCCCTGCTCGACCGTCGGTACGAAGGTGTCGACCGTGAGGTTTGTGGTGGCCAATGTGGTGACCTTTCTGTTGAGTGCTGGCTAGCGGCCGAAGAGCCGCGCGAAGAAGCCCGGCCCGCGCGAGGCCTTGGCCGCGTCGATCTGCGCCTGGGAGTGTTTGCCGTTGCACCACTCCGATGCCGGCACGCTCATCTTGACCATGTCGACGTGCTGCCCGCAGCCGGCCCAGGTGGTCTTGCTGCAGGTGCGGCACTTGGTCGGTCGGCACATGTGGGTTCTCCTTCGCGGGCTGAGCCCCTGGGTTGAAATTGGATACCCCTGGGGGTATCTTGGTGACGAGCATTACTATACCCCATGGGGTATTCTGAAGGTCAAGCTCGAACCCTGAAAGAAGGCCAACAATGAGTGAGGTAGCAGCAGAGGCGGCGCTCGGCGCGACCCCCGAGGCGAAGCGCAAGATCGTCAACCGCCTGCGGCGCGCACACGGTCAGCTCGCCGCGGTGATCGACGCGGTCGAGGGGGAGGCGCACTGCCGCGACGTCGTGCAGCAGCTCTCGGCGGTCACGAAGGCGCTCGACCGTGCCGGCTTCCTCGTGATCTCGACGGCGCTGCAGGAGTGCCTCGCCGACCCTGACAACGAAGACGCGACGAAGCCCGAAGAGCTCGAGAAGCTGTTCCTGTCGCTCGCGTAGCAACCTGACCGCGTGGTCGGGGCGGCGGGGTACACTCGCGGCATGAGCAGAACGGATCGCGCGAGCCTCCTCATTCACACCGACCCGGCGACGGTGTTTGCGGCGCTCACGACGAGCGACGCGGTTGCGGCCTGGCTGCCTCCCCGCGGAATGCAGGGGAGGTTCGAGCGGTTCGACATGCGCGAGGGTGGATCCTTCCGCCTCGTGCTCACCTACGATGACGCCGCGAGCGCCCCAGGCAAGACGTCTGCCGCCTCGGACGTGTCCGAGGCGCGCATCACCGAGCTCGTGCCCGGTGAGCGCGTGGTGCAGGAGATTGACTTCGAATCAGACGACCCCGCGGTTCAGGGGACGATGCGAATGGAATGGACGGTGCGCGGCAGCGCCGAGGGTACCGATATCGAGGGCATCGTGCGCGGCCATGCTGGGGAGCGCGCCTCGTCATTGGCGACACTAGCAGGGGCCCTCGAGCTTTAGGTCGGCTCGCGCCTTGCGGTGATCCGCAACAAATTGCTGCTAGGCAACAGTGCCTGGTTACTCTGGCGCACCGTGCAATTTACTCAGATTTGCCCCGCAACACTCACTGGCGTTGATTCGCGCTACCACCAGTGCTCGAGCCTCGGAATGCCCAATAACATACCGCTGAGTGCCCTTTCGGAGTGTGAAACTGTGGGATTGGTGTGTTCCTTTGGATCTAGGTTCCGTGCCAGAGCCCTCAGGGCTCGGGCTCGCATCTGGTAGGGACGAACGGCTGCCGAATCGCCCCTGCGGTACTCATTGAAATTCGATAGGGTCTTGTTGATAATGAGCCGTGGTTGCACTGCGACAAGACAGGGATAGCGAAGATGCTTCAAATTCACATGCCGGGTACTCTGGGAGGAAACCTTCTGGAACATCTTCTGGTTGAGTCAATCGGAGCTGTTCGAGGAGGTGGCGTATTTGCGTGGACCAATGCAGGCGGTGCCAGTCTCTTCTTGGAGGACCCCGTTATGGCCGAGATGTTGGCTAACGCGAAATTTTCGCTTCTTGTCGGGACTGACGCCATTACGGACACGACAGCAATAGAAAAACTGCAAGCCTTTGAAGCCAGGTGGCCCAATCTATGCGTTCAGGCATTTTTGAGTCCAGAAAGATCTCTTTTTCACCCAAAATTCGCCTGGTTTGAGCATGACGATCATGTGAGCTTCATAGTCGGGTCGGGTAATTTGACGGTAGGTGGATTGCTATCAAACTGGGAAGCGTCCTATGTTGTTAGGGTTGCTCTGGAGGATGCGGAGCCGTCAATCGCAGCGATTGATTCGTTTATGTCGAGCTACGAGGCATCTATCTTTCCGATGTCTGATGCGAATGTTCTGGATAGAGTGGCGCAGAACAAGGGTAACGAGCGAAATCTAAGAGGCCAATCAAGACTTCGTGGCGGCAGCGGTTCGGCAGCGGCAGTCGATGAAGAAAATACGGTCTTGATTGCGGAGATACCCGCTGCAGGAACACGCTGGCAGCAGGCGAATTTCGACAAACAAAATTATGAAGGATTCTTCGGCGCGAAGGTTGGTTCTCAAAGGAGAGTTGTGCTTCAAAATGTCAGGCCGAGCGGAGAACTTGCGCCTGCCGAGAGCCGTCCTAGTGTTGAAGTTGCAAGCCAGAACTATAGATTCGAACTGGCCGCTGCAGCAGGTGTTCCGTATCCTACCGAAGGCCCCCCTATTGGCGTCTTCGTCAAGCTGGATACCGGCCAGTTTCTATACAGCCTCATCGTGCCAGGAGAAGACGGTTACGAAGAGATAAGTCAATTTCTAGACGTAACATGGAACGGGAATGCCCGAATGAAGAGGCGCGTGACCAGTACTGTGCGGGACTTTAAAACTCAGTGGCCGGGATGTCCAATTTGGAACGCTGCACTTCCCGACCTTTAATGGCTTGCAATTATCAACACTTCCGCATCTTTGGGGGAAGAACCATGATATTCAACGCGGTTGAGTCGACTGTGCGTGGAATCGGGAATTTGGACCGTTTCGACTCGACGAAAATGGTCGCTCGCCATTTCAACCAAGCGATCGATAGTCAGAAGTCGGGTCTCCGGACGTGAGAGTGTGCCACCTCCTTGGGGCGAGTATGAAAGCACAAGGGGAATCGTGCTCTCGTCAAGCTTTGCAAACATTGTCTTGAAAGCGAGTTCGGCTTTGGACCTGATGCTGAAGGGCGATTGATGGCGCTCGATTCGATACAACCCGCGACTCGGTAGAGACGAGCCCGGGGCTCGCGTGACTCCGGGTTCGTCTGCGAGCGCGATGGTCTCAAGGACGTGATAAAAGCGGCTGTAATGATCACGTGTGTATGGTGGGTCAGCATAGACAACTCCAACGGAGTCCGCAAGTGAATCAAGAACCAATCGAAAATCCGAGGTCCGAGCCTCGCAAGAATTCTTTGTCGGAGGTAGCGTTGAGTATCGTTGAAGCCAGGACTTGAAAGTCGGAAGCGCCGAAGTTTCTCGGTGGCGAAGCACGCTTTCCATTGATTTGATCTTTATGCTGCCGTCGCGAGCTCTGAGCCTGTTCGGTTGAGCAAAATGGTTTCCGACCGTGGAAGCCAGATCGCTTGCCGTGCCCAATATCGCTGCGACTAACGTTGAATTGGCTGGGTTGCCCGCTGAATGCTCGATCGTATGGAGCAAAGCGTCGATTTCCAAAGCCTGTCGGTAGGAAAAATACGCGCCGCCGTAGTGCCTCCCGATTACGGCTCCAAAAGGGCGCAGCGCTCTTTCCGCTTCCTCTTTCAGCGATGCAAAGCCTGCGTCTGAAGCCACCGCGCTACTGAGAGTCGCTTCCTCCATCATGCGGACAAACCGTTCGGGGTGTTGTTTTGACTTGTGTGACACTTCGTCTTCGAAGCGTATAAGCTCCAACGCTGAGGCGGGCAATCGCTCCATCCAGTCGTGAGCTGCACTCAGAAGCTGCTTCTGGCTGGAAACGGAGTACACCGTTGGATTACAAAGAGCCTCTGTTAGAATCGATGAATATCGCTGGATATCGGCAGAAATCACACGCCGGTGTGCCGCTAAGCCTCGTGTAACTACCCCGCTTCCGGCGAACAAATCCACGACGGTGCTCTTTTCGGGGGCCAATCCAACCACGGAATCGACAATTGGTTCGAGGAATCGAGATTTGTTTCCCAGATAGTGCACAGGCCTGAAGCCATTCTCGGCCTTGTTCAAGAGAATCCTGCCTTACTTAAACTCAATGTCTAGTTCTGTTGAGAACGCCGGGTGGTTCACTGGTCGTGGTTTGTTGCTTTTTCGGCTTCTGCAAAGATACGCCACAGAGGGCTGTTTATGCGCCTGTAGTAGACGCGATTCTCGTTTGAAGTGCGTTCCTCTGCTATTAGCCCAGCCTTTGCGAGGCGTGAAAGCTCTTGTCGGATCGCGGTCTGGGAACCTAGATTTGTTGGAGGCTCTGACTGATAGAACTTTCCGTCGCCGTGCTCGAGCACCCAAAGAGCAATTGGCAGTCTGCATGCGCGCCCGAACAGAAGCGTGCTTACTTCGTTCAATGTCATTGTTCGCCTTTTGTGTGTTGCATGTTTCTAGTATGATAAAACATCAAACTTATGGAAACCAAGTGGTTTTTGAAATCTGGTCGCTGAGTGGCTCGGAAGTGTGGAGAGTTTTAGTTGCAGATGCCAGAGGGAGTTACAGGGACGACCGGCTTCGAGCTGCTCGAGGGTAGCGAGCCTGATGGCGTGCTCCTGGTGGGGGATGCTGGGGCTGTCCTCCCAGTCTTGGCGAGGGAGAACTCGGAAGTCTTGGGTTCCGTCAAATTGTGCTATATTGATCCGCCTTACAACACCGGAGAGAACTTCGCCTACTACAGTGATCGGCGCGGTTCTGAGCAGTGGTTGGCAGTTTTGCGGTCCCACCTGGAAGCGCTTGTGCCACTTTTGTCCTCTGACGCGAGCGTATGGGTTCACCTTGATGACTCAGAACAACACCGGGCACGTGTAGTTCTCGATGAGGTTTTCGGTAGGGAATCGTTTGTGGGCACGATAATTTGGCAGAAGCGGCTGACGCGCGAGAATAGGCGAGCTTTCAGCTCGATGCATGACTACATCCATGTCTATGCCCCTAGCGGGCCTAAAGCTTGGAAACGGGTTAGGAACGGTGTTTCCGACACCGGGGGGTTTAGCAACCCTGACGATGATCCCCGAGGGCCGTGGAGGTCTGCGCCTATGAGTGTCCAAGCCGGGCACGCAACCAGGAGTCAGTTTTATACCGTGGTAACGCCCACAGGTGTCAGGCACGAGCCGCCAGCTGGGCGATGCTGGACCTATACGCAGGACCGCTTGCAACAGCTGGACCAAGAAGGGCGCCTTTACTGGCCACGAGGTGGGGACGGAAAGCCGAGACTAAAGCGTTACCAGAGCGAGTCCGGAGGGCTTGCTCCGTTTACGATTTGGAGTGCGGCTGAAGTTGGCGACACCGCTATGGCGAAAAAATCTCTCTTACGCGACTTTCCTAAAATTCCAGCTTTTGATACTCCGAAGCCACTTCAGTTGCTTGAGCGGATTGTTGAGATCGCGACTGATCCAGGCGACCTAGTTCTAGATTTCTATTTAGGGTCCGGTACCACCGCGCTCGCCGCGCAAGCCCTCGGACGCCGATGGATCGGGATAGAGGAAAATCTGGAGACTGTCAGTCGTTTTGCCATACCCAGACTGCGTGCTGACTTCCCAAAGTCGCCTTCGAATGGGTTCGGGTTTTTACGATAGAGGGGTTTGATGTGATTGTGGGAGGTACCCTGAACTAGCGATATCAGGAAGACCCAGTGCGATCGGGGGGCACCGAACTCTTGTGAGCAGGGGGCATGCGGGTGAGTCGTTCATGAACGCCATACACTCGCTGTTCCGAGTGGTAATCAGAACGTAGTTCAGGTCAGGAGGTGACGCAGACCTGCGTCAAACTCAACCAATCCAATGTGCTCCTGTTTGGTCCTATTTCGAGTGCGGTCGCGAACTCACGTCGGCCGCAGCAACCGATGAAGACGGGTGGTCGATGGGCACCGCAGTTCTATCTCCTGACGTTCCTTTACTTGAGCAATCCGCCCACCCCCAATCTCACCCGCGAAAGAGGGTATCCGCCCGTTCACAGCTGAACCATCATGAGTGCATGGGCAATGGAGCACAGATTTCTTACGCGTCGGGTCCGAGCAGCACGCCACTCAAAGGTCAAACGATCGGCGAGATGCTCGGCGAGATCACCGAGCAGTTTCCTGACAACGAGGCGCTGGTCGAAACCTTCACGGGCAGGCGGTGGACCTTCTCAGAGCTGAGAAGTGATAGCGCGAAGCTCGCGGCCGCACTCACAAAGCGTGGCGTTCAGAAGGGCGACCGGGTCGGCATCTGGTCGCCGAACTGCGCCGAGTGGATCTTCACGCAGTACGCGACGGCGATGATCGGCGCGATCCTCGTGAACGTGAACCCCGCGTATCGCACGCACGAGGTGCAGTACGTCATCGAGCAGTCGGACATCTCGCTCATGGTGAGCGCCGTCGAGTACCGGTCGAGCGACTACGCCGGCATGCTCGCCGAGCTGGGCTTCACGAATGTGCTGTTCATCGGCACGAAGCAGTGGGACAACGCGATCCAAGACGCGGTCGCCGATCCGCCGCTGGACGAGCCGGAGGCGCTCACCTTCGACGAGGCGATCAACATCCAGTACACGTCGGGCACGACTGGTTTTCCGAAGGGCGCGACGCTCACGCACCACAACATCCTGAACAACGGCTTCTTCGTCGGCGAGGGCGTCCGGTACACCGAGACCGATCGGGTGTGCCTGCCGGTGCCGCTGTATCACTGCTTCGGCATGGTCATGGGCGTGCTCGGCGCGCACAGCCACGGCGCCTGCATCGTGCTGCCGGCGCCAACGTTCGACGCGGAGACGACGCTGAGGGCCGTCGAACAGGAGCGCTGCACGTCGCTCTACGGCGTGCCGACGATGTTCATCGCAGAGCTCGGGCTTGAGAACTTTCAGAGCTTCAACCTGCAGAGCCTCCGTACCGGCATCATGGCTGGCTCATCGTGCCCGGCGGAGGTGATGGAGCAGGTTATCGACACGATGCACATGTGTGAGGTCGCGATCTGTTACGGCATGACCGAGACGTCGCCCGTGTCGACGATGACGGGCGTCGACGACGACGTGTTCGCGCGCACCCAGACGATCGGCACGGTGATGCCGCACCTCGAGGTGAAGATCGTCGACGAAGACGGCCAGGTCGCGCCCGTCGGGGAGCCGGGGGAGCTGTGCACGCGCGGCTACTCGGTGATGCTCGGCTACTGGGGCCAGGCCGACGAGACCGCCGAGGCGATCGACGCCGGCGGCTGGATGCACACGGGCGACATCGCGACGATGGACGAGCACGGTCGCCTGCAGATCGTCGGGCGGCTCAAAGACATGGTGATTCGCGGCGGCGAGAACATCTACCCGCGCGAGATCGAGGAGTTTCTCTACCGCCACCCCGACATCGTCGATGTGCAGGTCATCGGGGTGCCAGATAAGCGCCTCGGCGAGGAGCTCATGGCGTGGATCGTGCTGCGCCCGGGCGCCGGGATCCTCACCGCGGAGAGCCTCCGTGAATTCGCGAGCGGCAAGCTCACGCACTTCAAGATTCCGAAGTACGTGCACGTCGTCGACGCGTTCCCTATGACAGTAACCGGCAAGGTGCGCAAGGTGGAGATGCGCGAACTTGCCACGACGATGTTGGCCGCCGTGTGAGCGTGCTCACAGCACGCCGCCGATACGGTGGACATGACTGCGCTATGCCCCTACGCTGGCTCACACGGCACCGCTGCCGGGTGAACCTCGGCGGGCCGGTGCAGGCGACGAGGAGGTCCGATGTTCGAGCTACGGTGCGCGGCCGCGCGGCCGGGGGCGTGCGCGCTTGGCGGCGCGCCATGAGGCGCTCGCCGGTCGCCGGGGCGCTCTCGAGCGCACGCGAGGCGACGAACCTCGAGGTGCTGTTTGGGGGTTACGCTGCCCCCGACGCGCATCAGTTCACTATCACCCACGCCTTCGGCGCGACGACGCCCGCCCTCACCGGCCTGGTGATTCGCCGGGGCGAGGGTCTCGGTGGGCTCGCGCTGGCGCACCGCGCGCCGACGCTCGCGCGCGACTACCTGCACGACGCGACGATCTCGCGGCACTACGACCCAGCCGTCGAGGCTGAGTCGCTGCGGTCGGTCGTTGCGTACCCGATTGTCATCGACGGGTCGGCCCGTGGCATCGTCTACGGGGCCAGGCGCCAGGCCGGCGAGTTCGCGGCGCACGAGGTGCAGAGCGTGCGCGCGGCCGCAGAGGCGGTCGCGTTTCGCGTGGCCGTCGATGAGGCCGTGCAGCAGCGCATCGAGTCGGCCGAGACGGCCGAGTACCTGCGCCAGGTGCACGCCGCGCCCGCCGAGCCCGAGTGGGAGCGGGTGCGGGTCGCCTTCGCCGAGCTCCGCGAGCTCGCGCGCACGGTCGTCGACGTCGAGGCGCAGAGCGGCATTCAGGCGGTGCTCGACAAGCTCACACCGAGCGCCGGCGGCGAGCCAGCGGTGGGCGGATCCGCGAGCGTCGATGCTAGCACCACTGCCCGAGGATCCGCCTCGTCAAGCACCGCGCTGGCTGCCGCGATCCCAGCGCCCCGGCTCTCCGCCCGCGAGATCGACGTGCTCGCGCTCGTCGCCCTCGGGCTTGGCAACCGTGAGATCGGGGAGCGGCTGCACCTCGAGCTCGAGACGGTGAAGAGCTACCTGCGCAGCGCGATGCGCAAGCTCGGCGCCCGCAACCGGGTCGAATCGGTCGCGCTCGCGCGCGGCCTCGGCCACCTGCCGTAGCGGGCCGCGCGCATCGCACCCCGCCCGCGGCCGGCAACACGCACGCCCTGTTTGGAACGAACGATTGTTCGACTCCCTCGATCCACACACAACCCACACCCCGAACTACCACACAGACCACACGAAGAACGCTAAGGAGCGGTTCATGGAAAACTACAACCTGAACGAGGAAGAGCTGCAGCTCGCCGCGATGGTGAAGGAGTTCGCAGACGAGGTCGTCGCGCCGATCTCGTACGAGGCAGATCGCACGCACACCCTGCCGCTCGACGTCGTCAAGCAGATGGGCGACATGGGGCTCTTCGGCCTCCCGTTCCCCGAAGAGGTTGGCGGCCAGGGCGGCGACTACTTCGCGCTGTGCCTCGCGATCGAGGCGCTTGCACGCGTCGACCAGTCGGTCGCGATCACCCTCGAGGCCGGCGTCGGCCTCGGCGCGATGCCGATCTTCAACTTCGGCACCGACGCCCAGAAGGCCGAGCTCTTGCCCGACCTGCTCGCGGGCCGCGCGCTCGCGGGCTTCGGCCTGACCGAGCCCGAGGCAGGCTCCGACGCCGGCGCAACCCGCACGACCGCGCGGCTCGAGAACGGCGAGTGGGTGATCAACGGTTCAAAGCAGTTCATCACGAACTCAGGCACCGACATCACCAAGTTCGTCACTGTCATCGCCGTCACCGGCGAAAACGACGGGCGCAAGGAGCTGTCGACGATCATCGTGCCGAACGGCACCCCCGGCTTCACGGTCGAGCCCGCATACGACAAGGTCGGCTGGAACGCGTCAGACACGCACCCGCTCACCTTCACCGACGTGCGGGTGCCAGAGGCGAACCTGCTCGGGGAGCGCGGCCGCGGCTTCGCGAACTTCTTGCGCACCCTCGACGAGGGCCGCATCGCCGTCGGCGCGCTCGCGACCGGCGCTGCCGAGGGCTGCCTGAACGACGCGATCGAGTACTCGAAGCAGCGCATCGTGTTCGGCGAGCAGCTCGCGAGCCGTCAGCACATCCAGTTCACGCTCGCCCGCATGCGCCTGCGCGTGCACAACGCGCGCCTCGCCTGGCATCACGCCGCGCGGCTGTGCGCGGCTGGCAAGCCGTTCAAGACGGAGGCCGCGATCGCGAAGCTCACCGGCTCCGACGCCGCGATGGACAACGCGCGCGACGCGACGCAGATCTTCGGCGGCAACGGCTTCATGAACGAGTTCTCGGTCGCCCGCCACTACCGCGACTCCAAGATTCTTGAGATCGGCGAGGGCACGAACGAGGTGCAGCTCATGCTCATCGCCCGCTCCCTCGGGGTCGCGTAGGAGGAACTCTGGCGGTCGTACTCCCTGCCAATCAGGCCGGGGAGTACGATTCGTCGAGGCATTGCGGCTGCTGGGAGTTCCCGAGGGTATGGTTGTTCTTCCAACTGAAGCGACATACGCTCGGTGTATGTCTGCTGTAACTAAGCCAGAGGCGAGCGCTACTCAAAGCGAGAATGCTGTCGCAGCGCAGACTCAGCCTGTGTTCATTTCCTCGGAGAACGACGAGGCACGCGCGGTCATCGTCTCGCTCGAATTCTTCGAGCGCGCAGTTCGTGCGCTCGAAGATCAGGCCGACATTCGAGACGCGGCCCGCGCACGGGAATCCAATGAACCACCCCTGTCGTTTGAAGAATTGATGTCAGAGTTTCGCGACTAAGCGCCTTGACGTAGCATCCACCGTTGCTGTCCGCGTCGGCCACTACCGTGTTATCTACGAGGTGCACGATGCCGAGCTGCTCGTGTTGGTCATCAAACTCGGGCACCGTGGCGACGTGTATAGGTAGCCGCGGCCCAACGAAGCAACCAGCGTGCGCAAGAGAGGCCTGAACATGAAAACGACCGCGACCACAATCACTGACTGGCGGTCGAGAGCAGCGCTCGAGCAAGCAGGCTTCACCGGTTTCGTCTCGGTCGAACGCCTGGCCGAACACCCCGCCGTGATCCCGAATGAGCGCGGTGTCTATGTGCTGCTGCGCCCAAACACTGACCCGCCGGGGTTCCTCGAGACCGGCTCGGGTGGGTTCTTCAAGGGCAAGAACCCGAACGTGTCGGTCGATGTGCTGGCGGCCAACTGGGTTGAGAATACGCCGGTGCTTTATATCGGCAAGGCCGGCGACCCTGGCTCGCGAGCGACGCTTCGCAGCAGGCTGCGCCAGTACCTCGGATTCGGTGCTGGGAGAAACGTCGGGCACTGGGGAGGGCGATACGTGTGGCAGCTCGCCGACGCACAGCAGCTCGAATTCGCTTGGCTCGCGCTGCCAGACGGGGCGCCCAGCGCGGTTGAGAGTGACCTCATCGGCTCCTTCCGCGAACAGTTTGGGGTGCGGCCGTTCGCAAATCTCACCAAGTGAAGCCATCGGGATGGGGCCAGCGCGGCGCGGCACACGCGTGAGACACTGAGATACTGAGTCAACGCGGGTTCACAGACCAGCGGAACCGCCGGTCAAGGCACGAAGGGGGAGACACGATGACTCAGGGAGCGCCCCAGGGGCTGACCCCGTGGCAGGAAGTGGTCGAGGTCGACCTCCCAGACCTGCGGGGCGCAAAACAGCACATTGATGCGGTGCTATCGGGCAAGCCCGCGCACCGCATCATCTCGCTCTCGGTGACGTCGTGGGGCGAATTCTCGAACTGGGGTACGGCACTCATGGTCATCGAATTCCTCCCGCTTGCCGACGACTGAGGAGCCCTACCGCGGCTAGCGGAGCAATACTTCAACGCCGAGCGGGTTGCACAGCGTGATGAGTTTGTCGCGCCCGCCGCCGACGTCATCGAATCGCCACTCGTACCGAGAGTCAACTGTAAACGCGTCCTCGCTGCGGTCACCGAAAAAGGCGTAGACGCGGTCACTGTTGCTCTGTCGGCTCATGTAGACGACCCCATCGAGCCCGGCCGTGTGCGCAGCCTCTGCCCAGTCGACGGTGGCGCCGTACTCAGCGGCACCTGTGATGGTCAGCTCGTCTGCGTTGACCCCAAGTTTCCGCAGCCCCAAGCCGAGGAAAGCGCCGAGCCTGAGCTTTCTTGTGGTGAGGAGGCGGCTGGCCTGCCGCCCCTCATATTCGAACGCGACGAGACGGCCGCCGCTCTGCGGAACATCATGCAGAAGCGTCTCCGCGATCGCGGCCTGCTCGGTTGCAGCCGCGTACAAGATGGGAACTCTCGGGGAGCCGAAGAACGCGAACCGGGTCGGAGATCCAACACCAGGGTTGAACTCGGCCGCTGAGCGGCTCGCATGATGCACTCGGTACAGCTCAGCACCACCTGGTAGTTCCTCCACCTGCGGCTGAAAAGGCCGTGGCGGTGGGCGAACTACCACTCGAATTCCCAAGCCCGGCGGGCTACATCGATGACTAAGTCGGGGTCAGAAGCGATGACGTCTACTGGCCGGGCATCGTTCGGGAGGTAGGTCGTCGGGCGGTACAGCCACAGCAGCGCATCCTCCTGGCTCAGCGCATGCTCCGTGGCGAGCCCGGCGAAGGGAGCGACCCACGGCATAACGCGTCCTCGCTCGCGGTCGAACTGAAACCCGGGGTAGAGGTAGCGGTTCAGCCTTCGGACCGCGAGCAGCGCGCCTCGCTTGCGCATGTCGTTCGCGAATGATCGCGCCGCGGTTGGGGCTGAGCGAGACCCAAGCACTTCGGCCACTTCGGCGCCGGGGAGGAGGCCGGATTCTGCTTCGATCGCCTTCCAGGCGTTCTCGGTTGCCTGCGTCGCGCGGGAGGTCGCCGGTGGGATCGGGTGCGGAATGCGCGCGAGCTCGTCTGCAAGTTGCAGGCGCGACTGCTCGGTGAGTGCAACTTCGACTGCCGCACGCAGCGCGGCGGTCGCCTGCGAGTCCGTGAACTGGAGCCCGGTTTCCCGCTCCAGCACTCGACGCATCGTGGTGATGTCACCTGGCTGTGGAGCGTTGCTCCGAGAACGAACGGTAGACATGCGTGCTCCAATCCCTACGATCCATTGTAGCGGTGGAAACGGTGTAATACCCGAGAGCCTACGACGCGAGCATCCCGCGCCACGTGATGTCGAACGCGGCGGTGAGCCTGCGCTGGGCCGCGGGCGACTCGATCGGCTCGCCGCGCACGATCAGTTGGTAGTACGCGGCGCCCGCGATCGCGTCGAAGGCGGCCTCGACGTCGAGGTCTGCGCGCAGGATCCCGCGAGCGATGCCGGCGCCAAGCGCCCGCTCGACGGGCCCGCGTCGGCGGCTCACGTGCGAGCTCCAGTACGCCCGCTGCAGCTCGCGGTCGGCCATGACGAGGCGGATCCGCTGCCGAAACCGCGCCTCCGAGTACCCGGAGGCGTCGATCGACGTGGGGGAGCCGATGATCGCGGTGAACAGCGCCTCGCGCAGATCCCCATCGACCGGGATCTCCGGTGGCACGGTGCGGCCAACGTCGAGGGCCGCGGCGATGAGCGAGGTGAGCGACGGCCACCTGCGGTAGAGCGCCGCCCGGCTCACGCCGCCGCGCTCGACGACGCGGGAGACCGTGACCTCCTGTTCCGCGTCGATGAGTTCGAGCACCGCCCGAATGATCTGCGGGTCGAGGTCGGTGTCACGCGGCCTGCCGGGGCCGCGGCGAACCGCGACCCCGGCAGAGCCGGAGGATGCTGCACTTGCAGGCGCAGCATTCTCAACAGCCGCAACCGGTGCAATTGTCACGCGCCGAGCGCCTTCGCCCGCAGCGTCTGGATGGTGGCGTCGGTGAGGCCGGCAGCCCGCAGCGGGGCGAGCGCGTCGCCGTGACGCTCGCGCAGCGTGGCAAGCAGCATGCGCATCGACACGTGCATGCCGTCGTCTTCGAGCGCCTTGCTGTCGAACACGTCGGGGTCGAGCCCGAGCTTCGCGAACACTGCCGCCATCGCGGTGCGGGTGCGCGCCATGATCGCGGGCATGTTCGGCCCGGTCTTCGCGTAGTCGGCAACGATCGCGTCGTCGTCGGCTCCGAGCACGAGCAGCAGTGAGGCTGCGAGCACGCCGGTGCGGTCGCGGCCGGCGGCGCAGTGGAACGCGGTCGCGCCGGTGGAGTTCGCGATGATGCCGAGCGCGGTGACGATAAGCGGGGCGGCCTGCTCCATCATGCCGACGTACATCTCGCCCATGACCTCGTGGGTGAGCTCGGGGGCGTCGCCGGCCGGCGCCTGGATCGAGCCCATGAACGGCAGGTGGTGGTAGGCGATCGGGTGGTCGCCGAGCGGCCCGCGGCCCGTGACCTGCACCTCGTGGGGCGAGCGCAGGTCGATGATCGCGGTGAGGCCGTTCGCGACGAGCTCGGTGGCGACCTCGGGGGTGACGGTCGCGAGATCGTCGGTGCGGATCGCGAGGCCCTCGCGCAGCACGCCGCCCTCGATGGCGATCCCGCCGAGGTCGCGAAGGTTCACGGGGGAGCTGAGCGTGAGTTCGATGGTGGAGGTCATGTGATCTTCCTTCTGATGAGGGCGCTGCCCTGGTCGATTGCCGTGACGAGCACGATGATGCAGATGATGATGGCGCTGAGGTGACCGTAGTCGTACATGCGCATCGCTGTGGTGAGTTCGAGGCCGATGCCGCCGGCTCCAACGAGGCCGAGGATCGTCGCCCCGCGCACGTTGCCCTCGAACAAGAGCAGCGTGTACGAGACGAGCAGGGGAGCGGCCTGCGGCAGCACGCCGTACTGGATCACTTGGCGCTTGGACGCGCCGACGGCCTGCATGGCGACGATGGGGCCGCGATCCACCGATTCCATCGCCTCGGCGAACACCTTGCCGATGGATCCGATCGAGCCGAGCGTCATCGCGAGGATGCCGGCGAAGGGGCCGAGGCCCACCGCAGAGACGAACATGAGCGCAAACACCAGGTCTGGCACCGAGCGGATCACGTTCATCACCCAGCGCGCCGGGTAATACAGCCACTTCGGGGCGATGTTCGACGACGCGGCGAACGCGGTGAGTAGCGACAGCACCGCACCGAGCACGGTGCCGACGACGGCCATCTGGAACGTCTCGATGAGCAGTTCGACGATTGTGCCGAACTTCGAGAAGTCTGGCGGGAAGAGCCGCGACAGGAACTCGCCCATGTTCACGGTGCCCTCGCCGAGTTTTGCGAAGTTGAACTCGGCGCCGTTGAACGACCAGATGAGCAGGATCACCGCGACCGGCAGCCCCAGCAGGAACCGGGTGCGGGGGAGCGAGACGGCCTTCTCGAGCCTCGCGCGATCCGCCGCGGGCAGCTCGGGGTGAAGCGCCTTCGGGCGCTCGGGTGCCTGGGTTGCCACGCTACGCCACCTCCTGACGAGCGAGGCCGGCCGGCGCGGAACCCGGCGCGGAAGCCTGCGCGGAAACCGGCGCGGTGTGCGCCGCAGCGTCAGCGTCGGCGTCGTCGGTGTCGTCAGCATCGTCAGCGTACAGCGGCGCGAGCTGGGCCGCGTCGAGGTCTGAGGTGCGGCCGCTCACGATCATCTCGCCGTGGCGCAGGCCGACGATCCGGTCGGTGTGGGCGAGCGCGAGCGGCAGCACGTGCAGGCTCACGAGCACCGGGATGCCGTCTTGCACCGCGATCTCCCGCAGCAGTTCGAGCACGGAGTCTGCGAGCTTCGGGTCGAGCGAGGCGACCGGCTCGTCGGCGAGGATGAGTTTCGGCTGCTGCATGAGCGCCCGCGCGATCGCGACGCGCTGCTGCTGGCCGCCGCTCAGCGAGCGCGCCTGATCCTTCGCCTTGTGCGCGATGCCGACGCGATCGAGTAGCTCGAGCGCGCGCCCCCGGTGCGCGGAGGTGAAGCCGTAGGCGAGGTTGATGGGGCCGGCGCCGTGGAGAGCGCCGGTGAGCACGTTCGTGAGCACGCTCATGCGGCCGATGAGGTTGAACTGTTGGAACACCTGCCCGACCTCCGAGCGGAGCGTGCGAAGCTCGCCGCGCCTGAGGTTCGTGACGTCGTGGCCGGCGACCCGCACCTGCCCGCCCGTGACCGGAGCGAAGCCGGTGAGCGAGCGCATGAGCGTCGACTTGCCGGACCCAGAGGAGCCGAGCAGCGCGACCATCTCGCCGGGGAACAGGTCGAGGTCGACGCCGTCGAGCACGTTCGGGCCGCTCTCGTAGGCGACGCGCAGGCCCCGGGTGGTGACGAGCGGGAGCGCCTGGCGCAGCTCGGCGGTTGAGAGGAGCGATGGATCCACCGCCGCGCTCGCCCCGCTCGCGGCTCCGCTTGCGGCCTGGCGGGTGAGCCGGCTCACTTGAGATCCTCGAGCTCGACGCCCGCGATCGATGCGATCTCGGCGAACGAGGAGAAGAACGCCGGCTCGGGGGCGATGACGGGCTCGAGGCCAGCGAAGCCGCCGTAGCCCGCGAGGCGCTCCTTGTTCTCGGCCGAGAACACCTTCGGCAGCGCCTCTTCGAGGAGCGTGCGGGTCTCGGCGTCGAGCGACTGGCGCGCGAGCACCGAACCCATGACCTCCATCGGGGCGCTCTCGCCGACCGCGCGCCACTCGCCCTCTGCGAACGGGAACATCGGCGCGCCCATCTCGGTGAGCATGAACGCCGTGCAGGCCGCGTCGACCTGGCCCTGCTCGAGCGCCGCAAAGCTGCCCTCGTGGCCGCCGGCGAAGATTGCCTCGTAGTCGGTGTCTTGCGTGAGGCCCGCCTCGTGCAGCATCGACACCGGCATGAAGTAGCCGGAGCTCGAGGCCTGGTCGGCGAACGCGATCGTCTTGCCCTTGAGGTCGGCGAGACTCTTCACGGGGGAGTCGTCGAGCACGACGCAGGTCGAGACCGGCTTGTCGTCGCCCGGCCAGGCGAGCAGCGCGTCGACTTCGCCCGTGTTCACGGCGAGGGCCGAGGGGAAGCCGCTCATGATGCCGATGTCGACGTGATCGGAGCGAATCGCCTCGACGACCGACAGGTAATCAGGCACGTCGGTGACCTCGACCTCGCGGTCGGTTTCTGCCTCGAGAAGTTCGACGAGCACGTCGACCGGGTTCTCGGCGGTCGGGTCGTCGGACATGGGGATCGTGGCGATGGTGATCGGTGCGTTCGCCGAGGCGGCGGTGTCAGCGGATCCGGAGCCGCTGGAGTCTGCAGCCTGGCAACCGGTGAGCGTGATCGCGGCGATGCCGACGAGACCCAGCGCGGTGATGACGTTGCGACGCATGGTGACCTTTCGAAGAGTTTGGGCCCCCGAAGAATTCCGAGAACACCTGTATTCAAACCCTCGAAAGTGACGGGCAATTACGAGACTGGGGGTTCGCTCGCCAAACCTTTGGTGAACGGGTGGTGAATCTGGCCGGCGTGAGTATCGGAATATTGAGATAGCTCTGCGGTATCCGCTTTTTCCGATATCAATCGGCTATTCTGAAATCCCGATAGTCATGTGCCATCTCCCCGCGCTCGCAGAAGCGCCCGGGCTTGAGCTCCAGGCAACATGGGTCGAAGAAGGGGAATACCAGTGATCCACACTGCCGCGCCAGGCATCACGATCACCGAGGAGTTCGCGCGCGCCCTCGAACTGCTGCACAGCGGGAGCAGCGTGTTTCTCACCGGCAAAGCCGGCACGGGCAAGTCAACGCTGATCCGCCGCTTTCTCGCAGACACCGACCGCAACGCGATCACTGTCGCGCCCACTGGCATCGCGGCGCTCGGCGTCGACGGCTACACGATCCACCGCCTGTTCTCATTTCCCATGGGCGTCAACGAAGACCTCGTGCGCGGCTCGGGGTACTACCCCGGCCGCTTCGCGAACGCGCTGAAAGAGCTCGACACCCTCATCATCGACGAGGTGTCGATGGTGCGCGCCGACCTGTTCGACGCGCTCGCCGCCGCGCTCGAACGCTTCGGCCCGAGACCGGGGGAGCCGTTCGGCGGGGTGCAACTCGTGCTCGTCGGCGATCTGTACCAGCTGCCGCCAGTCGTCACAGAGCACGAGGCCGCGTTCATCGCCGAGCGCTACGGCACCCCGTACTTCTTCTCGGCGCGCTCCTTCTCTCGCGAGCTGTTTCCGGGCGTCGAACTCACGACGGTGTTTCGCCAGCTCGGCGACACGAAGCTCGTCGACCTGCTGAACGCGGTGCGCGAGGGGGCGCTGCTCGAGGGCGCTCGTGCCGAACTCAATGAGCGCACGAACCCTGACTTCGACCCGGCTCTCGACGAGTTTTGGCTCACGCTCGCCACAACGAATCGTATTGTTGGCGCGCGCAATCGGCAGATGCTCGAGCGGCTCACCGATGCGCCAGCGAGCTTCGCGGCGGCACTGAGCGGCGACACCGACGGCTTCGAGCTGCCGGCAGAGACACGACTGCAGCTCGCGGTCGGCGCCCAGGTGATGCTGCTGAACAACGACCCGATCGACCGCTGGGTGAACGGCAGCATCGGCCGCGTCGAGAGCATAGGCTACGACGGCGGCGAACCCGTGGTCGACGTGCGATTGCGCGAGGGCAATCTCGTGAGTGTGCGCCCCTACACCTGGGAGATCACCCGCCCGGTGGTGCGCGCCGGCGCGCTCGAGCACGAGTTCGTCGGTTCGTTTACGCAGTTGCCCATGAAACTTGCGTGGGCAATCACTATTCACAAAAGCCAGGGGCAGACGCTCGACCGTGTCGTCGTCGACCTCACTGGCGGTACCTTTGCGAACGGTCAGCTGTATGTCGCGCTCAGCCGGTGCACGAGCCTCGACGGCCTCGTGCTCAAGCGCGACGTGCTGCCGCGCGATCTCAAAACCGACATACTTGTGCGCCGGTTCCTCGCCGGGGGAGGGCCGCGCGAGGGCGGTGTCGGGCGGGTGTATCTGTCAGTGCTTCAGGTCGGCAACGAGGGCGACAGGTACCGGCCGCGCCCCATCGAAATCGCTGTGGTCACTGACGAGGGCGACGAGGCAACAACCGTGGTGAACCCCACGAGCGACCTGTTCTCGGCCTCCCGCGACTTCGGAATCACCACCCGAGACGTCGCGCTTGCCCCGCTGCTGGCCGAAGCGTGGGCGGCGCTTTCGCCGCTCCTTGCTGGTCGCATCCCGACAGGGGTGAAGATCGACTCGGCTCTCGGAATCATTGACTTCGAGCTGAAGCGCAACGGCGTCGTCACGCAGCTGCCGCTCGGGGCGGAGCTGCCAGAGCGGCTCCTCACCTCTGACGAGCGGCACCTGCTCCGGGCACCCACCGCGCTCGCGCGGGCGCGCGCCACTCGGGCCATCGCTGATCGGCTCCTAGCGGAATCACCCCGGGCTCTGCTGCACTCCGAAGGGTCAGCCTTCCCGCAGCACAGCATAGGGCGAGGGTATCTGTTGCAGCGCACAACCGGTGAGTCAGGCAACCCCAATGCCGACGGGTTCACGGTCGGAGGCCATCTCACGGCTGAAGACGACGCGGCGCAGGTGCTCGCCGATCAGCTGCGAGGGGCGTGGGATCGCGTGGTGGATCGCGACGCCCCGGTTATCGCGCGGCTGCGCGGCGTCGAGGCGCATTTCGGTGTGCTTGTCTTGCCCGAGGGGTTTGCACTGGCGGAAGCGGAGCCGCTCGACGCGGTGCTCGTGCCCGGGGCGCGTGTTTGCTTCACGGGCGAGGTCGTCTCGCCGGTGCACGGAGCGTTCGACCGCGAAGATATGCGCGAACTCGCGGTATCGCGCGGTCTCGGAATTTCGGAGAACATGACGAAGACGAAGACGGATGTGCTCGTGGTTGCTGAGCGCGGCACCCAGTCGGGCAAGGCGAAGAAGGCCGCGCAGTGGGGCAAACCCGTGCTCGCCGCCGAGGACTTCCTCGAGTGGGCGTTGCGATGACGCCGCAAGCAGGAGCGCCGCCGCGGGCCGCGCGCGCGACCTCGGCTGGCGCCCCCGTTGGCATCTTCGACGGCGGCATCGGCAGCTACGACATGGTCGGGCGCATTCGTGAGGCGTTTCCTCGACAAGACATCATCTACCTCGCCGACCGCGCGAGCTTTCCGTACGGCGCGCTCACTGAAGACGAGCTGCTCGTCTCGGTGACGCGGGCGACCGAGGGGCTCGTGCGGCTCGGCGCCGGGAGCGTCATTCTCGCGTCGAACGCGCCGAGCGTGACGGTGCTCGACCGGCTGCAGGAGCGCGCCAATGTGCCCGTGCTCGGTGTGAAACCGCCGGTCGCCGCTGCGCTCGGCGCCGTGGCCCCGGGGGCGGTTGTTGCCGTCGCCGGTGCTGGTGTGATGATCGACAGCGAGGCGCTCGGGCACCACATCGCCGCGGAGGCCCTGCGCGCGGGCACCGACCCAGGGCGGGTCGTGCCGGTGCGCGCCGACGCACTCATCGCGCTCGTCGAATCGGGTGCGTTTCTCACCCCGGAGCGGGTCGCGGGGCCCGTGGGGGAGTTTGTCGAGGCGCTGCGCCGAGAACACCCGCGGCTTGCCGCCATCACCCTGTCGAGCACCCACCTGCCGTGGCTCGCCGCGGAGTTCGCGCGCGTCGCCCCCGACGTGCAGCTCTTCGACCCCGCCGACGAGGTCGTGCGCGAGTTCGCGGCGCTCGTGCCGCAACCCGAGGCCGCTGGCGACCTTGTGGGCGGGCATCTCACGTGCGTCGCGACCGCCTCTGCCAAGCACACGCTTGCGGAGTTTCAGGCGATGATCGACACGCTCGGGCTCGGCATTCGGCCCACCCTGATCACGCTGTAGCCGCGGAGCCGTGGCGCGCAAGAAACCCGACGGCCGTGTCGAGCGCCAAGCGGGCCTCGGTGCGGAGGCGCCGAGCTAGCGGAATCGTTCAACAAGCTCGGCGACCCGGGCGCGCGCGGCAGCGGCGAGCTCCGGTTGCAGCGCGAGTCTCGTGCGGCGCGCAAGCACGTCGTCAATGGTGCGCGCTCCCTCCGCGAGCACGGCGAACGCGACCTCGGCGCCCGTCACGCCTGCGCCCGGAGCGACCTCCTCCGCAAGCCCGGGGTCTGCGGTCGCGAGCGCGGCGACCCGGTGAGCCTCCCAGCCGTAGCGCCGCACGAGACGCGCGATGGCGGCCTCGGCGGCCTCGGCGGCCTCGGGCCGGCCCAACCGCTCGGGCCGCTGCGGCGAAGCCCCGCGCGGCCAGGAGCCTGGGGAGCCCAACACGGGCACTCGCCTCGTGACCGCAGGGCAGGCCCGAGGCGATTCGCCCATGCGGTGCAGCGCCGCGTCGACGGCCTCCTCTGCCATCTGGCGGTACACGGTGAGCTTGCCCCCGGTCACGGTGATGGGGTGCCCCGGCTCGTCGAGCACGAGGTGGCGGCGCGAGGCAGAGGCGGAGTCTGCGCCCGCAGGGGAGCCCGTGCCTTCAGCGGAGGCGCCGGAGCGCGGCCGCCGGCGCACGAGCGGCCGCAACCCCGAGAACGCCCCGAGCATGTCTTCGCGCCGCAGCGGCCGCGCGAGCGAGGCACTCGCAATGTCGAGCAAAAAGTCGATATCGTGCTCTGGCACTCCCGGGTCGTGGCCGTCGGCCCCCGGCGCCGGCTCGTCGGTCAGGCCGAGATAGCACAGGCCGCTCGCCTGCGGCAGCACGAACACGTAGCGCCCAAAGTGCCCGGGCACGGGCGCGGTTATCACGGCTTCGGGGTGACCGAACACGGCGGCGGGGAACACGAGGTGGGTGCCGCGGCTCGGCGCGAGCGACAGTGATGGGGCGAACTCACCAGCCCACACGCCCGTGGCGTTGATCACGGTGCGCCCGCGCACGAGGGCGTGGGCGCCCGGGCCGCCGTCGATCCACACCTCGCGATCGCTTGCACGCACCGCGCGGCACCCGGTGACGACGTGCGCGCCGTGGCGCGCGGCGGTGCGAGCGAGCGCGACGACGAGGCGGGTGTCGTCTTCGACGGCGCCGTCCCAGTAGACGAGGCCGCCCCGCAGGCCGGCGTCGCGAAGCGCGGGCGCGAGCTGTTTCGCGGCGCGCGCATCGACGCGGCGCGGCCGAGGGAGGTAGCGTGCGGGCAGGCCGCTCGCCGCGCGCAAGACGTCGGCCAGTCGCACGCCCACCTCGGTGAGCGCATCGCCGAGCCGGCCGTCGAGCGGCCCTGGCCGGGTCGCGGCGGTGCGCGCAGCAGCGCCGGCGCCCCCGAGCCCGCGGCGCAGGCTGCCTCGCGCAAATCGCGGCACGAGGAAGGCGCGGGGGTGTACGAGGTGCGGCGCGATGCGCCGCATGAGCGCCTCGCGCTCGACGGCCGACTCCCACGCGAGCGCAACGTCGCCCTTGGCGAGGTAGCGCAGCCCGCCGTGCACGAGCTTCGAACTGAAGCCGCTCGTGCCGCTCGCGAGGTCGCGCGCCTCGATGAGCGCGACGCTCAGGCCGCGCGTTGCTGCGTCGAGGGCGACGCCTGCCCCCGTGATGCCGCCGCCGATGACGACGACGTCGACCTCGTGTTCGGCGAGGTGCGCGAGCGCCCGGGCGCGACTTCGCTCATTCAGGTCCCCTGGTTGCGCGTCAAGCATGTCGCTCCCATCCCGGCCGAACCTGGCCGTTCGCTACGCGATCGTGACCGGTGAGGTCGGTGAGGTCGGTGAGGTCGGTGAAGTCGATGGTGTGAGCTGGTCGGCGCGCCGATCCGCTGCCCGCGCCGCGCCCGTCGCCGCCCGCAGCGCGGCCTCCGCCACGCGCGTGAGCTCGGTGCAGCTGCGCTCGAACTCGGCGCCCGGCAGGAGCGGCGCGCCAAGCGCGACCCCGCGCACGAGCAGCAGCAGGGTGAGCGGGGCCGGTGCCGGATCCGCAACAGAGCCGTCCCCGCGACCCTCCGCGAGGAGCTCCTCCATCGCGCCGAGCACGAGCTCCTGGCTGCGGCCGAGCCTGCCACTGAGGTAGGGCTCGATGAGGTCTGGCTGCTGCGCGAGCACCGCAGCGATGAGTTCTGACTCGACGAAGGCGCGCGCGGCGGCGCCGAGAAAGGCGGCGAGGCGGGCCGCGCCGTCGTGGCCGGGGCCCTGGGGGAGCTGGTCCCGCAGCCCGGCGACGGCACGCGAAAACTCGCGGGTGAGCGCGAGCAAGATCGCGTTGTCCATGCTGCCCATCGCGCGGTACAGCGTCATGCGCGAGATGCCAGCTGCGTTTGCCACATCTCGCGCGGTGAGCTTGCGGGGGCCGTAGCGCCTGAGGCCGTCTGACACAGCGTCGAGAATCGACTCGTCACGCGCCGCCCGCGCATGTGTTGTGTGACGATGTGCTTCCATGTGTCACACTGTAACGTATGGCCGCTGATATTACGGAGAGCGTTCCCGAATCTCCCTGGTGGGGCTGGGCCCCCTTCACTCCCGGGGGCGCGCTGAAGCCCGCCACCCGCGCGGTGCTTGCGGAGCGCCTCGGCATCGACCCCGGCGCCGAGATCGCCGCCCCGCCGCCCGAGCCCACCGCGGCCGAGCTGCCAGAGTCGGCACTCGACGCCGAAGCCCTCGGCGCGCTCGCTGCCGCGGTGGCTACCGGTGCCGTGTCGCAGGGCGCGGCAGAGCGCATGCGGCACGCCGCAGGCAAGCACACGCCCGACCTCATCAGGCAGCGCTCTGGCGCGCTGCTCGCGGTGCCAGACGCCGTCGTCAGCCCAGGCGAGACCGGTGAGATCGCCGGGGTGCTCGCCGCGTGCGTCGCCCACGACATTGCGGTCGTGCCGTTCGGCGGCGGATCGAGCGTCGTCGGCGGCGTCACCCCGCTCCGGGGCGCCCACCGCGCCGTGATCGCGCTCGACCTCACGCGGCTCGACGCGCTCGTGGAGCTCAACGAGGTCGATCGCACGGCAACCTTCGAGGCGGGCATTCGCGGGCCGGCGCTCGAGCGGGCGCTCGCCGAGCGGGGCTTCACCCTCGGCCACATTCCGCAGTCGCACCAGCAGGCGACGCTCGGCGGCTACGCCGCGACGCGCTCGGCTGGCCAGGCATCGACCGGCTACGGTGCGATCGCCGAGCTCATCACTGCGCTCACGCTCGAGACCCCGAGCGGCACGCTTGAGCTTGGCGGCCGGGCTCCGGCCTCAGCGGCTGGCCCCGACCTCAAACACCTCGCGATCGGCAGCGAGGGCACGATCGGCGTGATCACGACCGTCACCGTCGCGATCCGCCCGCGCGTCACCGCGAAAACCTACGGTGCGTGGGCCTTCCCCTCATTTGAGGCGGGGGCACGGGCGATCCGCGCGCTCGCGCAAGACGGCGCCAAGGGCGACCTGCCAGACGTGTGCCGACTCAGCGACGAAGAAGAGACCGAGCTCACGCTCGCGCAGTCGGAGGGCGCCCCGGTGCGACTGCTGCGACGCTGGCTGCGATCGCGCGGCATCGACACCCCGGCGCTGCTGCTCGGCGTCTGGGAGGGCACCGACGCCGACACCAAGCGCAGGCACCGCCGCGCCGCGAAGCTGCTGAAGGCACACGGCGCTGTCTCCGCGACCACGCGGCCCGCCGAGGCGTGGGATCGCGGGCGCTTCAGTTCGCCGCGGCTGCGCGACGAGCTGCTCACCATCGGGGTGATGGTTGACACCCTCGAAACGGCAGCATCGTGGACCAGGCTCGCCGAGACGCACCGCGCTGTCGCGGAGGGGATCCGCGGGGCGCTCGCTGGGGGGCCAACGGCCGCGGATCCGCCGCCTGCTGCCGTGCCCGCTGCCGTGCCTGCTGCCGTGCCCGCTGCCGTGCCTGCTGCCGTGCCCGTGCTGGGTGCCGGGCCGACCGATCCGCCGCCGAATGCTGCCGCGCCCGCCCTGCCGACCGACCCGTTGCCGTGCGCAGTGCAGGGGCATATTTCGCACGTCTACCGCTACGGCGCCTCGCTGTATTACACCTTCATCGCGGCCGCCGAGGCAGACCCGATCGCCCAGTACGAGCGGGTCAAGGCGGCGGCGAACGCGGCGATTCTCGCCAGCGGCGCGACGATCACCCACCACCACGCGGTCGGCACCGAACACGCCGCCCAGCTGCCGGCAGAGATCGGCGAGCTCGGCGTCGACGTGCTCCGAGCGGTGAAACGTGAGCTCGACCCGGCGGGCATCATGAATCCCGGGAAACTTGTTTAACCCGCCGCCTGCGCGGGAGAAAGTGTGTGGCAATGACGAAGAAGTCTGCTCAGCAAGCCGTGATCCCAGGGTCGACGGTGCTCATCACCGGGGCGGCGCGCGGCATGGGGGAGCTCTACGCCCGCCGCGCCGCGCGCGAGGGGGCGCGCGCCATCGCGCTGTGGGACGTCGACGAGGAGAGGGCCGAGGCCCTCGCCACCGAGCTGCGGCGGCCAGGGCGCGGCGGCGGCCCGGGGCCCGACGTGCGCGCCTTCGTCGTCGACATCTCCGACCGCGCGGCCGTGGCCGCCGCCGCAGCGCGCACCCGCGCCGAGCTCGGCGAGCCAGACGTGGTCGTGAACAACGCCGGCATCGTGCGCGGCGCCCTGTTCTGGGAGCACGACCAGGAGCGAGACATCGAGCTCACGATGCGCATCAACGCGCTGGCGCCAATGTGGATCGCGCGCGAGTTTCTCCCCGCGATGATCAGCGACCGCTCGCGCCCGAAGCGGCTGCTGAACATCGCGTCGGCCGCGGGCACCCTCGCGAACCCGCGCATGAGCGTCTACGCGTCGTCGAAGTGGGCGATGATCGGCTGGGCCGAGTCGCTCAGGCTCGAGCTCGCCCGCGAGGGGCACTCTCACATAGCGGTGACGACCTTCTGCCCGAGCTTCATCTCGACGGGCATGTTCGCGGGGGCCAGGGGCCCGCTGCTGACGCCCATCATGAAGCCCGAGTACGCCGTGCGGGCCGCGTGGGGCGGCATGCTCAAGGGCACGCCGCTCGTGCTGCGGCCTTGGACGGTGAAGCTCGCCATGATCGTGCGCGGCATCTTGCCGACGCGAGCGTGGGACGTCGTCGCCGACCGGGTGTTCAACGTCTACGCGTCGATGGATAAGTTCACCGGGCGGGGGTAGGGCGCGGTTGTTGGCGGGTGCTGGCGGGTGCTGGCGGCTGTTGGCAAGTGTTGACGGGTGTTGGCGGGCCCGCCCGGGGCCCGGGTGAACCCTGAGGAGCCCTGATCGTCGCTGCGGGCGCGAATGGCACCTGAGTACCACGGCGTTCATACTTCAGGCCGACGCGCGGGGGCGCGCTGCGCGGCACGATAGGAGCATGAGCTTCCCAGAGGTGTTGAAACAGCCGTCGACGTTCGTCGCAGCCGCGCTTGTCACGGCGTGCCTGCTCGCGCTGCTCGCCGCGATCGGCGGGTTCCTGCTCATCAACCAGGCAACGCAGACCGCGCTCGCGGTGCGGCCGGCGGCCCCGAGCGTGGTGCATCAGCAAGACGGCGCCGGCCAGGCCGCGCGCGCGGCTGCTCGAACTGCGGAGTACAGCACGATCGCTAGCTGAGCGGTAGCGGTGCGGGGTGGCTGCGGCGCACGACTTCGGTGCGCGCCCGCCGACAGCGGAGCGGGACGGGCTGTGCGGGACGGGCGGTGCGGGACGGGCGGTGCGGGACGGGCAGTGCGGGACGGGCGGTGCGCGTTGGGCCAATCATGGTGAGCGCTTTTGGCTGACCATCTGTGGTTGAGGGCCTTGCGATTCGTGCTGCGTGCTTTTCGCTTCGTGTTGGGTGGGCCGTACTGGGTGCCGCATGCTCAAGGCGGAGGGTGAAGCCCACTAGGCTGAGCGCATGCAGCACCCATTCTTTGCCCCTGGGCCGATGCCGCGCATCTTCGGGCACCGCGGCTTCGTCGCTGTCGATCGTGCCGCGGCGGGGGTGCTCGAGAACTCGCGGGAGGCGATCGCCGCAGCGGTTGCCGAAGGTGCTGAGTATGTCGAGACCGACTGCCACCTCACCGCAGACGGAGAGGTCGTGCTGTTTCACGACTCGACACTCGCGCGAACGCTCGGCGACCCGCGTCGGGTATCCGCGGTCACCCGCGGGGAGCTCGACCGGCTCATGGCAGGCCGCGGGGGGTTGCTCACGCTCGCCGGCGCGCTCGCCGAATTCCCCGATACCCGATTCAACATCGATGTGAAGTCTGCCGAGGTAGCCTTTCCCGCCGGGAGCATCATTGGCGCCCAGGCCCCCAGTCGCGTGCTCATCGGGAGCTTCTCTGACCGCGCTCGGCTCGAAGCGGTGGCAGCGGCCCACGCGGCTGGAGGGCGGCCTGCGACGGGTGCCGGTCAGGCAGCGATCGTTCGGGTGCTCGCGGCCGTGGCGACTCGCTCTCGGAGGCTCATAGATCGCGCCCTGGCGGGCATCGATGCGCTGCAGATTCCCGAGCGACAGGGGCCGGTTCCCGTGCTCACCGAGCGGCTGCTGGGTGAGGCGCACGCCCGAGGCGTCGAGGTGCACATGTGGACGGTGAACGACCCGCACCGCATGCGCGAGCTCGCCGCGCGGGGCATCGATGGCATCATCACCGACCGCACCGACCTCGCGGTGGAGGCGCTGCGCTCGTAGCTGCCGCGGGGCGCTCGCCGCGCTGGGAGCTGGGGCCATGTGCTGCCGAAACCCAGTGGATCTGCACGGGATAGGCCCCACCGCGGCCCGCCGGCCCGATCCTACGAAGATCTCAGTGTTACCGCAGTGACTTGCCGGCGCGGCCAGGCTCGCCCTCGTCGCCGCGGCCGCAAATCGACGTCAGTTTGCCCCACGAAATCGACCGAAATGGCCGAATTTATGGGGCAAACTGACATGGAGTTGCCGGTGCGCGGTGCGCGGTGCGCGGTGGCCGGTGGCCGGTGCGACTACCGGGCGCAGGCGCAACGGTCGGCGACCGCAACGCCCTCGAGCGCGGTCTCGATGTGCTCGCCGCAGCCCTCCCAAGTGGGCTTCGAACAGTTCTGGCAGGTGACGCGTGCGCACATGGGGGTTCCTTTGGTCGTGGGGTGAAACATACGGCGGGTAGGTTACCCGGCGAACCCATCCAATCAGATGACGTGCTCGCTAGGCTTAACATGCAGGTAGGTGCGGTGCCACGAGCGCCGCTGCGACCCGCAGCACCGGCCGACCAGGCCAGCATCAGCCGACGAAGGAGCCCACATGAGCGAAGCGCTCGAGCCAGCGATCACGCAGCACATTTCAGAAGTCTTTGACACCACCATCGATGAGCTCTGCGAGCTCGTGCGCATCCCGTCGGTGTCGTGGCCGGCGTTCGACCCGACGCACGTGCAGGCGAGCGCCAACAAGGTTGCCGAGCTCATGCGCTCCACCGGGGTGTTCGATTTTGTCGACGTGCGCCGCGCGCCCATCGAGGGCCAAGAGCACGAGGCTGACCCCGAGCTCGGCCACCCCGCCGTGATCGCCAGGCGCGCCCCGAAGAACGGTGCCCCGACGGTGCTGCTCTACGCTCACCACGACGTGCAGCCTCCGGGAAAGGACGAGGAGTGGGAGACCCCGCCGTTCGAGCCGACAGAGCGCGATGGCAGGCTCTACGCCCGCGGCGCCGCAGACGACAAGGCCGGCGTCATGGCCCACGTCACGGCGATTCGGGCGCTCGCGGCCACCGAGGGGCCCGACTTTGACCTCGGCATCGCCGTGTTCATCGAGGGCGAGGAGGAGTGGGCCTCGCAGTCGTTCGGCAACTTCCTGCGCGACAACCGCGATGAGCTCGAGGCCGACGCGATTATCGTCGCCGACTCGGGTAACTGGGATGTCGACACACCTGGCCTCACGGTCGCGCTGCGCGGCGCTGTGGCCTTCAACGTGAAGATCGAGACCATGGCGCACGCCACGCACTCCGGCATGTTTGGCGGCGCGATTCCCGACGCGATGCTCGCCGCGGTGAAGCTGCTCGCAACCCTGTGGGACGAAGACGGAGCGGTCGCAGTCGAGGGCCTGAAGAGCGCCGACCTCGCAACCCCCGAATACGATGAGGCGCGGCTGCGCGAGGAGTCGGGCCTGCTCGACGGGGTGTCGGCCATCGGGCGCGGCGAGATCCTCTCGCGCATCTGGGCGCAGCCAGCTATCACGGTGACCGGCATCGACGCGCCCGACATCGCGAACGCGTCGAACACGCTCATCCCGAGCGTGACGGTGCGCATCTCGGCGCGCGTGGCTCCGGGGCAAGACCCGCAGGAGTACTACGACGCGCTCACCGGGCACCTTGCTGCCAACGCGCCGTACGGGGCGAAGCTCACGTTCGAAGACCCGGGCCTCGGCCAGTCGTTCAGCGTCGACACCTCGGGCCCCGCGGTCGCGCATATGCGTGCCGCGATGGAGCAGGGCTTCAACCGCGCCCCTGTTGACATGGGGGCCGGTGGGTCGATCCCGTTCATCGCTGAGCTCGTCGAGGAGTTCCCCGGCGCCGAGATTCTCGTCACGGGCGTCGAAGACCCAGACGGTCGCGCGCACTCGCCGAACGAGTCACTGCACCTTGGCTCGTACCGCAAGGCGCTTGCGGCCGAGGCGATCTTCCTCGCCCGCATGAACCGCGGGCTGTAGCGCGGTTCGGCGGCGCCCGGGCACGGCTCCGGCACGGCTCTGGCGCCGCTCCGGCGGTGCCACCCCGTGAACCCTGTAGTTGCCTCCGAGACCACCCCCTAGCCTCGCGAAGCAAGAGAGTGATCTCGGAAGCAACGCAAGGGTTGGCTGCGCTTAGCTGCGCTGGTGGTTGGCTGGGGCAGCTGCGCCGGCTGGGCCAGCTGGGGCGTCTGGCTGGCCGATTGGCTGGGCCAGCTGAGGCAGCTGCCGGGGGCCGTCGGCCGGCGTGCCACCGCTGCGTGCAGAGAGGGGCGGGTGGATCACATGATCCACCCGCCCCTCTCGCCTCCGCCCCTCTCAACCCTGAACTTGCCTCCGAGCACACCCCCTAGCCTCACGGCAAAAGGGGGTGTGCTCGGAGGCAACGCAAGGGTTGGCGAGCCGCTTGGCCGGCGCGGTGAGGGCCGCTTAGCCGGCGCGGTGAGGGCCGCTTAGCCGGCGCGGCTAGGGCCGCTTAGCCGGCGTGGGCCGGGCCAGCCGAAGCCGCGGGGCCAGCGGGATCGGCAGAAGCCGCCGGGGCGGCGAGCGGGGCCGCAGCCGAAGCCCCGTGCTGCGCCTTGAGCAGGTCGCGAATCTCGGCGAGCAGCTCCTGCTCGGTCGCCTCGGCGGGTGCCTCTTCCTCGGGCTTCGTGGTGCGCTTGCGCAGCTCGTTCATCGGCAGCACGAAGACGAAGTAGACGACCGCCGCGACGATGATGAAGTTGATGAGCGCGCCGATGAGGGCGCCGAACGCCACGCTGTCGCCGTTGGGCAGCGAGAGCTTCAGCGCGTCGTCGAGAGAATCTGCCTTGAATGCGAGCCCGATCAGCGGGTTGATGAGCGAGGCCACGACTTTCTCAACCACGGCGTTGAACGCCGCGCCGATGACAACCGCTACCGCAAGATCGATAACGTTGCCGCGGAGCAGGAACTCCTTGAACCCTTTGAACATTTGCTTCCCCTTTGCGTGGGCCGTGAACCAATGCGTGTGTTTCGCACCTAATGTATTGCCTCAGCAGCGATTGCGCGAGCCTATTCGTTCCCATGTCGCGGCGGTACGCTGAGCCCATGGACTTCATCGGTGCCCAGCCCACTCTCGATCTCACCTACTCTGACGTCTTCCTCGTGCCCCGCAGATCTGCGGTGGGCAGCAGGCTCGGCGTCGATCTCGCCCCGACCGACGGCACGCCAGCGACGATTCCGCTCGTGTCGGCGAACATGAACTCGGTGACGGGCCCCCGCCTCGCCGCTGTGCTCGCACGCCGCGGCGGCATCGGCGTGCTGCCGCAAGACATGAGCGAGACCGGTCTCACCGACGCGATCGCCTGGGTGAAGCGCCAGCCAGTAGGGTTCGACACCCCGATCGTGCTCGGCCCCCAGCAGACGGCGGCAGACGCGCTCGCGCGGGTGCCAGCGGCCGAGGGGCAGGTCGTTGTGGTGGTCGAGGGCGCGTCCGCTGGCGGATCCGCGGGCGATACCGCCGCCACCGCGACAACCGACCCGACGCTCGCGATCCCAGCCTCGCGCGTGCTCGGCGTGCTCGCGGCGACCCGGCTCGCGGAGCTGCCGCGCGACGCGCGGCTCGGCGACCTGGTCGCTGGCGGGGTGCCCGTGCTCGACCTTGCAGAACTCGGCGAGGCCGCGAACGACCCCCGCGCGCTGTTCGACGCCGTCGACGAACTCCTCGGCGAGCGCGGCGGCGAGGCTGTCATCATTGCGAGCGCCGGCGAGGTGCGTGGCACGTTGTCCAGGCGCTCGGCGCTGCGCGCATCGATCTACCGCCCGGCGCTCGATGCAGACGGGCGACTTGCCGTCGCCGTCGCCGTCGGCATCAACGGCGACCCGGCGTCACGCGCCCGTGCGCTCGCGGCGGCCGGCGCCGACGTGCTCGTTGTCGACACGGCGCACGGGCACCAGGAGGGCATGATTCGCGCGCTGCGCGAGATCTCGGCGCTCGGCCTCGGCCTGCCGGTCGTGGCCGGCAACATCGTCACCGCAGACGGGGTGAGCGATCTCGTGGAAGCCGGCGCGACAATTCTGAAGGTCGGCGTCGGCCCCGGCGCGATGTGCACGACGCGCATGATGACCGCCGTCGGCCGGCCGCAGTTCTCTGCCGTGCTCGAGACGGCGCAGGCGGCCCGCGAGCTCGGTGCGCACGTCTGGGCCGACGGGGGAGTGCGCTACCCGCGCGACGTCGCGCTCGCGCTCGCGGCCGGCGCTGCCTCGGTGATGATTGGTTCGTGGTTCGCCGGCACGGCAGAGTCGCCCGGCGAGCTGCTCGCCGACCCGTCTGGCAGGCAGTACAAGGAGTCGTGGGGCATGGCCTCGACGAAGGCGGTGCAGGGCCGGTTCTCGCGGCTCGACGCGTTTGAGCGCGCCCGCAAGGAGCTGTTCGCCGAGGGCATTTCGTCGTCGAAGATCTACCTCGACCCGCAGCGGCCGAGCGTCGAAGACCTCGTCGACATGATCACCTCTGGGGTGCGCTCGTCGTTCACCTACGCGGGGGCCGCGACGCTCACCGATTTCCACGTGAACGCGCGCGTCGGGTTGCAGTCTGCGGCCGGGTACGAGGAGGGCAAGGCGCTGCCGGTGTCGTGGTAGCGCGGTGCGCGAGCGCGCGGTGGCGGATCCGTGACTCGCGGATCCGCCACCGCCTGCGAAGCTGTGAAACACCGGCGACCGGCCCATCGTGCCGCCGCTCGCATGCCGGCTTCACTAGACTGTGAAGCTGCAACGGTTAGGAGCTTTGGTGGAATACATCTCGACCCGCGGCGGGATGACCCCCGCACCCTTTAGCGCGACGCTGCTCGAGGGGCTTGCGACAGACGGCGGCCTCGCGGTGCCCGAAACGATGCCCGAGATCACGCGCGAGCGGATCGAATCGTGGCGGTCGCTGAGCTATGCGGAGCTCGCAACCGAGATTCTCAGCTTCTTCGCGACCGATATTCCCGGGCCAGAGCTCGCGGCAATGTGCGAGCGCGCCTACCGCGAAGAGAGCTTCTCGCCAGGCATCGTGCCGCTCACTCCGATCAGCGAGGAGATCTCGCTCGTCGGGCTGTCTGAGGGGCCGACGCTTGCGTTTAAGGACATGGCGATGCAGTTTCTCGGGCAGTCGCTCGAGTACGTGCTGCGCAAGACCGGGCGCACGCTCAACATCGTCGGCGCGACGTCGGGAGACACGGGCTCGGCCGCCGAGTATGCGCTGCGCGGCAAGGAGGGCGTCTCTGTCTTCATGCTGTCGCCGCAGGGTCGCATGAGCGACTTCCAGCGCGCGCAGATGTACTCGCTCGACGACGCAAACATTCACAACATCGCCGTCGACGGGGTGTTCGACGACTGCCAAAACCTCGTGAAGTCGATCGCGGGAGACCTCGAGTTCAAGCGCGAGTACAGCATTGGTGCCGTGAACTCGATCAACCTCGGCCGCATCTCGGCGCAGGTCGTGTACTACTTCTGGGCGTGGCTGCGCGCGAGCGATGCGCTCGACGCAGAGGCCCGCCAGACCTTCAAGGTGTCAGTGACGGTGCCCTCGGGCAACTTCGGCAATATTCTCGCCGGGCACTTCGCGCGTGAGATGGGCGCGCCGATCCGCCGCCTCGTGCTCGCCGCGAACGAGAATAACGTGCTCGACGATTTCTTCCGCACTGGCATCTACGCGCCGCGCGCCGCGGCCGAGACGCACGCGACCTCGAGCCCGTCGATGGATATCTCGAAGGCCTCGAACCTTGAGCGCTTCATCTTCGACCTGCTCGGACGCGACCCCGAGCGCTTGAACGCTGCGTGGCGCGAGCTCGACGAGACCGGCAAGCTCGACCTCAGCGAGGAGCTGCCGCGGTTCACCAGCGAGTTCGGCATTCAGAGCGGCACGAGCACACACGCCGACCGTGTTGCCACGATTCGCTCCGTGCACGCCGAGAGCGGCGTCACGATCGACCCGCACACTGCAGACGGCGTGAAGGTTGCGCGCGAGCACGTCGAGCCCGGCGTGCCGATGCTTGTGCTCGAGACGGCGAAGCCAGAGAAGTTCCCCGACATCGTCTTCGAGGCAACGGGGGAGCGGCTGGCGCTCCCCGCGCACCTCGCCGGGCTGCTCGAGCTGCCGCAGCACGTGACAGAGATGGCCGACGATGAGGCGACACTGCGCGAATTCGTCGCGAAGCGGGCGCTCCGGGCGTAGACTTCCGACACACATGGGCCACAGCTAGGAGGGGTTTCCAGTGTTCGGACGCCGCACAGAGCAGGTACTTACCAGACGCATAGTCGAATTGGAGCGACGGAGCGGCATTCGTTTGTCCTCCGGCGGCAGCGACAGTGCTGCGATCGGGGGAGACGGCGCCCCGCCCCCCGATTCGCCAGCTGCGCGCGGCAGGGCGGGCGGGGCCTGGGGCGACGGCTTCGGCATGATCGCTACGCGTTCGCTGCAGGTCATCATCGTGCTCGCCCTCACGGCGGCAGTGGTGGTCGGGCTGCGCACGCTCAGCACAGTGTTCATTCCGATTCTGCTCGCCCTGATCCTCGCGAGCACGTTTGCGCCGGTGATGCGCTGGCTTCGTTCTCACCGCGTGCCGTCGGCACTCGCTACCGTGCTCGTGCTGCTCGGCATCATGCTGCTGCTCACCGGCGTCGGCTGGCTCATCGTCTGGGCGGTGCAAGACGAGTGGGACGAGCTGTCGACCCAGGCGCAGAGCGGCTTTGAGCAGGTGCTCGAGTGGGTGCAGACGCTACCGTTCGCCCCGAGCTCCGAGCAGATTTCTGAGTGGCAAGACACCGTCATCGACTTCGTGACAAGCTCGCAGTTCGGCTCCGGGGCACTCGCGGGCGTGAGCGCAATCACGAGCTTCGTGACGGGGCTCGTGCTCATGGTCGTCGTGCTGTTCTTCTTCTTGAAAGACGGCCCCCAGATCTGGCAGTTCCTGCTGCGGCCGTTCCGCGGCTCGGCGCTTGCCCGCGCGGAGCGCGCAGGCGACAAGACGGTGTCGACCCTCGGGTCGTACGTGCGCGGCACGGCCGCCGTCGCGGCAGTTGACGCGATCGGCATCGGCATCGGCCTCGTGATTCTCGGGGTTCCGCTGGCGCTGCCACTCGGGGCGCTCGTGTTTATTCTCGCCTTCATTCCGATCGTCGGTGCGACAGTCGCCGGCATTCTCGCGGCGCTCGTCGCGCTCGTAGCCAACGGGCCGATCTCTGCGGTACTCGTCGTCGGCGTCGTCGTGCTCGTGAACCAGCTCGAGGGCAACTTCTTGCAGCCCGTGCTCATGGGCCGTGCGCTGAAGCTGCACTCGCTCGTGATCTTGCTCGCCCTGACGATCGGCACCGTGCTCAGCGGCGTGCTCGGAGCCGTTCTCGCGGTGCCGATCGCGGCGGTTGCCTGGGGCATCATTCAGGTCTGGGACGGGCCAAACCTCCCCGCGAAGGCCTTCCGGCCCCGTGACACCCGCGCGTAGCGCACCGCGAAAGGACGCTATGCGTTTTCTCCTCAACATCGCCGCCCAGATTGTGCTCGCCGCCGTGGCGCTCATTGTGATTCACTTCGCGCTGCCAGGAGTGACGCTGCACCTTGCCGGGTTCTTCGTCGCGCTGGGAGTGTTCACGCTCGCCCACGCGATCCTGAGCCCGCTCGTGATGAAGCTCGCGCAGCGCTACGCGACGCCGCTCACCGGCGGGGTCGGGCTGATCGCAACGCTGCTCGCGCTGTGGATCGCGACGCTCTTTCACGGCGGTATCGTCATCACGGGGCTGCAGGCCTGGCTGCTCGCGCCCGCGATCGTGTGGGTGATCACTGCGCTCGGCGGCTGGTTGGTCGGGAAGCTCTTCATTGACCGCGTCATCGGCAAGCGCGAACTCGCGCGGAAAATCGCGCATTCTCAGAAATAGGGCGGGCGCAACACGCGCGGGAGTTGCGGTTTTTCGCCCTCGATTTGCGCGGTGAGTGGTGACGTGGGAATATATATGAGTTGTCAACGACGGCCTAGGCCAGACAGAGACAACAGCGTCCGGCCCTATCGTATAGCGGCCTAGTACGCCGCCCTCTCACGGCGGTAACGCGGGTTCGAATCCCGCTAGGGTCACCGGATAGAAAACCCCCGCTTCGGCGGGGGTTTTCTTTGTTTGGGTGTGCTGGCGGTCACCGCGGTGCGTTGATGATGCCTGTCGACACCGGTGTCTCGAGCGCGTAGCCGCCGAGCCCGAGCGGCTGCGTGACGCTCGTCGTGAGCACCCAGTACACGAGGCCGCCGACGAGGCACGAGGGGATCGACGCGGTTGTGTAGAGGAACCAGGGCGACGGCTCGTAGCTGATCGGGTGGAGGAGCAGCGTGTACGTGATGGCGCCGGCTGCAAGCGCAGCGAACGCGCACGGGTTCCAGCCTCGCCAGTAGCCGACGGCCGAGGTCGCAACTGGCTTGTAGAGCTCCCGCACCGGCACCCTTGTGCGGCGCAGAATGAAGTAGTCGACGATGCCGATGCCGACGAGCGGCGCGACGAGAATCGCGCCCCACGAGAGAAAGCGACCGTAGTTCTCGTAGACGGCCTCGGGGAAGAACACGAGAATGCCGGCTGGCCCGAGAATAATCACGCCCATGAGCGGCCAGGCCATGCGGCGAAACAGGTTGCCGCCGCCACTGCGCAGGGCGAGCATCGAACCGTAGCCCTGCGAGAGAATCGCGGTGACGTTCGCGAAAGCGATCGCGATGAGCGCGATGGTGCCAAATACCGCGCCGGTGAGCGGAACGAGCCAGTCCGTTGGCTCGGTGATCTTCAGCAGCAGGGCCGCGAACGTGCCGACGATCGCGGCGAACACCGATGCTCCAAAGATGCCGATCCAGTTCGGCCAGAACGCGATGCGAGCGCTCCGCGTGAGCCGCGCGAGGTTGCCCATGTTCGGCCACCAGGCGAACCCACCGGCGATGCCGAGCTCGATTGCAACCATGAAACTGACGTGCGGGTTCTCTTCGGGGTCAAGCGGGGGGATCGCCGTGAGCTCCTCCCACGACACGCGCGTGAAGATGATCACCACGATCACCACCAGAATGATGACGAGTGCGGGGGCGACGATCTGGCTGACGCGCTCCACCGACACGGGGCCGCGCGCGAGTATTGCCCACGAAGCGATGATGGCGATGAGGCCGAGCACGCTGACGGCCGCGCCGGTCTTGCTGACACTCACGCCGAACAGCGTGTTGATGATGTTGACAACGCCGTGCCCGAGCATGATCGCGAGGATTGCAGACCAGGCCGCCGCAAAGATTGTCGAGGTGATGATCATGACGAGGCGGGCGCCCGCGTGCCCGAAGATGCTTCGCAGCATAACGAACTGCTCGACGCCGTATTTCGCCGACGCCAGCACGGGGGAGAGCGCGACGAGCAGCACCGAGATACCGTAACCGATAACGATGCTGGCGATCGCCTGCACCGCGCCAACGTAGTAGGCGACGGTCGCTCCCTGGAGGAAAGCCCACGTGGCGATCGCGAGGCCGATATTGACAACGGAGTAGTCCCAAAAACCCCACAGGCGCTCCTTGGGGAGCAGCGGGAGCTCGTTCAGCGTTGCGTCCTCTGGCACCCGCACGGCGCTGATGGTCTCGGTGCGTATGTAATCGACCACTAGGCGGCCCACCAGAGCAGCAGCCCGGAGCCAACGGCGAGGGCTCCGACGGCGATCGCGAAGTCTTTCCACGGGAGGTTGGTTTGCACCATGCCGCCGCAGCCGGGTGACTCCATGCGGGCGAGACGCCGCTGCAGCTCTGCTTCAAATTCGTTGTCCACACTGACCTCGATGTTTCTGATTGATGAACCAGTTAAGTTACAACCCTGGATCTTGCGGTATCGCCTGTCAAGCCCCCGACACAAAACTGGCCAGCTAGTCAATTTACCCCTACACTTGCCGAATGGAGACGAAGAGGTCAGAGCAAAACCGTGCGCTTCCGCGCGAGGCCGCCGTGGTCGTTGTCGGGGCCGGGTACGCCGGGCTCGCCGCCGCGCTTGAGCTTGACGACGCGGGAATCGACGTGGTGGTGCTCGAAGCGAGCGGCCGCGTCGGAGGTCGCACGCTCTCGGAGCGCGACAGTGGGGGCGTGGTCATCGATCACGGTGGCCAGTGGGTCGGGCCGACGCAGCGAGAGTTTCTCGGCCTCGCCGAGCGCTTCGGTATCGAGACGTTTCCGACGTACCTCGAGGGGGTCAACATCGAGCGCTGGGTCGACGGTTCGCAGCGGCACTTCAAGATCGCCGGCCCCGAGGGCGGGCCAGGCATGGGCGAGTACCTGACCGCGATGGCAGAGGTGGATCGGCTTGCGCAGACGATCGATCTCGAGCGCCCGTGGGCCTCGCCAGCCGCCGTTGAACTCGACGGTGAGACGGTGCAGTCGTACCTCGAGCGCACGGTCGCGCACCCTGGCGCGCGGCTGCGCATGGCGCTCGCCGTGCAGAGCGTGTGGACGGTGGAGCCACGCGACATTTCGATGCTGCACTTTCTGTTCTATATCGGCTCGGCCGGAAACCTCGATCAGCTGATGGAAGCGGAGGGCTGCGCGCAGGAGACGCGCTTCGTCGCGGGCGCGCAGGAGGCCGCGCAGCGGGTCGCCGAGCGACTGGGCAACCGCGTCGTGCTTCACGCCGCGGTGCGGAGCGTCGAGGAGTCGGGCGGCGGTGTGACGGTGGTTACCGACCGGGGCCAGGTTCGGGCCGAGCGTGTCATCGTTGCCGTGCCGCCTTCTGCCGGGCGCCGCATCGCATACGAGCCGCAGTTGCCCCTGTCGCGGCGGCGTTGGCTCGCACAGAGCCCGATGGGAGACGTCGTGAAGATCCACGTCTCGTATGGCCGCCCGTTCTGGCGCGAACGCGGGCTGAGTGGTGAGGCGACGCTGTACGGCGATTCGTCGCTCGGGTTCGTGTTCGACAACTCCCCGCACGATCTCTCGGCTGGCGTGCTCGTGTGCTTCGTGTACGCCGAGCGCCTTCGCGTGTGGCGCGGTCGGGGAAAAGACGGCAGGCGGCAGGAGGTGATCGATACCCTCGTCGAGCTGTTCGGAAGCGAAGCGGCGGAGCCGCTCAGATACGCCGAGAAAGACTGGGCTGAGGAGCCGTTCATCGAGGGCGCCTACGCCGCCAACCCCACGCCGGGCACGTGGGTCGAGCACGGGCCCGCCGGCTGGCGCGAACCGGTTGGTCGGCTGCACTGGGCGGGAACCGAGACGGCGAGCGTGTGGAACGGCTATATCGATGGCGCCATCGCCTCGGGCCGCCGGGCTGCTCGAGAGGTGCGAGGGGCCGTGGGGGAGCAGTGAGATGAGCTGTGGTGAGAACTGCATGCGGGGCGTCGCGGCGGCGGGCCTGCCCGACGCGCGCGGGCTACGATGGAGACAATTGAGCGCATCCGGCGCTTTGAGAGGTGGGTCACATGGTGCGGCCGAGCGTTGAAGACGAGCGGCGGGCTCAGATTATGGCCGCCACACGCAGGGTGATGGTGCAGCGTGGCGTCGCGATGCTGCGGGTCGCAGATGTGGCTCGCGAGGCTGGTGTCTCGCCAGGCATCGTGCACTACTACTTCGAGAGCAAAGACGAGCTCATTCGAGAGACCTTCGAAGACAACTTCTCCTCGTCGTTCGAGCGGCGCTCTGCGCTGCTCGCCGAGGAACTGCCCGCCGATAAGAAGCTCCGCAGGCTGCTCGAGTCGTACGTTCCGGTTGACGAGGCAACGCGGGAGTCGTGGCACGTCTGGCTCGAGCTCTGGGTGGGCGCCCTGCAAGACGAGCAACTGCGCCGCCTCAATGAGACCGCCTACGGGGAGTGGCGTCGCCTGATTCGTGATGTGATCGACGAGGGAGTGGATCAGGGTGTGTTTGTCGCCGAGGGGCTCACGTCGAAGGTGAATCAGCTCATCGCGATGATTGATGGCCTCGCCGTGCAGGCACTGCTCGGCTCGACGGTAATCACGGCTGAGGCGATGCGGGAGCTGTGTGCCGAGTTCGTCGGCAATCACCTGACGCTCGACTAAGGCCCGCGGGCAAAACCGGGGAGATTGCTTGACTTCGCTTTTGCGTCTCCGCTAAATTGATTGAATAGCCAGTTAAGAACTGCTGGCCGAGTTCACCACGGATCAAGGACGATGATGTTGGTTTCTGCTTCTTCTGCCCGCCTCGACGACGGCGCGGTCACGACGGCGTTTGGCAACCCGGGTTCGGTTGCGGTGGTTGGGGCCTCCGGCGACCCGGCCAAGTGGGGCCACTGGCTTGCGAAGGGGGCCCAATCGGGCGCCCACCGGCGCCCCGTCTACTTCGTGAACCGCGGGGGTGCTGAGGTGCTCGGCGTGCCAAGCTACCGCAGCCTCGGCGACCTCCCCGAGGTGCCAGAGCTCGTGGCGATTGCCGTGCCCGGCCACCTCGTTGCAGGCGTGATTCGCGAGGCCCTCGGGCTTGGCTCGCGCGCCTTCGTGGTCGTTGCCGCGGCGATGGCTGAGGAGGCCGAGACCGCGGCCCTGCTTCGCGAGCACGGTGCGCGCATGATCGGCCCGAACAGCCTCGGCATCTACTCGGCCGAGGGTGAGCTGCAGCTCATGTGGGGCAGCATGCGCCCAGGCAGCCTCGCGATCGTCTCGCAGAGTGGTCAATTGGGCAGCGAGATCGCGGCGATCGGCGCGCGCGCCGGCGTTGGGGTCTCGCGCTTCGTGTCGCTTGGCAACCAGACCGACATGGGCGCGGCCGAGGTCGTGCGATCAATTATTGGTGACGCCCCCACCCGCACCATCGGCCTGTACGTCGAGGATTTCTCAGACGCGAGCAACCTCTTTGCCGCGATCGCCGAGGCTACCGCCGCGGGCATCGGAGTGATTCTGCTGACAACGGGGGCGAGCGACGCGAGCCGCGAGCTTGCGCAGTCGCACACCGGCGCGATGACCTCGTCGATGGATCTTGTGGATGCGGCCTGCCGCGCCGCAGGCGCGCTGCGGGTGCGCACGCCGGCCGAGCTCGTGCAGATCGCCTCGTACCTGCACCGGCGCAATGCGCCAGCGGGGCCGCGTGTCGCGGTCATTAGTGACAGCGGCGGGCAGGGCGGCATCGCAGCTGACGTGGCGGCCGGCCTCGGCATCGAGCTGCCCGAGTTGAGCTCGGCGCTGCGGGCTCGCCTCGATGCGTTGCTCTCGGCCGCTGCGTCGAGCCGCAACCCCATCGACCTCGCAGGGTCTGGCGAGGCGAGCCTCGACGTCTACGCCCAACTCCCGGGGCTGCTCGCCGACAGCGGTGAGGTCGATGCCATTGTGCTGTCTGGATACTTCTGTAGCTACGGTCACGACATGCCCGCACTTGTTGCCGCGGAGAGCGCGGTGGCCGACCGGCTCGCCGCGGTCACAGCGGTGCCCGTCGTGGTGCACGCCATGGCCCCCGACTCGGCGGTCTCGCAGCGACTGCGCGACGCCGGGGTGCCGGTCACCGGGCGCATCGAAGACGCGCTGCTCGCGCTCTCTGCCGCCCGCAGGCTCGGCCACGCCCACGGTGTGGCGCCCGCTGAGGGCCCAGCGTTGCGCGGGGTCACGCAGACCGAGATTCGCTCGGAGCTCGCCGCAGCTGGCATCCCGTTCCCTGACTTCCGCATCGTTCGTGACGCCGAACAGGCCGCCGCGGCCGCCACCGAGCTCGGGGGCACGGTAGTGCTCAAGGCGGCATGGCTCGCGCACAAAACCGAGGCCGGGGGAGTGACGCTCGGGCTGCAGGGGCCCTCTGCGACGCGCTCGGCGTTTCGCGCGATGCACGCCCGAATCGGCGACGGCGATTTCACGGTCGAGGTGCAAGACACGCGGGAGCATTTCGCCGAGTACATTGTCTCGGCCAGGCGAGACCCGGCCTTTGGGCCTATCGTCTCGGTCGGAGCGGGCGGCACCGGCACCGAGATCTGGGGTGACATTGCGCTCGAGCGGGCTCCCGTGAGTCGCGAGACCGCGCTCGGCATGATCGCTCGGCTGCGCAGCGCCCCGCTGCTGGAGCCCTGGCGTGGCCGTGCCGCGCTCGACACCGAGGCGCTCGTCGGCGTCATCATGCGGCTGTCGGCGGTGCTCACGGCGAGCCCGGGGGTCACCGAGATCGAAATCAACCCGGTGCGCGTCGGCATCAACGGCGCGCTCGCGGTCGACTGCCTCGCGGTGATAGCCGAGGGGCGGCCGTGACGGCCACCGAGTTTGCAGTGCCACCGGGCTGCGCGAGCCCTCGCGTGCCCGATTCGAAACCCTCCCGAAAGGAAATACACACATGAACCTGATGGAAAGCACCCGCTCGATCTGGCAGCTCACCGATGAGCAAGAGGCGATTGTTGAGCTCTGTCGCGAGTTCGCTGCAGAGGAGATTCGCCCGCGAGCAAAGCAGGTCGACGAGGCCGACGCCGGCTCCCCGCTCGATCTCTTCGAGAAGGCGGCGAAGGTCGGCATCACCGACTTCATGATTCCCGAGGAGTTCGGTGGCGGCGGTTTCACCGACCTCTTCACCCAGTGCCTCGTGCAAGAGCAGTTGTGCTGGGGAGACCTCGGCATCGGCAACTTCCTCTGCTCGAACGGGTTCTACGCAGACCCCATGCTCGTGCTTGGAACTCAGGAGCAGAAGGAGCAGTGGTTGCGCCCGCTCACGGGTGACAAGCCGGTGCTCACCGCGCTCGCCACGACGGAGCCGGGCGCGGGGTCTGACGCCGCCTCGATTGTGACCCAGGCCGTGAATACCGACGGCGGCTACCTGTTGCGCGGCCAGAAGGCCTGGATTTCGAACGCCGGTTACGCCGAGCAGTACGTGGTGTTCGCGAAGACCGACCCCAGCGAGCGGTCGAAGGGTGTCAGCGCCTTTCTGATTCGCAAGGATGCTGCTGGCTTCACTATGGGGGAGCCAATGAAGAAGATGGGCCAGCGGGCCATCACCTGCCGCGAGTTGTTCTTCGACGACGTGTTCGTGCCGGAGTCAGACCGCCTGGGCGACGAGGGTCAGGGCTTCTTCGGCCTGATGAAGACGTTCGACGCATCGCGCATTGTGCTGGCCGCGGCGGCCACCGGCGTCGCGCGTGCTGCGTACGAGTACGCCCTGAACTACGCGCGGGAGCGGGTGCAGTTCGGCAAGCCGATTATCGAGCACCAGGCCGTTGCCTTCCGCCTGGCCGACATGGCCACCCGCATCGATGCCGCCTGGTTGCAGACGCTTCGCGCCGCGACGATGTTCGACCAGGGCAAGCCGATCGTGCGCGAGGCGGCGATGGCAAAGCTCCAGGCGTCTGAAACGGCCGCGTTCTGCACGTGGGCCGCTGTGCAGACCCTCGGCGGGTGGGGCTACTCGCGCGAGTTTCCTGTCGAGCAGTGGATGCGCGACGCGAAGCTCGAAGAAATCGAGGAGGGCACCTCAGACATCATGCGCCTGGTGATCTCACGCAACATGTAGTCGGGCGCACCGCCCGCGTATTGCCAGGGCCGCGCCGAAATGCAACAATCATTCTGTTAACTGACGACTCAGTTAATGTGACGTCAAGGAGGACGCCAGATGCACGATCGAAAGAGAACTCTCGCCGCGGTTGCGGCGGTCGCAGCCGCCGGAATGCTGCTCAGCGGCTGCGCGGGCGGCGGCGGAGCTGCCGCAGACGCGAAGAGTCTCACCGTCACCATGTGGGGCGGCGCTGCACAGGAGGGCCACGTCGCGACGGTGTTCCAGCCGTGGGCGGAGGAGAACGGCGTGACGATTCAGCAGGACTCGCCAACCGACTACGCCAAGCTCGACGCGATGGTGCAGGCAGGCAAAGTCGCCTGGGGCGTGGTTGAGGCCGAGCCCAATTTCACCGAGACGGCCTGCGAGGCCGGAACGCTCGCGAAGCTCAACGACGAGGTGAAGCAGGCGATCGCAGCGGCCGAGGTGAACCCGGAGTTCGTGAACGACTGCGCCATTCCGATTCTGCAGTACTCGTTCACGATCGCGTACAACACCGAGAAGTTCCCAGGGGCGCACCCGACGACCTGGGCCGAGTTCTTCGACACCGAGAAGTTCCCGGGCAAGCGTGGCTTCTGGAAGTATGCGACCGGCGGCATCTTCGAGGCCGCGCTGCTCGCCGACGGCGTCGCGCCGGCAGATCTCTACCCGCTCGATCTCAACCGCGCGTTCAAGAAGCTCGACACCATCAAGAGCGACATCGTCTGGTACGACACGGGCGACCAAATGACCCAGCTCGTCGCGAGCGGCGAGGCCCCACTCGTGCAAGCCTGGAACGGCCGCATCACGCAGGCCGCCGCAGACGGCCAGCCGGTCGCGAATGAGTTTGGTGAGAACCTCATCACCTACGACCACGTCGTCATTCCGAGCGGCTACGCGAACGAGCAGCTGGCGCAGGAGTGGATGGTGTGGTTCCTGTCGCACCCCGAGGCGCAGGCAAAGCAGGCCGAAGAAACCGGCTATGGCACCGCCTCCCCGAAGGCGCTCGAGTTCATTCCGCAAGAGATTCAGCAGGAGCTCGCCGGGAGCGAGGCCGTGAACTCCCAGTCGGTCGCCACGATCGACTACAGCTACTGGGCGGAGCAGTACGGCCCGGTCACGGAGCGTTTCAACGTCTGGATGGCTCAGTAGCTCCCTGCCCGCCGACGGGCTTCACTGAGAGTGACAACCGAGGAGAACACATGAACGCGAACGTTTTGGGGCCCCGCCCCTCTTTCATGGAGATCGTGTGGCAAGACGATCTCAGCGACGCCACGGGCTACGTGGTGATCGACCGCTTGCTCCGCGGGGTCGCGAGCGGCGGCCTGCGCATGCGTGCGGGGTGCACCCTCGAGGAGGTGCGGGGCCTCGCTCAGGCGATGACAAAAAAGGAGGCCGTGCACCTGCTCGAGGGAGCGCGCTACGTGCCCGTCGGAGGCGCGAAGGGCGGCATCGATTTCGACCCGCGACACCCGGGCGCGAAGGGCGTGCTCGAGCGCTTCCTCGATAGCCTGAGCCCCATTCTTCGCAGCTACTGGGCGGTCGGCGAAGACCTCGGGGTGCGGCAGCACGACATCGACGAGATCTTCGAGCGGCGAGGGTGGGGGAGCGCCGTTGCGCCCGTGCGCCGGTTGCTGGGGGCCGAGCGCGAGACTGCGGCGGCCGATGCGCGGCTCGCGCGCGCGTTCTCGGTGACGGTTGACGGGATCGCGCAAGACGAGCTCGTCGGCGGCTACGGTGTCACCGTGGCAGCGCTCACCGCGATGCGCCTCCGGGGAATCGACCCAGTAGGGGCGCGCGCGGTCGTGCAGGGGCTGGGGTCGATGGGCGGGGCGACCGCGAGATTCCTCTCGCGGGCCGGCGTGCGGATCGTTGCCGTCGTGGATGCGGCTCGGGTGATCGTCGACGATTCGGGCCTCGACGTCGAGCTGCTGCTCGCCGCACGCGACGCCTTCGGCACCGTAGACCGGTCGCGCCTGCCGGGCGGCGCCCGCGAACTGCCGGGCGATCGGTGGCTGTCGATCGAGTGCGACGTGCTCGTGCCGGCGGCCGTTTCAAACTGCATCGGGGTGAGTAACTGCGAGCAGATCACGGCGGGGCTCGTGGTCGAGGCCGCGAATCTCCCAGTGTCGGCGGAGGCCGAGCGTGCGTTGGCGGATCGGGGCGTCGCGGTGATTCCGGATTTCGTCGCCAACTCGGGAACGAACGCCTGGTGGTGGTGGGTGCTCTTCGGAGATATCGACGGATCGTGGGAGCAGTCGACCGCCATGCTCGACGAGCGCATCGGTGCGCTCACCGAGGCGGCGCTACTAGACGCAGCCCGTGACGGCATCACCCCGCGCGCAGCCGCGTTGGCGATTGCTGCGCGGGGGCTCGCAGCAATCGAGGCAGGCGACCGCGCTCTTGCAGCGGGGGCGGTCGCGTGAGCGCGGCACAGACCGTTCCGGGGGCTGCGGTGCCGGAGGCGGAGCGCCGGGCGGCCCGTGCCGCGGGCGTGCACCCCGAGAACACGGGGCTCGCGATCATGCGGGTGGTGCGCGGTTACGGCGTCGACACGGTCTTCGGCATTCCCGGCACCCACAACCTCGAGTTCTATCGGCACCTGCCCAGGCTCGGCATCCGTGCCGTCACGAGCCGTCACGAGCAGGGCGCAGGTTACGCCGCAGACGCGTGGGCGCAGCGCACTGAGCTGCCCGGCGTAGTCGTTGCAACCTCGGGGCCGGGGCTGCTCAACGCGCTGTCTGCGGCTGGCACTGCCTATTGCGAGTCCCGCCCAATGCTGATTCTCGCGCCGGGCCCGGCCCGGGGTCATGAGGGGAGCACGGTTGGCACGCTCCACGAAACCAAGGACCAGCTCGGGGCTGCAGCGTCGGTGATTGACTTGGCGGTGCGGGTCGAGAGCGCGGAGGCGGCCGTCGATGCTGTCCACGCCGCGTTCGAGCTGTTTCGGGGCCCGCGGCCGCGGCCGGCGTATGTCGAGGTGCCGCTCGACCTACTCGAGGAGGCTGCGGCCCTCGACGAAGCGGTGCTCGCGGCCCGTGAAGCCGCTCAAGGGGCGGCCGCGCCGGCAGCGGAGATTGAGTCGGCTGTGGAGCTGCTCCTGGCTGCGAAGCGCCCGGCGATTCTTGCCGGGCGGGGCTCGCGGAGAAGCCGCGAGCAGCTCCGCGAACTGGCCGAACAGCTCGGCGCCCCGGTCGTCACGAGCTCGAACGGTAAGGGCGTGATCCCGGAGTCGCACCCCCTATCCGTCGGGGCAGAACTGCGGCTCGCGCCGGCCGTCGAGCTGCTCGAGGGTGCGGATGTGCTGCTGATTGTCGGCTCGAAGATCGCGGTAGGCGAGTTTATGACGGGGCCGCTGTCGCCACGTGGCGCCGTCATTCGGGTTGACGCAGACGCCGCGCAGATCCGGGTCGGGCCTCCCCTCGCCACGGAGCTTGTCGGGCGGGCGGAGAACGAGGTGCCGAGACTCCTCGCGGGCGTGCGCAGCGGCCTCGAGGGGGCCGAGCAGGCGAGCCCGTGGTGTGACGTTGCCGCTGTGCGCGAGGCGTGCGCCGCCGAAGCCATGCGCACGAGCCGAGCCTCGGTGGAGGTGGCGACGCGCATCGTGTCGGCGCTGCCGCAGGGCGTCATCGTGACGGGCGACTCGTCGCAGATCAGCTATAACGGCATCGCCGAGGCGTTCAGACCCGACGCTCCGGGGGAGTGCCTGAACATGATCACCTATGCGACGCTCGGCTACGGTGTGCCAGCCGCGATCGGCGCGAAGCTGGCCTCCCCGGAGCGGCATGTGGTGTGCGTCACGGGCGACGGGGCGCTCATGTTCTCGGTCGTCGAGCTGCAAACCGCGGTCGAGCAGGGGCTCGATCTCACAGTGGTCTGCGTCGACAACGGTGGCTACGGCGAGATCGAGCAGAACGAGATCGACCGCGGCATTGCCCCGATCGCCGTGCAGCTGCGCCAACCAGACTGGCCACTGCTCGCCCGCGCCTTCGGCGGCACGGGCTTCGCGGTCGCCGAGGCGTCGCAGCTCGAAGCGGTCGTCGCGCGCGCGGTGTCGACGCCGGGTGTTTCCCTGGTGCACGTGCCGATGGGGCTGTTTGAGTAGTCTCGCGGGCGAGGGGCCCCGACACGACCGTGTCGGGGCCCCTCGCCGCAGCTGCGGCCCTATCGCTAGATCTGGGTGCTCCAGTCGTGCTCAGCCGCGACCCGGTGCAGCCTGAGCAGATCATCGAGCGACTCGCGCTCCACCGCGAGCCGGGCCTCGCCGCCGCCCACGAAGACCACCGCAGGCCGCAGCGCGCCGTTGTAGTTGTTGGTCAGCGTGTACGCGTAGGCGCCGGTCGCAGCGAGCACCACGATGTCGCCGATCTGTGGGTGTGGCAGGTGGGCGTTGTCGACGAAGAGATCGCCCGACTCGCACTGCCTGCCGACGAGTTGCGCGATCGTGTCGGGCATCGCCGTGGGTCGGTCGGCGAGGATCGGGCTGTACTGCTGCCCGGTGAGGGCGGTGTCGAGGTGGTCGGCCATGCCGCCGTTGATCGCGACGAAGCGCCGGCCCGTCTGTTTCGTGGTCACCACCGAGTAGGCGGTGACCCCCGCCCGGGCTACCGTCGAACGGCCGGGCTCGATGATGAGCTTGGTGTCGGCAGGGAGCAGGCCACGAGCCGCGGCGACGACGGCGTCGAGGTACTCCTCGACGGTCGGCGCGTGATCTGTCGGGGTGTAGTTCACGCCAAGGCCGCCGCCGACGTCGTACACGGGAAACTCGCCGAGGCTCGTGACGCGGCGCACCGCCTCTGCGAAGGGCTCTGTCTCCAAGATCTGAGACCCGATGTGCACGTGCAGGCCGACTAGCTCGATCTTTGAGTTGTGGCTCACGAGCTTCGCGATCTCGGCGATCTGATCGAAGGTGACCCCGAACTTCGAGGTCTCGCCGCCCGTTGCCTGCGTCGCGTGAGTATCGGCGTCGATGTTTGGAATGACGCGCAGCAAGATGCGCTGGGTTTGGCCGACAGCAAGCGCCGCGTCGAGCCGTGCGATGTCGTCGGTGCCATCGATGATGACGGTGCCGACGCCGTGGGCCACGGCGAGTGCAATCTCCTCGTCCGATTTGGCGTTGCCGTGCATGTAGATGCGATCTCCTGGCACGCCGGCCTCGATTGCAAGCCGCAGTTCGCCGAGGCCAGCGACATCGATGCTCATGCCCTCTGAGGCCGCGATTGCGTACACGGCGACGATCGGCATCGACTTCGACGCGAAGAGCACCTCCGAGTTTGGCCAGCGCTCGCGTAACCCCTGCACGAGGCTGCGCATCTGTCGGCGCAGCCCGTGCTCGTCGAAGATGTGCAGCGGAGTGCCAAACTCGTCGGCGAGAGCCCTGACTGAGACGCCGCCGATGGTGAGTTCGCCCTTGTCGTTGACGCCGCTCTCCTCGGGCAGAATTCTGCGCAGGCGGTCAAATGGTGTCTGCCCTTGAGCGGTCGAAGCGGTGGGGTGAACGGGTGGGGTCTGAGTCAATGTCGCTCCTTTGCGATCAGTGTGTGAGGGGCCTCTGCGGGTGTTCGGGCGACCGCAGAATTCGGGCCGCGGTGTTGCCATCGTAGCGATTGGCTGCCATAGTTGTCATTATTGACTGGCTACTCAGTTAATAAAAACGTCAAGGAGGACGTTGAAGATGAACAGGAAACTTGTCATCACCGTTGCGGGAATTGCTACTGCTTCACTGGCCGTCGTCGGCTGCGCCGGAGGAGCCACAGATGAGGCATCAGAGAAGTCCCTGACAATGGTGGATTGGGGCGGCGAAACTCAGCGCGTCGCCATGGAGCAGCTCTACCAGCCATGGGCAGAGGAGTTCGGTGTCGCGATGAAAGAGGATTCGCCGACCGACTACGCCAAGCTCGATGCAATGGTGCAGGCGGGCAAGGTCAACTGGGGCACAGTCGAGGTTGAACCGAACTTCACCGAGACGGCCTGCGCAGCCGGCACGCTCACCAAACTCGACGATGCAGTGAAGCGGGCCGCCGAGGAGCACGGCGTCGACCCCGTCACCATGAGCGACTGCGGCATTCCGATTCTGCAGTACTCGTTTACAATCGGCTACAACACCGAGAAATTCCCAGACGCGCACCCCACTACCTGGGCGGAGTTCTTCGACACCGAGAAGTTCCCGGGCAAACGGGGCTTCTGGAAGTACGCAACCGGGGGCATCTTCGAGGCAGCACTCATCGCCGACGGCGTCGCGCCGGAAGACCTATACCCGCTCGATCTCGACCGCGCGTTCAAGAAGCTTGACACGATCAAGAGCGACATCGTCTGGTACGACACCGGCGACCAGCAAACGCAACTCGTCGCGAGCGGTGAGGCGCCGCTCGTGCAAGCGTGGAACGGCCGCATCTTCAAAGCCCAGGCAAGCGGTCAGCCGGTCGCAAACGAGTATGGCGAGGCTCTCGGAACCTACGAGCAGATCGTGATTCCGAAGGGCTACGCCAACGCAGACCTCGCCCAGGAGTGGATGCAGTGGGTGCTCGCAACACCTGCCGCTCAGGCGGAGTATTCGAAGCAGACCGGATACGGCCCCGTGACCCCCGCTGCCCTCGAGCTGCTATCGGCAGACGAGCAGAAGGAGCTTCCCAACAGTGCGGAGAACCAGGCAAAGATGGCGGCGATGATCGACTACGGTTACTGGGCCGAGCACTACTCCGAAGTGACGGAGCAAATGAACGTCTGGATGGCGGGTTGAGCTGAATGAGTACCGTCGAAACCGCAGCGGCGCCATCGACAGCGGCGGCGCCGAAGCGGAAGTACTTCGCCATTGACGGCTGGGGGGCGCTCGTCGTGCCCCTCGTCATCTTCCTTGTCGTCGTGTTTCTCGTGCCACTCGTTGCGATGCTCGTGAAGAGCTTCACCGACCCCGAGCCGGGGTTCGGGAACTACGTCGCGGTGTTTGCCGAGCCGCTGTACATGAAGGTCATTATGAACACCTTCTATGTCGCGCTGCTCGTCACCCTCGTCACGCTGCTGCTCGCCTACCCGTACGCCTACCTCATGACGCTCGTGCCGCCGTTGTGGCGCAACATCATGATGGTGATCATGCTCATTCCGTTCTGGACGAGCGTGCTCGTGCGTAGCTTCGCGCTCATCGTGCTGCTGCGCGATACGGGGGTCATCAACACGATGCTCACTGACATCGGGGCGATCGATGAGCCGATCACTATGCTGCGCACCTTCAGCGGCGTGGTCTTCGGCATGGTGCAGGTGTCGCTGCCGTTCGCGGTGCTCCCGATGTACGCGACGATGAGCGGCATCGATAACCGCCTGGGGCTCGCAGCTCAGAACCTCGGCGCCCGGCCGTCTGGCGCGTTCTGGCGTATCTTCGTGCCACTGAGCGTGCCCGGGGTGGCGGCGGGCCTGCTGCTCACGTTCATTCAAGCGCTCGGCTACTACATCACGCCGGCCCTGCTTGGCGGGCCCCAGAACACCATGATCGGCGAGCTCATCGTGCAGCAGGTGTCCGCGGTGCTGCGATACGGGTTCGCGGCGGCGCTCGCGACGATGCTGCTCGTCTTGACGCTCGTGCTCCTCGGTGTGGCCGGCAAGTTCTTGAACCTCGAAAAAGCACTCATGAGGAGAAGCTGATGGCGAAGATTCTCACACGCGCGTTCCTCGGGCTCCTCGCTGTGCTCATTGGGGTGTACCTCCTGATGCCCGTGCTTGTCATCGTTCCAATGTCGTGGTCTGAGAGCCCGTACCTCGCGTTCCCGCCAGAGGGGTTCACAATGCAGTGGTACGAGAAGTTCTTTAACGATGCAGCGTGGATGAGCTCTCTCGGCCACAGCGTGAGTATCGGGCTGCTGTCTGCGTTGCTCTCCGTCGTGCTCGGCACGATGGGAGCGCTTGCGCTGGTGCGCGGAAAGTTCCCGTTCCGCGGGGTGGTGATGGGGGTGCTGCTCGCCCCGATGATCGTCCCCTTCGTCATCGTTGGCCTCGCGGTTTACATCACATTCCTCGGCCTCGGGCTCACGCAGACGACGCTCGGCTTCGTCTTGGTGCACACCGCGCTTGGTGTTCCGTACGTGCTCATCAATGTGGTCGCCTCGCTGAGTTCGGTAGACCGGCGGCTTGAGATGGCTGCGATGAATCTCGGGGCCACCCCGCTCGGCACCTTCTTTCGAATCACGCTCCCGCTGATCTTCCCCGGCATGCTCGCTGGAGCGCTGTTTGCCTTCATCACCAGCTGGGACGAGGTCGTCGTCGCGATCTTCCTCTCGGGCCCAGATATCACCACGCTGCCAGTGAAAATGTGGTCGGGGATCCGCGTACAAATCGACCCAACAATCGCGGCGATTTCGACAATCTCCCTCATCGTCATACTCGCCGCGTTTGCGGGTCAGGGCGTATTCAAGCTGTTCGCATCTGCTTCCGAGCGTCGCCGCCGGAAGCGCATCGTCACTATGCAGGAGGAACTCGCATGACGAGCCAACTCACGTACACCCAACAAATCTCGCAGGTCGAGCAACAGGCAGGCGCAGCGATCCGCGTCTCAGACATCGTGAAGCGCTACGGCGACCTCACGGTGCTCGACCGCGTGAGCCTCGACATCAACGCTGGGGAGTTCATTACCCTGCTCGGAGCGAGCGGCTCGGGCAAATCGACGCTGCTCAACATCATCTCGGGCTTTAACAAGCCAGACGCGGGCCTGCTCGAGGTCGACGGCGAAGACTTCACGCGCAGGCCGCCGCACAAGCGCGGGCTCGGCATGGTGTTTCAACACTACGCCCTGTTCCCGCACATGAGCGTCTGGGACAACGTTGCCTTCGGGCTGCGCCGTCAGCGTCGTCCGAAGGCCGAGGTGCAGCAGCGTGTCGGCGACGTGCTGCGCATGATTCAGATGGATCACCTCGCCGACCGCAAGCCAGATCAGCTCTCTGGCGGGCAGCAGCAGCGCGTCGCGCTCGCGCGCGGCATCGTGTTCGAACCGCGCGTGCTGCTCATGGACGAGCCGCTTGGGGCCCTCGACAAGCTGCTGCGCGAGGAAATGCAGCTCGAGATTCGCCGCATTCACCAGGAGCTCGGCATCACGTTCATCTTCGTGACCCACGACCAGCACGAGGCGCTCACGATGTCTGATCGCATTGCGCTGCTCAAACACGGCAAGATCGTGCAGCTGGGAACCCCGAAGGAGCTGTACGATTCCCCGAACTCGCGCTACGTCGCCGAGTTCATCGGGGAGTCGAACCTCTTTGAGGGGCGCGTCGACGCTGACGGGTTCGTCACCGACGGTGGGGCGCGTTTCGGGCGCCCGAGTGGCGACGGGAGCCTCCTCATGGTGCGGCCAGAGCACGTGCGCGTCGCTGCCAGCACCGAGGGGCTCACGAACGCCGCCCCGGTTCGCGTGTTCAACTGCGTCTACCTCGGCAGCGACATGGTCGTTTATGGCCGCACAGAGTCGGGCCAGGTCGTCGTTGCGCGCACGCCGATTTCGCACGGGGTATCGGCCCCGCTCGAGGGCGACCGCGCCGTGATGACGTGGGCGACCGAAGACAGCCGCCTCGTTCCAGACGACGCTGAGCAGCGGCAGGCATGAGCCGGCCGCTCGCCGTCTATTCCGACATCGTTGGTACCGACCCCGCGCCGGGTGTTGCGGCCCTCGAGGCAGCAGGGTGGGAGGTGCGCGTTGCCGGGTCTGAGAACCCGGCAACGATCGCAGCGGTTGCTCCCGATGCGCAGGCCCTGCTCATCGGGTACTCCCCGGTGGGGGTCGAGATGCTCGACGCGTTGCCGGCCCTGCGCATCGTCGCGACTCAGTCGGTTGGCACCGACATGGTCGACCTCGCCGCATGCGCGGCGCGGGGCATCTCCGTGTCGAACGTGCCTGCCTCGGCGACCGAGGAGGTCGCGGTGCACGCGCTCGCGATGGCCCTGTCGCTCGTTCGTGGTCTGCCGCAGTTCGATCGTTCGACCCGGGCTGGCGAGTGGAACCCGGGGGCGGCCGACGCGCTCGCGCGGCCCTCGGCGCTGACGGTTGGGGTGCTCGGCCTCGGCCGCATCGGCAGACGGTTCGCGGGGCTCGCTGCCCCGATCTTCGGAGAGGTTGTCGGCTACGACCCTGCCGACTTCGCGGTGCCGGGCCTCGAACGGCTCGGCCTCGAGGCCGTGCTGCGGCGGGCCGATGTGCTGAGCCTGCACCTGCCGCTGCTGCCCGAGACGTCTCGGCTGCTCGACGCCCAACGCCTGGCGCTGCTCCCGGCGGGTGCGCGCATCGTGAACGTCGCCCGCGGCGCGCTCATCGACAAGGCCGCGTTGCTCGATGCTCTCGACAGCGGCCGGCTCGCTGGCGCCGCCCTCGATGTGCTCGAGGTCGAACCGCCAGACCCGGGCGACGCGCTGCTGCGGCATCCGCGTGTGCTCGCCAGCCCGCACGTCGCATTTCTGTCGCCGCAAAGCGAGATCGACTACGTGGTGCACCAGGCCGAGAACGTGATCGCAGTGGGCAGCTCCGGGAGCCCGCTCTCACCCGTTTTCGCGCCTGCTGCCGCCTGAGCCTGGTGGCGAGGCGAGCGCTGGCTGCCGCTCGGACACGGGGCCGGGCGGCAGCCAGCGCGGGGTTCGCTGCGCCCTAACCCAGCATCCCGGCGAGGCGCGCGCTTACGATCGAACGCCCCTCGGAGACGATGCGGCCGACGAGGTCGGCGGTGCTGGGAATGTCGCCGATGAGCCCCTGGGTCTGGCCCGCCCACCACACGCCGCCGTCGACCTCGCCGTTCGCGAGCGCCCGTTCGCGCCCGCGCGCGCCTGAGGCGAGGTGCGCGATGTCGGCAAACGTGCTGCCGTCTTGGTTCTGAATCTCGATGATCTCATCGGAGACTGCGTTCTTGGCTACGCGGGCGGAGTTGCGGAACTTGCGGAAGACGACGTTCGTCGACCGCTCGGAGTTCTCGACGATCTGCCGCTTGATGTTCTCGTGCACGGGCGACTCTGTCGTTGCGACAAAGCGGGTGCCCATGTTGACGGCGTCGGCGCCGAGGGCGAGTGCCGCGACGAGGCCACGCGCGTCTGCTATTCCGCCCGAGGCGATGATGGGAATCTCGAGCTGATCGGCCGCCGCCGGAATGAGCACGAGACCCCCGATGTCGTCCTCGCCCGGGTGGCCCGCGCACTCGAACCCATCGATCGACACCGCATCGACGCCGAGCGACTGAGCTTTGAGGGCGTGACGCACGGTCACCGCCTTGTGAATGACTTTCACCCCACCCGCGCGAAAGGCCGGGAGAAACGGCTCAGGGTTGTTGCCTGCGGTCTCGACGAACGGAACGCCCGCCTGCACGATAGCGTCGGCGTATTCGTCGTAGGGCACGGGGTTGATCGTTGGCAGCATCGTGAGATTTACGCCGAAGGGCTTGTCGGTCAGCTCTCGCGTGCGCTGAATCTCTTGCGTGAGCTCTTCGGGTGTTGGCTGGGTGAGGGCAGACAAGAAGCCCAGCGCCCCGGCGTTTGCGACCGCGGCGATGAGCGGCGCGCGCCCCACGGCCGTCATACCACCGCAGACTATGGGGTGCTCGATGCCGAAAGTCTCGGTGAAGCGGGTACGAAAAGTCATTGATCCTCCTTGATCTCAGCGACGCGGTCCGGTTCAGTTCGTTAACTGATTGACCAGTCAATTAAGTGTAGCGCAAAACTGAGGGCGCGAGTTGGAGCCCCGGGAGAAGGCGCCGCGGTCGCGCTGTCGCGCTGCACCATCGGCGGGCGGCGCTGCGGGGCTATGCTGGAATCAACATTTCCACGCACAACGAGGAGCACGTAGTGACCCGCACGATCAAGCTTGCAGTGATTCCAGGCGACGGTATTGGCCCAGAGGTCATTGAGCAGGCGAACCGCGTTATCGACGCGGTCACTGCCGGCGGCGACGTGACGATCGAGCGCACAGAGTTTCTGCTCGGCGCCGACCGCTTTCTCGCAACGGGGGAGACGCTGCCAGAGATCGAGCAGGCGGCCATCGCGAGCCACGACGCGATTCTGTTCGGCGCGGTCGGCGGGGTGCCGGGCGACGAGCGGCTGCGCTCTGCGAACATCGAGCGCGGGCTGTTGCTAAAGCTACGCTTCGACTTCGAGCACTACGCGAACGTGCGCCCCTGCGTGCTCTACCCGGGCGTCGAGTCAAAGCTCGCCGACCCTGGCGTGGTCGACTTCGTCGTCGTGCGGGAAGGAACTGAGGGGCCATACGTCGGCAACGGCGGGCGGCTTCGCCCCGGCACGCCGGCCGAGGTCGCGACCGAGGTGTCCGTGAACACGGCCTTCGGGGTCGAGCGCGTGGTGCGCTACGCCTTCGAGACCGCGATGGCCCGCCCCCGCAAGAAGCTCACCTGGGTGCACAAGACCAACGTGCTCGTGCACGCCGGCGCGACCTGGCAGCGCGTCGTCGAGGCCGTTGGCGCCGAGTACCCTGAAATCGCCGTAGACTATATGCACGTCGATGCGGCCACGATCCACATGGTGCAAAACCCAGCACAGTTCGACGTGTTGGTCACCGATAACCTCTTCGGTGACATCCTGACCGACCTCGCCGGCGCAATCGGCGGCGGTATCGGGCTCGCTGCCTCCGGCAACATCAACCCAGACGGCGCCTATCCCAGCATGTTTGAGCCGGTGCACGGATCCGCCCCCGACATCGCTGGGCAGCAGCTCGCTGACCCGACGGCGGCCATTCTCTCGGCTGGGCTCATGCTCGACCACCTCGGGCTTGCGGGCGAGGCTGAGCGGCTGCGAGCCGCGGTTCGCGCCGACCGCGCGTCCAACGGCGCGGCCCCCCGCTCCACGAGCGCGGTGGGCGATGCGATCATCGCCCAGATCCCTCCGCGCGGCTGATTCACCCGGCCACGGCCGAGATTCTTTTATATTCCTTCTTTCCCTGAAAGGCGTGTCATGACCGACCTCACCTTTGCGTTCACCGAGGCCGAGCGTCTCCCCGCCGCAGACCGCGACGCGATTCTCGAAAACCCCGGGTTCGGCGACCACTTCACCGACCACATGGTCTCCATCACCTGGACGAAAGACGCCGGGTGGCACGACGCACGGGTCATGCCGTACGGGCCGATCGCCATGGACCCGGCGTCGTCGGTGCTGCACTACGGGCAGGAGATTTTCGAGGGGCTGAAGGCGTACCGCCGCGCCGACGGGTCGATTGTGACCTTCCGCCCGGAGGAGAACGCGCGGCGGCTCAATGAGTCGGCCACGCGACTCGCGCTGCCGCAGATTCCCGTCGAGTTGTTCGTCGAGGCCACGAAACAGCTCGTGGCGGTCGATGCCGAGTGGGTGCCGAGCGGGGCGGATCAGTCGCTCTACATCCGCCCGTTCATGATTGCCGATGAGAGTTTCCTCGGGGTGCGCGCAGCGCAGCGCGCCCGCTTCATGGTGATCGCAAGCCCCGCCGGGCCCTACTTCAGCGGGGGTGTGAAGCCCGTGTCGATCTGGCTGTCGCAGGATTTCGCGCGTGCGGGTCACGGCGGCACCGGAGCTGCCAAGTGCGGTGGAAACTACGCCGCGTCGCTGCTGCCTCAGAATGTTGCGGCCGAAAATGGCTGCCAGCAGGTGCTCTTCACCGACGCCGACAACCCCGACGTCATCGATGAGCTCGGTGGCATGAACCTGTTCCTCGTGCGCGGCGACAGCACACTTGTCACCCCAGCGCTGAACGGCAACATTCTGCCGGGGATCACCCGCAAGAGCCTGATTCAGCTGGCGCAGGATCGTGGCTACGCGGTCGAGGAACGGGCCGTGACCGTGACCGAGTGGCGCGAGGGTGTCGCTGACGGTTCGATCGTTGAGGCGTTCGCCTGCGGCACGGCAGCGGTGATCACGCCGATCGGGCAGCTCAAGTCACCCGATTTCACGATCGATTTCGGCGACCGGGCACCCGGTGAGTTTACGCTGTCGCTGCGCGAGGAGCTCACTGGTATTCAGTACGGCTCACGCGAGGACCGCCACGGGTGGCTCGAGGAAATCACCGCGCTCGGCGCTGCGGTTTAGGGAGAAACGCATGAAGATCGCACGCTTTGAGGCCGACGGAGAGATCTCGTTCGGCATTCTCGACCCCGCAGAAGACGGCAAGGGCGTCGAGCTCGTCGAGCTCACGGGCGACCCGATCGTGGCTGGCTTCGACACGACGGGAAAGCGGTTTCGCTTCGAAGAGGTGCGGCTGCTCGCCCCGGTCATTCCGCGCTCAAAGATCGTCTGCGTCGGCAAAAACTACGCCGACCACATTGAAGAGATGAAAGACGTGACGGGGGGCGACGCCCCGGCAGAGCCGCTGCTGTTCTTGAAGCCGAATACCTCGGTGATCGGGCCGGGAGGCACGATCGTGCGGCCCGCGATCTCCGACCGTGTCGAACACGAGGGCGAGCTCGCGATGGTAATCGGAGCGGTCGCGAAGGATGTTCCGGAGGAGCGTGCGCTCGAGTACGTCTTCGGGTTCACGTGCGCGAACGACGTTTCGGCGCGCGACATTCAGATCGCCGACGGCCAGTGGACGCGCGGCAAGGGCTTCGACACGTTTTGCCCGCTCGGGCCGGTCATCGAGACCGACCCAGACCTTGCAGACGCGCGGGTCACCACCCGCGTCAACGGTGAGGTGCGGCAAGACGGCAGCACCGCGCAGCTCAGTTTCTCGCTCGCGCGGATCGTGGCCCACGCCTCGCAGGCGTTCACCCTGCTGCCGGGCGACGTGATCTTGACGGGAACGCCGGCCGGCGTTGGGCCGCTCGAGGCCGGGGACACTGTCGAGGTCGAGATTGAGGGCATCGGGATCCTGCGCAACACCGTCGCGTAGCGCTCGCGGCGGCCGCTCGACCACGCACGCGGTGGCACTGGATAGACTCCGTGCCACCGCGTTTTCGTGCCTGTGAACGAATCGCGGCGCGGGGTGAGACAATAGATGCACGATGGATCCGAACAAGCTCAACCACACGCCGCCCACCGGTGAGTCCAAGCTCATCAAGACCCGCCCCAACACCGGCGGGCTCGCCAGGAGACCCCAGGTGCGGCCGAAGGCCGAGGGGTGGACGCAGCTCACCAACCCCGACGGTCGCCCGACGCTGCAGTTCGCATCCCCGCGCGTGAAACAGCCAGCAACGCACCTCGCCGACATGACGCTCGCCGAGCGCGAAGCGAAGGTCGTCGAGATGGGGCTGCCGAAGTTTCGCGCCAAGCAGCTCTCCGTGCACTACTTCGAGCATCGCACCACCTCGCCAGACGAGATGACAGACCTGCCAAAAGACCGCCGCGAGGAGCTCGCCGAGGCCTTCTTCCCGCCGTTGCTCAGCGAGGTGAAGAAGCTCGTCACCGACGACGGTAACACCGTGAAGTTCCTCTGGCGCCTGTTTGACGGTGCGCTCGTGGAGTCGGTGCTCATGCGCTACCCCGGTCGCATCACGCTGTGCGTGTCGAGCCAGTGCGGCTGCGGCATGAACTGCCCGTTCTGCGCGACAGGCCAGGCAGGGCTCACCCGCAACATGTCGACCGCCGAGATTCTCGACCAGATCGTGCAGGCAAACCGGTTCATCGCCGAGGGCGGCCTTGGCCACAAGCGCCGGGCCGGCAACGGTGCCGAGCCCGAGCGCGTGAACAACATCGTGTTCATGGGCATGGGTGAGCCGCTCGCGAACTACAAGCGGGTCATGAACGCGGTGCGCCGTATGGTCGCCCCATCGCCCGAGGGGCTCGGCATGAGCGCGCGCGGCATCACGGTGTCGACGGTTGGGCTCGCCCCGGCGATCCGCAAGCTTGCCGACGAAGACATTCCCGTGACCTTCGCGCTCTCGCTGCACGCCCCCGACGACAAGCTGCGCGACGAGCTCATTCCCGTGAACAGCCGCTGGAAGGTCGACGAGGTGCTCGACGCCGCGTACGCCTACTACGAGAAAACAGGGCGTCGCGTTTCGATCGAGTATGCACTGATCAAAGACATGAACGACCACGCATGGCGCGCTGACCTGCTCGCCGATCGCCTGAACCAGCGCGGTCGCGGTTGGGTGCACGTGAACCCGATTCCGCTGAACCCCACTCCGGGGTCGATCTGGACATCCTCCACCAAGGAGGTCACGCGCGAGTTCGTCGACCGGCTGAACGCAGCCGGCGTCGTGACGACGCTCCGGGACACCCGCGGTAAGGAGATCGACGGCGCGTGTGGCCAGCTCGTCGCGACCGAGCAGGATCGTGCCGACGCGGAGGCGTTCGCGACCGCGTAGTGCTGGGTCGGTGCCTTGTGGGCGCTGGGCGCCGGGTGTCGGCTTGGTGTTGGGTGGGCTCTGGGTTTTGACCGCTGGGTTTTGCCGCTGCGCGGGCGGCTCCTTGCCTATGGGGCCCAGCCGCGCCGCCTGAGCGTGGCAAATACCTGTCTGCGTAGCTCCTCTGGCTCGCCGTACAGCAGCCTGCTCGTGATGCGAAGCACCTGCCAGCCGTGCTCGGCGTAGCTCTGGTATTTTTCGATGTCTCGGGCGAACTGGCGCGCCTGGCTGAAGTGGTGCCCGCCCTCGTACTCGAGTGCGACCCGAAACTGCGGGAACGCGATCTCGCTGCACCCGAGCAAGCGGCCGCCCGCTGCGCGAACGTCGTAGTCAAGATGCGGTTGCGGGGCGCCCCATGCTGCGAGCCGCAGTCGAAGGTGGCTCTCTGGCGGCGAGGCGCTCTGCGTCGATAGCAGCGGGAGTAGCCCGCGCAACACCCGGCCGCCGCGGCGGTACGGGGTCGCTGCAGCGGCGGCGAGCTCGGCCAGCGTCGCAAGCGGGGGCCGAACAAGCCTCGTTGTGCCGGGGAACCGCGGCCGCCAGACGGCCGCGTCACCGGGCGCGACGGCGTCGCTGGGGCGCAACTCGGGGGCAAGCATGGCCCACGTCGTCGCCGGGTCAGTCACCGGAACGCCGTGGAGGGAGCGGGTGCGCACCAGGCTGGGAGCGACCCTGCGGGCGCGCTGAGCGTGCACGCGTTGCACCGGTGCCTGGCTGATTGCGGCAATCTCGAGGCTGGCCGGTGCCGCCTCTGCGAGGGTGACGGGGAGCGACCACAGCACGGCGGCGGTGCGGCCCGCGAAGAACTCGCCCGCCTGCAGCAGGGGGGCCGAGTGCGAGCGCGCGACGCCTGTGCTCGAGCCGCAGCAGCTCTTGTGGGTGTGCTGGCGCCCCGTTGCCCGGCTCGGGCACCGCGGGAAGGGTCGCTGTGCGTGCGTAGATGCCCCGCGCGAGGCGGGCAACATCGGGCTGCAGCAGGCGCCCCCGCGGCACACCGAGCGAGGCGGCCTGGGCATGGGTAAAGACACTGCCGAGTTGCGCAGGGAGGGGAGTTGGTCTTCGGGGCATGTGCCCCAGTGTGCACGCCGGCCGTGGCCCCGAGGGGGCTGTGCACAGGGGCTGCTGGGCTTAGGCGGGGAGAAGCGGCTGTGGGGAACGGGTGGGGCTCGGTGTGCTGGTGCTGGTGCTGGTGCTGGTGCTGGTGCTGGTGCTGGTGCTGGTGCTGGTGCTGGTGCTGGTGCTCGTGCTGTGCTCGTGCTGTGCTCGTGCTGTGCTGGTGCTGGGAGGCGCTGCTTGGCCGGGCACTGCGTGGCTCGGCCCCGGCAACTTTCTGCGGGAAACGCGCGTTATGGGAGCCCGTAAACGCGCATTTCGTGCAGAAAGGCTTGGGGCCGGGGCTCGGGGCTCGGGGCTCGGGGCCGGGGCCCGGGTGCGGCGGGTGGGGAGTGCGCCTTGCGCGGGTTGATTGGGGGCGCAACCCCGCAGTGGGTGTCGCTCGGGCCGCATCGAAACGGGGCGATTGGCGGGCGGTCGCGCAACGCGAAGCGCGCCTCTGGCATCGAGCGCTGTCTTGGGTCCTGGGCGGGCGAGGCGGGGTGCCGCGCAACTTTCTGCGGGAAACGCGCGTTATGGGAGCCCGAAAACGCGCATTTCGTGCAGAAAGTTCTGTGGGGCGACCCGGGGCCCGGAGCCCGTGGCCCGGAGCCCGGGCCCCCGCAAGCCCCTACCGGCCCAGTGCCCGCCCGAGCAGCTCGACGTCGTCGAGCGTGTTCCACAGATGGAACGCCACCCTCGCATTGCCCGCGCGGCCAGAGGCGACGAGGCCCGCCGCCTTCATCGCGGCAAGCTCTGACCCGTCGACATCTGGCCAGGTGACGATCGCCGAGTTGCCATCGCCCAACCCCAGCAGTGAGCGCGCTGCGTTCGCGAGCCCGACAGCGTGATCGTGCACGGCCGCTGCGTCGAGTGAGACGAAGAGCTCGAGCGCTGCCTCTGTTCCGGTGACGAGCGGCCACAGCGGCGACAGATCGAATCGCCCGGCGCCCGCGGCGAGCGGGGTGTGCCCCGCGTAGCACGAGCTCCACACGTCGTCGGCCGAGCACCAGCCGGCTGCCAGCGGGGTGAGCGTGTCGTCGAGGCCGGCGCGAACGGTGAGAAAGGCCGTGCCGCGCGGCGCGCACAGCCACTTGTAGGCGTGGCACACGGTGTAGTCGAACTCGGCGGCACCGACCGGGAGCCACCCGAGAGACTGGGTGAGGTCGACGCAGGTGCGAGCACCAACGGCGGCTGCGGCGTGTGCGATGGCCCGGTGATCCGCCACCTCGCCGGTCGCCGACTGCACGAGCGAGAACGCGACGAGTGCGGTCTCACGCCTCACGGCGGCGGCGAGCTCAGCGATCGGCGCGTAGCGCACTGTGACACCGCGCGCCGCGAGCTGCTCGAAGGGGTGCGTGAGCGAGGCGAAGTCGCCCGCGGCGCAGAGTACCTCGGCGCCGTCGGGCACCCCGGTGGCGATGATCGAGACGAGCTGCGAGACCTGGGCGCCGAGCGCGACGCGGTCGGAGGCGACGCCCGCGAGCTGGGCGTAGAGCCCGCGCATGCGCTCGGCGGCCGCGCCCGTCGCCTGAGCGTCGAGACCGCCGCGCGACCAGGTGTCGTAGAATTCCCGGCCGGCGCGCAGCGTCGCGTGCGAGGGGAGGCCGCCCGTGCACACGGAGAGGTAGCCGCGCGTCTCGGGGAAGTGGCTGGCAAAATTTGCGTTGGATCCGAGGGCTTCGCTGCCGGCGGTGGGAGTGACGTGGCTCATGCTGACAGGCTACGCCGGGCCCATACATAAGAATAGGGAATGATTCTTATGAAAGAGTTGCCCCTGCGTTATAGTGGGGGTGTGAACGCAACGCGACCAGTTGACCCGCTCGGCTCGATCGACTCGACCGAGCTGCGAATTCTGCACACGCTCTCGGTGACGGGCTCCCTCACCGCGACCGCAGGTGCCCTCGGGCTGAGCCAGCCCGCCGTGAGTCAGCGCATCAAACGGGTCGAGACGCGGCTCGCCGTGCCGCTCATCGAGCGCTCCGGCCGTGGTATTCGCCTGACGATCGCTGGCAACATTCTCGCCGAGCACGGGCGCACCGTCGTGAGCGAGATCGACGCTGCCCTCGCGGCCATCGACGACCTTCGGGGCGAGCGCGCGGGCACCCTCAGGCTCGTCGGCTTCCCCTCGGCATCGGCGACCATCGTGCCGGCCATCATGCGGTTGCTTGCCGATGAGGCGCCCGACGTCGCGCTGCAGTACCGCGAGGCCGAGCCGCCGGAGGCGACCGAGATGCTGCGCGACGGCGAGGTCGATTGCGCGCTGATTTTCGACTACGAGGGCGCTGCGGAATTGCCCGCAGGCTCGGCCTTCTTCCCGCTGTGGCAAGAGGAGGTGCACCTCGTGGTTTCGGAGCGGCGTGCCGCGGAGCTCGACGGGGCCGGCACGAGCGCCGCACCGGCGAAGCTTGGCGAGTTCGCGGCGGATCACTGGATCGCCGGCTGCGAGAAGTGTCGTGGTCACCTGCTCGCTGCCGCCCGCGACTCCGGCTTCGACCCCGAGATCATCCAAGAGACCGATAACGTACCGGCGATGCTCGCGATGGCGGCGGCTGGCGGAGCCGTCGCGCTCGTTCCTGGCCTTGCCCTCGCGGCCGCGCGCACGCTCCCGGAGGAGGCCGTGCTCGTCACGCTTGACCAGCAGCGGCACCGCACGATCGGGCTCATCGCGATGGCCACCGCGAATGAGAGCCCACAGGTGCGCCTCGCGAAGCGACTGCTCGCGAGAGTCGACGGCACGTGCTGGGGGCTGTCGCCCGCCACCGCGGTGCGGTAGGTCGGGTTCGCCGAAACCGGCACACGCGACGGAGCTGTTTCGTGATGCAGCTCCCTCGCGAAACAGCTTTCCGCGAGGGAGCTTTCCAACAGGGAGCTCTTCGCCACAACAAGGAGACAGTGAGTTGAGCATTCAGACGACGGCCCAGCCAGGGGAGACCGGGCGCGGGGCGCGCTACCGAGACCGGCTGCCACGCGAGCTCGGCGGCAAGCTGCAGCGGCGCACCCTGCTCGTGCTCTCGACCGCAACGATTCTCGGCGGGCTTGGCTTCGGCGCCTCGGCGTCGGTCGGGGCGCTGCTGCTCGCCGAGGTGAGCGGGCACGACGCAATCTCCGGCCTCGCCGCGGCGATGTCGAATGCCGGCGCAGCAGCAGCAGGCATTCCGCTCGCGCGCATTGCGGCCCGCCGCGGGCGCCGAACCGCAGTCGTGCTCGGCAGCTCGATCGCGATGCTCGGCGCGCTGCTCGCCATCTGCGGAGCGGCGATCTCGCTGTGGTGGGTGCTCGCGCTCGGCATCGGCGTGCTCGGGGTTGCTGCCGCGGTGCAGTTGCTCTCGCGCTTCGCGGCGACCGACCTTGCGCTGCCGAAGAACCGCGCCCGAGATCTCTCCCTTGTCGTCTGGTCGATTACGGTTGGAGCCGTCATCGGGCCAAACCTCATGGGGCCCGGCGCTCTCGTGGGGAACTGGCTGGGTGTGACCCCGCTCGCCGGAGTCTTCGTGTTCACCTTCTTCGCTCAGCTTGCCGCCGTGCTCGTCAACTTCTTCGGCCTGCGACCCGACCCGCTCCTGACGGCGCGCGAACTGCAGGCTGCTGCGGCAGCAGCCGCGCCCGTCGACGCGCCCGAGACGAACGCGGAGGTCTCGGCCTCCCGGCGGGCGAAGGTGCTGGCGATCGTCATCATCGCGACGGCGCAGGCGATCATGGTGGGGCTCATGGCGATGACGCCGCTCCACCTGAAGCACCACGGCGGTAGCGATGCGCTCGTCGGCATCACGCTCAGCCTGCATATCGCTGGTATGTATGCGCTGTCGCCAGTCTTCGGAATTCTTGCGGGCAAGGTGGGGCGCCTCAGGGTGATCGTCGGTGGTTGGGTGATTCTGCTCGTCGCCATCTATTTCGCTTACGTCTCGGGCGACAACAGCGTGTACGTGCAGCTCGCGATGACACTCGTCGGCGTGGGGTGGAGCGCCGTAACGGTAGCCGGAGCGGCCCTGCTCACCGACCTCACAGTGCTCGCCGAGCGGCCGAAGTGGCAGGGGAGGGCCGACACATTTATGAGCGCTTCGGGCGCCGCCGCAGGTGTGCTCGCGGGAATCGTCTTTGCGATGAGCAACTTCTCGATCCTCGCGCTTGTTGCGCTCGCGGTGCTGTGCCTCGGCGCAATCGCGTCGATGTACCCGAAGTTGCGGGTCGCCAGGCAACACTGAGCCGCGATGTCGCTCGGAGCGGCTAAACTGGGGGAGATGTCTACTACCGTCGAACCCCAGTTCTCAACCGCTACCGGCAGCGACGTTCGCGTTCGCTTCTGCCCCTCGCCGACGGGAACACCCCACGTCGGCATGGTGCGCACGGCCCTGTTCAACTGGGCGTACGCCCGGCACACGGGCGGCACGTTCGTCTTCCGCATCGAAGATACCGACGCGGCCCGCGACAGCGAAGAAAGCTACGGCCAGATTCTCGACTCGCTGCGCTGGCTCGGCCTCACGTGGGACGAGGGCATCGACGTTGGCGGCCCACACGGCCCGTACCGGCAGTCGGAGCGCGGCGACATTTACCGCGAGATCGCGGAGCGTCTCCGTGACGCGGGCTACCTCTACGAGAGCTACTCGACCGCCGAAGAGATCGACGCACGAAACGAGGCCAACGGCCGCGCGAAGCAGCTCGGCTACGACAACTTTGACCGCGACCTCACCGAGGAACAGCGCGCGGCGTTCCGGGCGGAGGGGCGCGAACCGGCGCTCCGCTTCCGCATCCCCGACATGGATCTGAGTTTCGACGACCTCGTGCGCGGCCCGATCAGCTTCCCTGCCGGCTCGACGATCGACTTCGTCGTGGTACGCCCGAACGGCGCGCCACTGTACACGTTGACGAACCCGGTTGACGACGCGCTGATGGGCATCACCCACGTGCTCCGCGGCGAAGATCTGCTGTCATCGACGCCGCGCCAGGTCGCGCTGCACCGGGCGCTTGTCGAGCTCGGTATCGAGCCGGCGATCCCGCAGTTCGGTCATCTCCCGTACGTGCTCGGTGAGGGCAATAAGAAGCTGTCGAAGCGCGACCCCGAGTCGAACCTGTTGCATCACCGCGAGCGCGGGTTCATTCCCGAGGGGCTGCTGAACTACCTGTCGCTGCTCGGCTGGTCGATCTCGGCCGATCGCGACGTCTTCACGAGCGACGAGATGATCGCCGCGTTCGACGTCACCGACGTGAACCCGAACCCGGCCCGCTTCGATCAGAAGAAGGCCGACTCGATCAACGCCGACCATATTCGCCTGCTCAGCGAGGAAGACTTTTACGGGCGTATCCTGCCCTATCTCATCGCAGGCGGCGCGCTGCCCGTCGAACCGAGCGAGGCGCAGCTCGCGACCGTGCGGGCGGCTGTGCCGCTCGTGCAGAGCCGGGTGACCGTGCTCTCTGAGGTCGTGCCGATGCTCGGCTTCCTGTTCACGAACGCGGGGTCGCTTGTGTACGAGGAAGATGCGTTGAAGTCGCTGAAAGACGACGCGCCAGAGACCCTACGGGCGAGCATTTCGGCGCTCGAGGCACTGCCAGAGGGCGAGTGGGCGACCGAGCCCATTCAGCAGGCGCTGCAGGCCGCGCTCATCGAGGGGCTCGGGCTGAAGCCGCGCGTCGCGTTTGGGGCGCTGCGAGTCGCGGCGTCGGGCCGACGTGTGTCGCCGCCTCTCTTTGAGTCGTTCGAGCTGCTGGGCCGCGAGGAGACGCTCGCACGACTCACGCGGCTCGAAGCGCAGCTTTCGGGCGAGTAGGTTTCGCGGGCGGGCGGCCGCCCGGTTGGCAGTGACGGTTGAAGCACAGAAGGAGTGCGGGCAGATGGTGATCGAGACGGTGGCTGAGAACCCCGACGCTCCCTACGGCGTCGTCATTATCGGTGGTGGGCCGGCCGGCCTGTCAGCCGGCCTCCAGCTGGTGAGGGCGAATCGCCGGATCGCAATTCTCGATTCGAACCGGCCGCGGCACTCGGCGACGCTGCGTTCGCACGGCTTCCTCACACGCGATGGCGCCCCGCCGCTCGAGCTGAGGCGACTCGGGCGCGAGGAATTCGAAGCCTACCCGACCGCGCGCTTCGCCCAGGCGATGACCCGAGAGGTCGTTCCGCTGAGCGCAGACGAGGCGCTCGCTGCCGGCTTCCCCGACGGCATCGGGTTTCGGGTGCGCGGCACCGGGCTTCGCGGCAGCGGCGACGTTGAGATCGTTGCGCGCCGCGTGCTCATCGCCGCGGGCCTGACGGAAGATCTCCCGCCGTTTCCGATGATTCGGGCATACTACGGCACCGCGTTGCACTCGTGCGTCGAATGCGACGGTTTTGAAAAGACCGACAAGCCGCTTGCCCTCATCGGGGAGACGAGCGATCTGTTCGCCCGCGCGTTGCTGATTTCGCGCTTTAGCTCAGACCTCGTGGTGTTCACGAATGGTGCCGATACGATTCGGCCCGAGCAAGAGGCCCAGCTTGCGTCGATCGGGATCCGCGTGGAGCGACGCGAGATCGACGACATTGTCGGCGAGAAAGCCGACATGACGGGCGTGCGCCTGGCAGACGGCGAGGTGATTTCTCGCGTCGGCGGCTTCGTGCGGCCGCGCTGGCACGCGTCGGTGGATTACTTTGGCGACCTCGAAATCGCCCGAGATGACTGGGGACTGGTTCGGGTCGACGACCGCGGCGAGACGTCGATTCGCGGCGTGTATGCCGCTGGCGACACGGTGCCTCCCGGGCCGCAGCAGCTGATCATCGCGGCGGGTAACGGCGCGGCCGTCGCGGCGAAACTGAATATGGATATGATTCGGGGCGCGCTCGGCGTCGGTCAGATCGACGAGTAAGCTAGAAGCCGCTCGCCTGTTGGTGGGCTTTGTGTTTTCGATTTAGACGTGGGGCAGCGCGTCGCCATTCGCAAGGAGAGTTGTGTCAGAGCAACAGCGCGCCCTGAATGTTCCGGGCGAACGCGCAGCAGCAGCGGGGTCGCGATACGCCCTCATCTCTGCGGCATTCGTCGGCATCCTGCTCATTTCGAACGTCGTCGCGGTGAAACCCATCGCCTTCGGCGCAGTCGCGATCGGCGATGTCTCGTTGCCGTTGGTGTTCGATGGCGGGGTCTTCTTGTTTCCGCTCGCGTACATTCTCGGTGACGTGCTCGCAGAGGTCTACGGGCTGCGGGCATCGCGCCGCGCTATTCTTACGGCATTCGGGCTCGCGCTCCTGGCATCGCTGACAATTCTGCTCGTGCAGGTGTCGCCACCCGCGGCCGGTTGGGAGAACCAAGAAGCGTTTGCCGCGGTGCTTGGGTTCGTGCCGCGAATCGTGGCGGCGAGCCTCGTCGCCTTTCTTGTCGGTCAACTCGTGAATGCCTGGGTGCTCGACCGGCTGCGCCGCAAGACCTCGGGCCGCCTGCTGCGCACGAGGCTGATCGTCTCGACCGTCGCTGGGCAGCTCATCGACACGCTGCTCTTCTGCACGATCGCGTTCGCCGGAATCATCACCGGGGTCGACTTCGTGATGTACGTCGTGCTCGGTTACGTCGTGAAGGTGCTCGCCGAGATCGTGTTGTTGCCCGTGACCACCCGGGTGATCGGGTGGGTGCGGCGGGCCGAGGGTGCGTGAGGCCTGGGCTTAGCGCCCGGGCTTGGAGCGTGGGCCCCGGGGCGTCTGCGCTGCATAGGTGATCTGCGCTCGCTAGCACGCAGCCGGGCGCTGCGGGCCGATGGGGTGCCGATCGCCTATTGAGCGCAGCCGGCCGGCGTGCGGGGTGACTGCGCTGCATAGGTGATCTGCACTCGCTAGCACGCAGCCGGGCGCTGCGGGCCGACTGGGCGCTGATCGCCTAGTGAACGCAGCTGACTGGGGCCCGGGCGCCCAATCAGACCGTGGGGCCGCCCAATCAGCCGGCGTAGCGGGCGGCGGCGTTGCTGGCGAAGTCGGCGCCGTACTGCTTGGTGAGCACTTCATCGCGCAGCTCGACGAAGGTGTCATCGATGATTGACTCGCGGATCCGCTCCACCAAGCGCACGATAAATCGCTCGTTGTGAATCGTTGCGAGTGTCGAGCCGAGCATTTCTTTCGCCTTGAACAGGTGGTGGAGATACGCGGCGGTGTAGTTTTCGCAGGTGTAGCAGTCGCACTCGGGGTCGAGCGGCTCGAAGCGGCGGCGTTGGGTTGCGGCCTTCGCATTGATGCGACCCGAGCTCGAGTACATGGTGCCACCCCGAGCCTGCCGCGAGGGAGCGACGCAATCGAAGGTGTCGGCTCCCGCCGCGATGCCGAAGAAGAGGTCGTCTGGCTCGGAGATGCCGAGCAGGTGGCGCGGCTTCGCCTCGGGGAGCTCGTCAGACACCCAGCCAACGATCTCGCCAAGTTCTGACTTCTCGATCGCCCCGCCGATGCCGAAGCCGTCGAACTCCTGTTCGGTTGCGGTCGCCCCGCGCAACCGCGCGAGGCCGCCGGCAGCGCGGCGCCGCAGGTCTTCATACTGGGCGCCCTGTACGACACCGAAGAGCGCCTGGTACGGGCGGTGCTGGCGCTCGGCAGTCTGCCGCGCGTGCTCGTCGAGGCAGCGAATCGCCCAGCGCTCGGTGCGCTCGACCGAATCCTCCTGGTAGGCGCGCGAATCGAGTAGCGTGGTGAGCTCGTCGAAGGCGAACATAATGTCGGCTCCAAGCTGATGCTGAATCCGCATCGAGATCTCGGGGGTGAAGCGGTGCTTGTCGCCGTTGATGAATGACTTGAACGTCACACCGTCTTCGTCGACGTGCGCGAGCCGCTCCTTAGTCTTGGCGATGACCTCGGCCTCGGCGTGAGTCTTCTCGCTCATCGAGATAACCTTCTTGAACCCAACGCCGAGCGACATTACCTGAAACCCGCCCGAGTCCGTGAAGGTTGGGCCGTGCCAGTTCATGAACTTGCCGAACCCGCCTGCCTCATCGACGATGTCGCTGCCCGGCTGCAGAAACAGGTGGTAGGCGTTTGCGAGCACCGCCTGCCCGCCGAGCTGGCTGACGGTCTCGGGCAGGAGCGACTTGACGGTGGCCTTGGTGCCGACGGGAATGAACGCGGGAGTCTGAATATCGCCGTGCGGAGTGTGGATCGTGCCCGCTCTGCCGAGTGGCCGATCGCCTGTGCCGAGAGCGCCGCCCCGTTCGAGGCGATGCTCGACGTCGAAGCTAAAGTCTGCGGGGGAGGGGGAGGCTGATGTAGCTGGGCTCTGAGTCACCCCCTCAGTGTAGGAGCTTCGGGTGAGAGCCGGGGAGCTGTGGCGCTGCTGCGTGGGTGACGTTGAGGTGAAGCGCACGGCAATAACCCATGAACCGCAGAAATACGCGAAGACACGCCCGAGAAGGAGCGAGAGCTTGCGTGCTGGGCGAGATGCCCGTAATGTATTCCCTTGTCAGCGCAACGCAGCCGGGCCGCAACAGCGGGTCGGTTCAAAACAATGCGCAGTATCACCTCAGTGTGGTACGTTGGACAGGTTGCTCTTCGGAAAGCCTCAGGGTGAGTACGGTGGGTGTCTGGTTCTTGAGAACTCAATAGTGTGCAC
>NZ_BAAAKZ010000011.1:0-19000 GCF_039528015.1 Leucobacter albus | reverse complement strand
ATCCCTGTTTTAGCGCGTGATCATGCGGCTAGATCAAGATTCCATCCACACGTTTTGGCCGATACCCCTTCGGCTGCGGCTTCTCGGCGTTGGCTCCCGGTCGAGGGGCGCTGCACGTGCATCGGCGGCTGATCCGCTCGATGGATGCGTGTTGGCGGATAGGGCACTGCATAGGCTGGTGAGACACCGAGGATAGGACGGCCAGTGCCATGACTGCAGTTTTCGACCGGGCCCAGCCAGATGAGGCGCGCCCGTGGCTGACCTCCTACGCCGAGGGGGTTCGCCCGGAGATTGATCCTGTGGTGCAGACGCTCCCCGAAGCGTTGCAGGCGAGCGCCAAGCGGTTTCCGAACCATGTTGCGCTCGAATTCTTTGGGCGCACCACGAATTACAAGGAACTGTACGAGCAGGTTGAGCGCGCCGCCGCGGGCCTGCGAAAGCTGGGTGTGAAATCGGGGGACCGGGTCGCGCTTGTGTTGCCCAATTGCCCGCAGCACGTTGTCGCCTTCTACGCAGTATTGCGACTGGGCGCCGTCGTCGTCGAACACAACCCGCTGTACACCGAACGTGAACTGCGCCACCAATTTGAAGATCACGAAGCTACATTCGCGATCGTCTGGGATGTTGCGAGCGAGAAGATCGATAGCCTGCCTGATGACGTGCGGCCGCAGCACATCGTCACGGTAAACATGACCACAGCGATGCCCGCGCTGCAGCGGTTCGCGCTCCGACTGCCGATTCCGAAGGCCCGTGCCGCGCGAAAGAAGCTCACCGCGCGACCCGCATCGAAATCGATGCGATCGTGGGAATCGCTCCTGGGGAAGCGGCTTTCGAAGCGCGTGGCGGGCCCGACGCGCGATGACATCGCCGTCTTGCAGTACACGAGCGGCACGACGGGGCGGCCGAAGGGGGCGATCCTGACTCACGCGAACCTGCGCGCGAATGCGATGCAGGGCCGGGAGTGGCTGCCCGGGCTGCGCGAGGGCGACGAGGTGTTCTACGGGGTGTTGCCGCTGTTCCATGCGTACGGCCTGACGCTGTGTCTCACCTTTGCGATGAGCATCGGTGCCCGCCTGGTGCTGTTCCCCACGTTTAACGTCGGTCTCGTGAAGCAGGCTGCGAAGCATTCGCCCCCGACGTTCCTGCCGGGGGTACCGCCCATCTATGACCAGCTCGCGCGCGCAGCTTTGCACGACGAGCTCGATCTCTCGACGGTGCGATTCGCGATCTCGGGCGCGATGCCACTGCCGGTTTCGACCGTGCAGCGCTGGGAAGAAGTGACTGGCGGCCTGCTCGTCGAGGGCTACGGCATGACTGAGGCCTCACCGGTCGCGCTCGGAAACCCCGCGGGCCCATCCCGTCGGCCAGGGTCCGTTGGCGTCCCGTTCCCGAGCACCGAGATTCGTGTGATCGACCCCGACGACCCGGAGGTTGAGGTGGGGGTCAGGGAGCCGGGAGAGCTCCTGCTCCGCGGCCCCCAGGTGTTCCAGGGGTATTGGAAGCGCCCGGAAGACACTGCAGAGACACTGCTGCAAGGCGGTTGGTTGCGCACCGGAGACATTGTGGCCGTCTCGGCGGATGGGTTTGTGGCGGTCGTTGATCGGCGTAAAGAGCTGATCATTACTGGCGGTTTCAACGTGTCTCCTTCTGAGGTTGAGGAGGTGCTGCTGTCGCACCCCGATATTGAGGATGCGGCGGTCGTGTCGCTGCCGCGCGGAGACGGGGCCGAGATGGTTGCGGCGGCGATCGTGACTCGGAGCGGTGCGCAGCTCGAGCCGGAGGCCGTGCGCACGTTCTGCCGCACGAGGCTCACCCCGTACAAGGTGCCCAAGCGGGTCGAGTTCGTCGCTAAGCTGCCACGATCGATGGTCGGCAAGGTGCTGCGCCGCGAGGTGCGTGAACTGCTGCTCGCCAAACAGTGACGCGGGATCGGGGCGAGCGGCGTTGGTCTCCAGTCAGGTTTGCTTCCCCGGTCAGCTCCAGCCCGCGTTACTGTTGGGTGGTGTGCAGGTTCGAAATTGCTCACCGGTTGCGATCGGGCAGCGGTAAACTGGAGAGAGCAGCTCGACAGGAGACATGTTGCCAACCACCACCCCCACAATGACGCAACCTGAACGTGAACGCCGCGTTGCAGAGGCGATTCATAGCGGTGAGATGGAAGGCCTTGAAGTTTCTCAAGCTGGCCAGGCAGATGCGCAGGAGTACATCGCTGGGCGGATCGATTCTGACGAGCTGGTAGCTCGCGCTCGCGCCCGCTATGGACTCGACTGATTTCGTCGACCCTTATCTCGATCCTGAAACAGGGGTTCTGAGAAACAAGATCGGCGCGTTGACTCAGGCCTCGCTCGATGAAGCCGAAGGAGATCTCGCGTTTGCTCGGTTGGTGCAATTCCATGACCACCCACCAACGCCCACAGGCGGCCTTGCCGAGCTAAGCGCAATCCACAGGCACCTGTTTCAGGATGTCTACGAGTGGGCCGGCGAGATTCGAACAGCGACCTCAAACAATTGGAACGGTCGCATTTCATTGTGCGCCCGGCGTATCACTACGATCAATTCAACTATGTGCATCCCTTCAGAGAAGGCAATGGCAGAACTCAACGAGTGTTCTGGAACCGCGTTGCACGCGAGGCTGGATGGGAACTTGACTGGCGCTCCGTGCGGGGCGCGACTAATGACAGTGCGTGTCGAGCCGCCGCCGAGCGCCGAGACTTGTTGCCTTTGCAAGCGATGTTCGACCGAATAGTTGCTCCGGCGAGCCAGCTCGATCAAGGTGATGAGGCTTGGCAAGCTGCGGAGCGCGCGCGGCTCTCGTTTGTCGCTCGCCACAAAGGCGGTCAGTAGGGGCTTCTGTTTGCCGAAGAATGACGATCGATCGAGGCGGGTGCAAGTGGTGTCCCAATTGAGCTCCTGCAGGAACACGGTCCTCAGCTTGGGCGGCCGATCGTGGAATCGGTGAGCGGTTCGAAACGCGCCGTCAAAACGTGAAGGGGAAGTAGGGGCGCATGAAACTCGATGGTGTTCTTGAGAAACATCCGGTAGATCGCGCCACGGTTGAAACGGCGAAAGTTGGTACGAACCGCCGCTATTTGGAGGCTGTCGGGGGTGACCTGTCGATCGAGTTCGTCGTCGGCGCATCGCGGGTGCAGGTCGCGTGAGCTGTGCGGCGCTGGGTTGGGGTATCGCGGCTGCCGCGAGGTGTGCGCACGCGCCTCGGAAATGATGAAATGGCGGTATGACAGATTTTGCCCCGCGCATGGACGCCAGGGAGTCTCGAGCGTGGCTCGGACTGATTGGGGTGGCGCAGCTGCTGCCGCACCTGCTCGATGCCCAGCTCGAGCGGGATTCGCGGATGACCCATTTCGAGTTCACGGTGCTGTCGGCGCTCTACATCGCGCCCGATTCGGTGCTCCGAATGTCCGAGCTTGCCGAGGCGACCGCGGCAACGCTGCCGCGCCTCTCCCACGTCGCCACGCGCATGGAGAAGCGGGAACTTATCGAGCGGGTCCCGAGCGAAACTGATCGCCGTGCAACAAACGTGTGCCTGACGACAGTCGGGCGACGAGAATTCATTCGCGCGATTCCCGCCCACATCGATCTGGTGCGCAGTCTCGTGATCGACGCGCTGACGCCGGAGCAACTTGATTCGCTCGGTGAGATCACAGAGGCCATTGGCGAACGCCTGGCCAAGCACCGTGGCTGAAAGGCCTGCGCGGAGGTTTCTCTCAGGCCGCTGATAAATGATTGTCGCAACAACCAAATGGGGCGAGGGTCGAATGTCAGAGTCAGCAGATCGCAAAACCACCAAGCAGCAGCGGGCTGAAGCGCGCGCTGAAAAGGTCCGAGCTCACCAGCAGCAGGAAGCCGCGCGGAAGCGCAACCGACGCATCGCCACCGTGAGTGGGGCGGTCGGCGGGGCGGCAGTGCTCGCGCTTGTCGTCACCTTCGTGGTGACCTCGGCCGAGCCGCAGCAACGCCCGCAAGACATCGAGATCGCGGGGCTCAAGGAGTTCCCGAATCTCCCGGCAACCCACATCGATCCGTCGCCGGTCGACTATCAGAAGAGCTACGGCATGGAGGTTCCGGCGGGCGGCGACCACTCGCAGATCTGGCTGAACTGCGGCGTCTACAACCAGCCGCAGCAGAACGAGAACGCGGTGCACGCGCTCGAACACGGCGCGGTCTGGGTGACCTACGACCCGCAGGCCGCAACCGAGGCAGACGTTGAGGCGCTGCGGGCCGCCATCCCCGACCAGTACACGATCCTCTCCCCGTACCCGGGGCAGCCCGCGCCGTTCATGGCGTCGGCATGGGGCGCGCAGATTCAGATGGACACCGTGTCAGATGATCGCCTCACGCAGTTCATCGACAGGTACTGGAAGTCGCCGAACGCGCCGGAGCCGGGCGCCTCGTGCTCCGGGGCACTCCAGGGCCCGGGCCTTGTCGCATAGTCAGCGCAGCACCGGGCTCACGGCATTTGTCGTGACGGTGCTCGCCGTTGTGCTCGTCGCCGGCTCGCTGATCATCGGGCGTACGAGCGCCGGGGCGGATCCGCAACCGACCACCCGCAGCGCCGAGGCGGGGTTCGCGCGTGACATGCAGGTGCACCACGACCAGGCCGTTGAGATGTCGATGATCGTGCGTGACCTCACGGAGTCGCCGGACATTCGCCTCTTGGCGTACGACATCGCGACCTCGCAGTCGCAGCAGGCGGGGCAGATGTTTGGCTGGCTCGCGACGTGGGGCCTCCCGCAGGCGTCGCCAGAGCCACCGATGACCTGGATGCATCGCCCGATTCCCCAGGGCGATAGCCATGCCGCGCACAACCTTCCAGCGGCGGTAGGCGAGGTACCCGCGGTGATGCCGGGGATGGCGACGCGCGCGCAGCTCGACGAGCTCCGAACGCTCAGCGGCATCGCCGCCGAGCGCATGTTTCTCGAGCTCATGATCGCGCACCACGAGGGCGGCGTCGACATGGCCGATGCCGTGCTGGAGCGGAGCGACTATCCGGTCGTCACGGATCTCGCTGGCAGCATTACCAAAGCCCAACAGAGCGAGATTCAACTCATGGAAGAGCTGCTTGCCGCGCGCACGTGACGTGAACGCCGACCCCAGCCCCGCAACTCCCAACAGCAACATCCCATCAGCAACATCCCAGGCCAGACACGAAGTAACCGAAGGATCCACACCGATGACACGCACGAGCAAGACTGCCCGCCGCGCACCCAAACCACTCCTCATAACGATCGCCGCGATAGTGCTGGCCGCAATTGCCGGCGGCGTGATCTGGGCGGTGCTGAACGGTCGCGACGCTACGTCGGCGAGTGCATCGGCGGATGCAGTTGGCGCGGTCGACGCCGCAGGCGTCCCACTGGAGCGGGCGAACGGGTTGCCAGCGGCAATGGAGCTTGGCGTTACCGAGCTCAAGGTCCAAAACCTCGAGAACGTGCGGGCCTACTACCAAAACGCGGTCGGCCTCGCGGTCATCGAGCAGCAGCCAGATGCGGTCACGCTCGGGATGGACGACGTGCCGCTCATGCGGCTCGAGCGGTCGGCCGAACCCCTGCCGCAGGCAACAGACGCCGGGCTCTACCACACGGCGATTCTGTTCGCCGATGAGGCGTCGCTCGCGAAGGCGGTGCTGCAGACGGCGCAGCTCGCTCCTGGCAGCTATCAGGGCTCGGCAGACCACCTTGTGAGCCAGGCGTTCTATTTCGGAGACCCAGAGGGGAACGGCGTTGAGCTTTACGTCGACCGCCCGCGCGAGGAATGGCAGTGGAACGACGGCCAGGTCGAGATGGGCAGTGAGCCACTCGACCCGAACGCGTTCATCGAGGAGCACCTCGACGGCGAGGCCGCGGGCACCGCGGTGATCGGCCACATCCACCTGAAGGTGGGCAACCTCGAAGAGGCGCGCTCGTTCTACGCGGATACGCTCGGGTTCGATGTGGTGTCAGAGTCCGAGGGCGCCCTGTTCTACTCCGCTGGCGGCTACCATCACCACCTTGCGACGAACACCTGGCAGAGCGCCGGCGCGGGCCCGCGCACCACCGAGGTTGGGCTTGGCGCGTTGACCGTCGCCCTGCCGACAGCCGCAGACATCGAGCAGGCGACCGCCCGCGTCGATGCCGCGGGCTACGGTCACGAGGTCGTCGAGCACGGCATCGTGGTCGAAGACCCGTGGGGCAACAAGATTCGGCTGGTGGCCCGGGCGCAGTAGCCACGCGATCAGCGCGGCCCGTCAGCGCTTGCGGAAGAGGATCGTGAGCGTGAGGTAGACCCCACCAAGGCTCACGGTGACGGCCCCGACGGGGATTTGTGTCGGGGCAAATGCGTGTGCCGCGATCCAATCGGCGATGCTCAGTAGCAGCGCTCCGGTGAGAGCCGCTGCGAGTGTCGGGTGCGTGCGCGGCAGCGTGGCGCGGGCGAGGTGGGGCGCCGCGAGCGCGACGAACATGATCGGCCCCGCGGCCGCAGTTGTCACGGCCGTGAGCGCGACGGCGCAGCCGACCAGCAACAGTCGAGTGGCGCTCACCCGCAGCCCGAGTGCGTGTGCGAGGTCATCTCCGAGCTCGATGATGCGCAGCTTGGGCACGAGGAGTGCGGTAGCCACCGCGATGACCGCCAGCGCACCGAGTACGGGCTGCAGCAGTTCCCACCGCGTGTTGTCGAGTGTTCCCGCGGCCCACACCGAGCTGGCCGTCGCCGTCGCGGTGTCGGTCTTGTAGACGAGCCAGGTGTTCAGGGCGCCGAGCGCCGCGCTGATCGCGATGCCCGCGAGCACGAAGGTGTTTCCGCCCACCCCAGAACGCGAACTGAACAGCAGCACGAGCGCCGCGGCGGCGAGACCGCCGAGCAGCGCCGCGGTTGCGGTGGCTGCGAAGCCAGGAGCCGGGATGATGATGAGCGCGAGCAGCACGCCGGTGTAGGCGCCCGTGTTGAAGCCGATGATGTCGGGGCTGCCGAGCGGGTTGCGTGTGAGGGTTTGAAAGATCGATCCGGCCGCGCCGAGCGCAGCGCCAAACGCGATGGCAGCGAGCGCGCGGGGGAGTCGCCACGCCAGCACCACGGTCTGGGTGAAGTCGTTTGCCGTGCCGGTGAGTGCAGCCCAGACCTCGGACGGGCTGAGCGCGAGGTCTCCCGCGGCGAGTGCGGCGAGCAGCACAGCGCAGAGTAGGGCAACGCCTGCCGCCCAGCGCCAGCGGGCGCCCGGGGGCGAGGGGAGCGCATCGTGCTGTGTGGGAGCGACCGGTGGCGACGATTGTGGGTGACTGGTGCGGGTCATGCGCGCCTCCTCAGCACGGTGAGGATGACGGGCGCGCCAAGCGCAGCCGCAACGACGCCGACGGGTAGTTCGCCGGGCCACAGCACGACGCGGGCGAGGATGTCTGCGACGAGCAGGAGGGCCGCGCCGACCGGCGTGCCGATGAGGATCATGCGTGCGGTGTTCGGGCCGGTGAACGGCCGAATGAAGTGTGGCACCATCAGCCCGATGAAGCCGATCGGCCCGGCGATCGCTGTTGCTGCACCGACGAGGCACGCTGCGGCGATGCCGGTGCCTGCCCTGGCGAGGAAGGGGTGTGAGCCGAGCCCGCGGGCGGTGTCGTCGCCGAGTGCGAGCGCGTCGATCGGGCGCGCGAGGGCGAACGCGAGGATGCCGCCGAACGCGATGAGGGGGAGCGTTTGCCAGAGCACGCCGATGTTGGGGCTCGCGAGCGAACCGGCAGACCAGGCGCGCATCGCGTCGAGCGCGCGCGGGTTGAGAAGTGTAATGGCTGACTGCACCCCGGAGACGGTCATGCTGAAGGCGACGCCAGCGAGAATGAGTTTTGTGCCGCTCGCGGCTCCGCGCAGCCCGAGCGCGAGTACCGCTGCGGTGACGATCGCTGCCCCGGCGACTGCGCTCGCTGCGATGCCGGTGGCGGATCGGACGCCGAACCAACTCATCGCAATCGTCACAGCGAACGCAGCTCCCGAACTCACGCCCAGCAGGCCAGGGTCCGCAAGGGGGTTTCTGGTCATGCCCTGCATGAGCGTTCCGGCCCACGCGAGTGCTGCCCCGACGAGCACCGCCGCAAGGGTGCGTGGGAGTCGCACTTCCCAGAGCAGGGTGTGCAGTTCGTCAGTGCCACGCCCCGCGAGTACCTCGGCGAAGGCGGAGGGAGACACGCTGCGCGATCCGATGAGGAGGCTTGCGCAGCAGAGGGCGGCGAGGATGGCCGCAGCAAGGGCCAGCGCTCCGAGGAGGCGCGAGGCGCTCGTGCGGCGCGCCTCCTGGAGCGTGGCGGTCACTTCGCGGGAATGAGTTCGAGGCCCGGGCGCAGCTGCTCGAGCAGCCACGGCACCGATGCAACGTTCGGATCCTGCAGCGCGGTGGCGGCCTCGAGGCCGACCGGGATGTAGCGCTCAGTCATGATCGGCTGCTTCGAGATGATGGGGTCGGTCTCGAACTTCTCTTGCAGTGCGTCTGACTGGTAGGTCATGAACAGCACGCCCGCGTCGTTGAACAGCGGCGCCTGCTCGAAGCTCACGTCGAGGGCTCCGGGCACGGAGCCCTGCCCCCCGAGGTCGGTGACCGCGGGGAGCGAGACGAGGCCGAGCTGCTGCATGAACTTCGCGGTCACGTTCGCCTCGTCGACGAGCATGACGACGACACCGTCTCGCGCTTGGCCGTAGAGGAATGTGCCGCCCTGGAGATTTGGTAGATCCGCCTTCAGCTTCTCGACCGCGTCGCCTGCGGCGGCGACGAGCTTCGCTGCGGCCTCGCTCTCGCCGAGCGCCTCGCCGATACGCAGCGCCGACTCTTCGCTTGTCGCCGCGTAGAGCGCCTGCTCGTAGGAGACGACGGGAGCGATGTCGCTGAGCTGGGCGTAGAGCGCCTCGTCGAGCGTGAATCCCGCGGTCGCAAGGATCACGTCGGGCTTCGCCGCAGCGACCTGCTCGACGTTGATGGCCATCGGGTTCAGCCACGTCGTGTCATCGGGCAGCGGATCGATGTAGGGGAGGTTTTTCTCGTCGCCTGCGCCAGCGACGCTCGTGAATGACTCGGGCGCCGCGACGACGTGTGCGCCGAGCGCTGACGCGAGTGCGACGTCAGCGTACCCCAGGGCGGCGACGCGTTCGGGCTGCGCGTCGATCGTCGCATCGCCAAACGCATTGTGGATTGTGACCGGGAAGTGGCCAGGCGCGTCGCCGGTCGTGGCGGCGGCGGATCCGTCGGCTGGTGCAGCGCTCGATGCGCACCCGGTGAGAAGGAGGGCGCCCGCGGCGAGGGCTGCGAGCCCCGCATAAGCGGCGCGACGAATGGGTGATGGCATGGGTGTGCCGTCCTATCTGGTAGGTGAGTGGTGGTGTAGTTGAGTGATGGTGGTGGCGAGTGCCGGTGAAGAAAAGTCGTGGTGAAGACGGGGTTAGCGCTGTGGCAGCTGCGCGGCGATCGCGTGGAACACCGCTGTGGGGGTGGCCGCGGCGTCGAGGTGGGCCCACTCGGGAGCGAGGCTCGCGACGAGCGGCGGTGCGCTTGCCAGTGCGTGCTCGGAGATCGCGCTGCCTTCGTGCTGCGTTTTTGCGTGCGAGATTGTCGCTTGGCCGAGGATCGCGGCGAACATCGTGCGGTAGAAGACGAATGAGGCCTGCGTGTCGAGGCCGCAGTCGCGTGCGCAGCCGAGGAGCGCTTCCGAGAACTCGAGGCCGGCGGGGCTTGCGAGGCGGCCGGTCGAGATCAGGCGAATCATCCACGGGTGCGTCACGAGGAGCTCATGCAGTGTGAGCGCGATCTCGACCGCGTGATCGGCGGCGTGATCGGCCGGGGCGCTCGTTCGGCGCGGAACCTCGATCCCCTCGGAGACGCGGGCGACGAGCGCGACGAGAAGCGCATCTCGATCTCGAAAGTAGCGATACAGCGCCATCGGCGTGACGTCGAGCCTCGTAGCGAGGGGCCGCATTGAGAGCGCGGCCTCGCCGTTTGCCGCCAGCAGGGCCATCGCCTCGTCGAGAATTCGATCGGGAGTCAGTTGCGTCATTTTCATCCTATGAAGGTTAGGGTCGCCTAACTATACGCGTATACTTCGTGACGTGGCAACCAAGAATTCTCGCCAGCGCCCCGCGCTGCTCCACCCATCGCTCGTCCCGGCCCTGCGGCCGTCGATGCCCGCGCTCTTGCTCGCGGTGCTCGCAGCGGCCCTCGCCGGCGCCACCGCGCTCGCCGCAATCTGGGGCATCGTGGCGATGATCTCCGAGCCGTCGGCCGGCGGTGTCGCGTGGATCTGTGCCGCGTGGGTGGGCGCCGCGCTGCTCGCAGCCGCCTCTTCTTGGCTCGCCCACGCAGTCGAGGCAACGTTCGAGGCGCGGCTTCGCCGAACGGTCGCCGGGCGCGTGTTGCGGCTCCCCGCCGAGCGGTTGAGTGATTACCCGGCGGATCGGCTGCGCAGGCTCGTCTCCGACGACATCGCGGCGCTGCACCATATGATCGCGCACCTGCCAAGCGAAATCGCCGCACTCGTTGTGGTGCCCGCTGCCGCGATCGTGTTGCTCCTCACACTCGCCGGCCCGGTGGCGCTCCTGGCCCTCATCCCCGGGGTGCTCGCGGGCGGTGTCTACCTCGCTGTTCTCCCGCCGTTGTCAGCCAGACACGGGGCAGAGCGCGGGCGCGTCATGGGCGAGATTACCACCGCGGTCGACGACTACGCGCGCGGGATCCACGTCTTCAGAAGCTTCGGAAATGACTCGGGGGCGCTCGCGACCTACACCAGTGCTACCGAGCGGTTCACCGCGGGCATGGTCGCTTGGGTGAGGCGGGTCGCGACCCCGGCCGCGGTAGCCGTCGCGCTCCTGCAGGCCCCCGCGAGCTTCGCGATCGCTTACGCCGTGGGCGCGGCGAACGACACGTCAACCCTCGCCGCGATCCTCCTCCTCAGCCTCGCGCTCGTCACCCCGGCACTCAGGCTCGGTCACGGTCTCGACTTCGTGGCCGCTGGCCGCGCGGCGGGAGGCCGTGTCGGCGAGTTGCTCTCGGAGCCGGCCCTCCCCACGGGAGGTGAGGTGCTTGCCGGTGTGTTGAACGCTGACACGGTGCTCGCCGAAACCGGAGTGTCAATTGCCGCGCACGCGATCACCGTGCGGGTCAACGATCGGGCGGTGCTTTCGGAGCTGACGCTGACCGCGCCCGCGAGTAGCATCACCGCGGTCACGGGGCCGAGCGGGGCGGGGAAGACCACGCTGTTGCGCGTGCTCGCGGGGCTGCACACCATCGACGCCGGCAGCGTGATCGTCGGAGGCACCAGCATCACCGAGATTAGCGAAGCCACGCGCGCGGACACGGTGCTGCTGGTGCCGCAGGGGGTCGCGGTGCTCGCCGCAACGATCCGCGAGAACCTGCTTCTCAGCGCGCCGGGCGCAAGCGACGCTGAGTGTGCGAGCGCACTCAGCCGCGCGCAACTGGGCGCGCGGCTCGACGCAGACGCAGCGACGCTGTCGGGCGGCGAGCGTCAGCGCGTCGCCCTCGCTCGCGCATTCCTCTCGCCCGCGCCCGTGATTCTGCTCGACGAGCCAACGAGCGCCCTCGACGCCGCAACTACCGGGCGCGTGTGGGCCGAAATCGAAAAGCTCGCACACGTCGAAGGCAAAACGGTGGTGGTTGTGACCCACGACCCCGAGCTCGCGGCCAGGAGCGACCGGCACGTTGCTCTCGCATCCGCGCAGCTGCCGTCGGAACCCGAGCTCCCTGCTCTCGGGCCGCCCATTTCCGGCTCCTCGTCACCCTCGTCTCCGCAGCACCAGTCCGAAGCAGGTACCTCCGCATGACCTCCGCCATTTCAAACACTCAGGCCGGCCTGCCGCTCGCGGCTCGCCGCCGCCTGGCCCGCGTGACGCTTGGGTGGGTCGCTGTCGCGGCCATCGAAGTCACTGCCTACGCCTCGCTGGGGTTCGCGATCCTCCACGGCGGCGGCGCAGCTCCGGTGCTGCTCGCCGCCGCTGCCGCGCTCGCAGCGACCGTGATCGTATCGCGGCAGGGATACCTCGCCGGCGCCAGGCTCGCCGGCGACCTCTACGGCGAAATGGGTGCCGCGCTCGCGCGTGCGAAGCTTTCGTGGTTCACGGCCGAGCATCGTGCGCTCGTGACCGCGGCTGCCGGGCGAAGCGTTCCCACCTTCATGGGGGTGCCGGCGCACCAGCTGCAAACGCTCGTGCTGTCGCCGATGATCCCGGTGGGAATGGTCGTCGCGATTGCGCTCGTGAGCGGGCCGGCGCCTGCGGGCCTCGTGCTCCTGCTCCTGGGCGCCGCACTCACCGTCCAAGCGCTCGCGCAGCGTGGCCTCGCCCGCGCCGACACCCGAAGGCACGAGGCTGAACGGCGTGCCAACGCCGCGACGCTCGAACTCGTCGACCGCCTCGAACTACTTCGCACGGCCGCGGGGCCCGTGCGCGCACTCGAACGAGCAGAACAAGCGTGGGCGGCGCAAGAAACCGCGATGGCGCGCACCAACCGCGCGGCCGCGCCAGCGACTCTCGTGTCACAGCTCGCCAGTGTGCTGCCGGTCGCGGGGGTACTCATCATGCTGTGGCTCACCGGCGGATTCACCGACCCGGCAGCAGCGCTCGCGCTGCTCGTGTTGACCGGCCGCGCGAGTGCACCACTCGACGATCTTGCGCTCATCGGGATATCACTCAGCGAACTCGGCACGCACACAACGGCGTTTCGCGAGGTCGCTGCGGCGCCAACGCTCCCGCGGCCCTTGGGCGGCGTGGCCGATGCTGCTGGCGGGGCCGCCAGCCACGCAGGCGGCAGCATCGAGCTGCACGACGTCAGCCATGCACCGGCACTCCGCGCTGTCAACGCCCGCATCTCAGAGGGGGAGCGGGTGCACATCACGGGGCCGAGCGGTGCCGGAAAGAGCACGCTGCTCGGCCTCGCACTGCGTTTTGACGACCCCGACCACGGCGAAGTCTTGCTCGGCGGGGTTCCGCTGCGCTCGCTCGCCGAAACAGCGCTCGCCGGGCGCATCGCCTACGTTCCACAGGAACCGGTCGTATTCACGGGAACCCTCGCCGAAAACATCCGCATCGGAAAGCCCGACGCCACCGATGACGAGGTGCGGGGCGCCGCGCTCGCCGCCGAGCTCGGCGCGGTGGTGCGGCGTGACCCGCGCGGCATCGATCAGCCAGTCGGCAGCCACGGGCAGGGACTCTCTGGCGGTGAGCGTCAGCGGGTCGCGATCGCGCGGGCCCTCGTCAGCGCACCCCCGGTGCTGCTGCTCGACGAGGCAACCTCGGCGCTCGACGAAGCGACCGAGCAGCGTATCGCTGACGAGATAGTCAGGCGCGGATCCACCGTGCTCTTCGTCACACACCGCCGCGCAGACATCTGGCAGCCCCACGCAACTATCGACCTCTCACGTACGGACACGCCATGAACAGCGAACGAGCGCCACTGACGATTCGGACGGGCATCGAACTCGCCGTTGACGCTTCAGCAGATGATGGTTAGGCTTACCTTTGTTATGGGGTGTAACCCTGCAGGATGAGGCGAGCGGAGCGGGCGTGGCGAGAACCGGCGGTAGACCAGCGCAGATCGAACTGGCTGACATTGTCGCCGCGGGCCGCGAGGTCGGGCTGAGGGGGCTCAGCATGAGCGCCGTCGCGGCCAAACTCGGCGTCAGCGCAACCGCGCTCTACCGGCACGTCGATGGGCGCTGGGGGCTCGAACGGCTCGTGGGCGAAGACATGCTGAGCGAGCTGACCATCGTCGACGACCCGGCGCTCGACACGGTGCCGCATCTGCTGTCGCTCGCGACACAGCTGCGCGCATTTATCCTCGAGCGCCCCGGGCTCGCCGCCTACGTGCAAACCCTGTTTCCGCGCGGCGAAGGCGGCCGCGAACTGCTAGCCGCAGCGACGCGCGCGCTCGGGCAGCGTGGCTATGCCCCCGATGCTGCGATCGTGCTGTGCTCAGCGGTCGCCTCGCTCGCGATCGGATTTGCCGCAGCAGAGGAGGCTCAGCGGGAACGAGCCGGAGAGCTCGACGAGCAGCGCAGGAGCGCGCTTGACGAGATCCTCGCTGACCCCAGGCTCGCCGCTGCGCACCGCGCGCTGCCCGAGGTCGACACCGCGGAGTACGTGCGCATGTGGCTCGGCGCCGCGATTCAAGGGTTTGTTGCCGCGGCGCCGCCCGGTCGCCCACTCGAAGAAGTTCGCGCGGCGCTCGTTGCCGCAGGGGAGGGAAAATAATGGCCAAGAGAGGCTTCACTGGCGCGATGACCCGGGCCTACGGCGCCCGCGATCACGACGTGACAGTGACCGCGATCGAACAGATCGCCCCGCACTTCAAGCGCATCTGGATGTCGGCGCCGTCGCTCATCGCCGAGGTTGCTGTCGGCCCGACGGCGTACCTGCGCTTCTGGTTTCCAGACGCAGAGACCGGCATCGAGTATCAGCGCGCCTACACGCTCACGCAGGTCGACGAACAGTCGGGCACCTTTGCCGTCGACGTCGTCATTCACGAACCGACTGGGCCCGCCGCCGCGTGGGCCGCAGCTGCTGTGCCCGGATCGACGGTGCAGGCAAACGCGCTCGGGTCGACGCGCTTCGAGGTGGCGAGTGAGCCGCCCGCCGGCTACCTGCTTATCGGTGACGCCGCGTCGATACCGGCGATCAACGCGATCGTCGCGGCCGTCCCGGCCGATATCCCGGTCGAGGTCTACCTCGAGCAGCGGCACGACGCCGACAGGCTCATTCCGCTCACCGAACACCCGCGCGCGAGCGTGCACTGGGTGCCGCGGGCCGGCGAGGCATCGCTCGCGGCGGCGGTCGAGGCGCGCGATTGGTCTGACTGGTACACCTGGGCGGCCCCGGAGTCAGGTTCGCTCAAGCATCTGCGGGCTCGGCTGCGCGACGAGTTCGGCTTCCCGAAATCCGAGGTGCACGCGCAGGCTTACGGGTATTACGGGCGTGCGTTTGGCAAGAGTCGATCGAAGGCGGATCCCGAACCGCTGCCGCCCGCAGCCGCAGTTGCAGAGTCGGCGGCGGCCGCTGGGCCGGCGCACAGGCAGGCTCCTCCGGCGCAAGCTGGCGCATCGCCGGGGCGTGGTGCGTGGCGCTCACAAGCCGGCTCCCGCCTGCTCGCACCGCTCAAGACGACGATGGTGCTCTCTGGCGTCGCCCAGGCTCTCGTCACGCTCGTGCAACTCGCGCCCTTCGTGCTGCTCGTCGAGCTCTCTCGGCTGCTGATCGCCGGGGCGCCGCCCGAGCGGTTCTGGGGGGTTGGGCTGTGGGCCGTCGGGCTGATGGGCGCCGGCGTGCTGCTCGCGACCGCGGTGCTCGTATGGCTGCACTGGGTCGACGCGCGCTTTGCTCGCGACCTTCGGCAGCGCCTGCTGCGCAAACTCTCGACGCTGCCGCTCGGGTGGTTCGACACGCGCGGGTCGGGGCAGGTGAAGCAGCTCGTGCAAGACGACACGCTCGCGCTGCACTACCTCGTCACCCACGCCGTGCCAGACGCGGTGAACGCGGTCGTCGCGCCCGTTGCGGTGCTCGCGTACCTGTTCGTCGCCGACTGGCGCATCGCGCTGCTACTGCTCATTCCGGTGATCGCATATATCGTCGGCATGGCGATCATGCTCGTGCAGTCGGGTGCCCGCACCGCCGAGGCGTCGCGATGGTCGGAGCGCATGAACGACGAGGCCGGTGCCTACCTCGAAGGGCAGCCCGTGGTGCGCGTTTTCGGGGGAGCAGCGGCCTCGTCGTTTCGCGCACGGCTCGCCGAATACACCGGCTTCCTCGAACTCTGGCAGCGGCCACTGTCTGGCCAGAAGGCGTTTATCGATCTCGCGACGCGGCCGGCGACCTTCCTGCTGCTCATCTGCGCGGCCGGCACGCTGTTCATTGCGACGGGCCTCATGCAACCCCTGGCCCTGCTCCCGTTTCTGCTGCTCGGCACAACCTTCGGGGCGCGCCTGCTCGGCATCGGCTACGGGCTGTCGGGGCTGCGCGCCGGGCTGCTCGCCGCCCGGCGCATTCAGGTGGCGCTCGACGAGCCGGAGCTTGCGATGAGTGTCGCGGATCCGCTGCGAATGGCCGAGCGCGAACTCCCCGCGAGCGAGCACCACGCGGCCGCCGACGGCGGCTCTCCTCCGCCAGGCACGGTTTCGTTCGATGGCGTGGGCTTCGCCTACCGGCCAGGCGTTCCCGTGCTCGCCGACGTCAGCCTGACGCTCGCGCCCGGCACCGTCACCGCGCTTGTCGGGCCCTCGGGGTCGGGCAAATCGACGCTTGCGAGCCTGCTCGCGCGGTTCAACGACGTGACGGCGGGGGCTATCCGCATCGGGGGTAGCGATCTGCGCGATCTCACCGCCGATGAGCTCTACGGGCGCGTCGGCTTCGTCTTCCAAGACGCGCAGCTCGTGCATGGCACCGTGCGCGAGAACATCGCCCTTGCCGCCCCAGGCGCCGACGATGCCGCGGTCGAGGCTGCCGCGCGCGCCGCCCAGATACACGAGCGCATTTTGCGCCTCTCCGACGGGTACCAGACGGTGCTCGGCCCCGACGCCGCGCTGTCTGGCGGCGAACGGCAGCGGCTCACCATCGCGCGTGCCATTCTCGCTGACACCCCGGTGCTCGTGCTCGACGAGGCGACCGCATTTGCCGACCCGGAGTCGGAGTACCTTGTACAGCGCGCGCTGACCGAACTCACCGCCGGCCGCACCGTGCTCGTCATCGCGCACCGCCTGCACACCATTACCGGCGCCGATCGCATCGTCGTGCTCGACCGGGGCCGCATCGCACAGTCTGGCACGCACACCGAACTGCTCGCGGCCGGCGGCCGGTACCGGCAGCTCTGGGAGGCTGGCATCGCTCCCGGCGACGCTCCCGGCGGCGACAGCAGCACCCGCGCCGGCGTCGACTCAACACTCACCGATCTGCTGCCGGAGGCAATCCGATGATACGCACGCTCCTCACCCTGCTGCCCGCGGGCGGTGGCCGGCGCTTCGCCCGGCATCTCGCGCTGACCGCATTCGGGGCGGTGCTTCGCGCCGTCGGTGCCGTGCTGCTCGTGCCGCTTGTTGCCGCGCTGTTTGGCGACGACCCGAGCGCTGCGTGGCCCTGGCTCGGCTGGCTCACAGCGGCAACGGTCGCGGGCTGGCTCGTCGACTCGGCAACGGTGAAGCGAGGCTTTGACCTCGGTTTCGGGCTACTCGAGACGGGGCAGGCAACGGTCGCCGATCGCCTCTCGGAGATTCGCCTGAGCTGGTTCACCGGCGCGAACACCGCAACGGCGAGACGGGCCGTCGCCGCGACAGGGCCCGACCTCGTCGGGTTGATTATCTACCTCGTCGCCCCCATCGTTGGAGCCGTGCTGCTGCCGATAGTGATCGCGCTCGCGCTCTTGCCCATCGCCTGGCCGCTGGCGGTCGCAGCGCTCGCCGGCGTGCCGCTGCTGCTCGGTGCGTTCTGGCTATCCGCGCGCATCAGCAGGTCGGCCGATCGGGCCGCGGCACAGACGAACAGCGCCCTCACCGAGCGCATCGTCGAGTTCGCACGCACCCAGCAGGCACTGCGGGCCGCGCGCCGTGTCGCGCCCGAACAGAGCCAGGTCGGGGCGGCGCTTGCCGCCCAGCACGGCGCGGGTGTCAGGCTACTGTTGCTGCAGATACCCGGCCAGCTCATCTTCGGGTTCGCGAGCCAGCTCGCGCTTATCGGGCTCGCCGGCACCATCGTGGTGCTGAGCGTTGGCGGTCAGCTCAGTGCCGCTGCCGCCGTCGCCCTCATCGTGGTTGTCGTGCGCTACCTCGAAGCCTTCACCGTGATGGCCGAACTGTCACCGGGGGTCGAATCTGCTGCCGGGGTGCTGCGCGATGTGCGTGCCGTGCTCGAAGCTCCCACTGTGCCCGAAGGGGAGGGCGCTCGTGTAGCGGTTGGGGCCGGTGTTGGTGCCGGGGTTGGCGCCGGGGTTGGTGCCGGTGTTGGTGCCGGAGTTGGTGCCGGTGCGAGGGCTCGCGCTCGAGTCGGGGCTGACGGTGCCGATCGTTTGGCCGGCGGGGCCCCGCTTATCGAGTTGCAGTCGGTGACCTTTGGGTATGGCGAGGCAGGTGGCTCTGCTGCACGCGCTGTTGCGGGCGCTGTTGCGGGCGCTGTTGCGGGCGCTGCTGCGGGCGCTGAAGGAAGTGCCTCGGCCTCGACGACGGCTCGACCGGGGCCCCGCGTGACGGCACGGACGGGGCCCCGTGCTGTGCCTCAGCAAGTAACTCAGCCGGTGCTTCGCGACTTCAGCCTGAGGTTCGAACCGGGCACAACGACCGCGATCGTCGGGCCCTCTGGCTCGGGCAAATCGACGGTGCTCTCGCTCATCGCCGGGCTGCACCACCCGAACGCGGGTGCTGTGCGCGTCAACGGAGTCGACGCCGCAACGCTGACGAGTGCAGCGCGGCGCGAGCTTGTGAGTGTCGTATTCCAGCAACCCTACCTTTTCGACGGGAGCGTGCGAGACAACGTGCTTGTTGGCAAGCCGGGGGCGAGTATTGAGGAGCTCACCCAGGCCGCCGAGCTTGCACAGGTCGACTCGCTCGTCGCTCGGCTCGCCGACGGGTGGGAGAGCCGGGTCGGCGAGGGCGGTGGGTCGCTGTCGGGTGGCGAACGCCAGCGCGTGTCGATCGCGAGGGCGCTGCTGAAGCCGGCACCCGTGCTCCTCGTTGACGAGGCAACGAGCGCGCTCGACACCGAGAACGAGGCCGCAGTCGCGAGCGCCCTGATCGGTGACCCGATGCCTCGCACCCGGGTGATCGTGGCGCACCGTCTGAGCAGCATCCGCGCGGCCGACCGGGTCGTGTTTCTCGACGAGGGCGCAGTCGTTGAAGACGGCTCGATCGACGAGTTGCTCGCCGCGGGTGGCCGGTTTGCCGAGTTCTGGCGGCAGCAGCACGCGGCGGGTGCCTGGCAGCTCGCAGCCGGTCGGCCGGGTTAGGCCGCCCGCCCGGCGCCCGGCGCGCCGCCCGGCGCCCGCCGCGCC
>NZ_BAAAKZ010000010.1:199470-349630 GCF_039528015.1 Leucobacter albus | reverse complement strand
AAGCTAAGGCTGACAGCGCCGATGGTACTGCGAGGGGGACCTCGTGGGAGAGTAGGACACCGCCGAACAACCTTTATTGAAAGGGGTTGTTCAGATGAAGCTGACCAAGATGGTCGCCTCATCTGAACAGCCCCTTTTTCATTTTGTAGACTAAAAGAAGTACCGTCTCTGGGAGACAATAACCACATAGGGAGCACCGCATGAACGATCGACAGGACCGACCCGAGAATAATGGGCGCCCCCGCCGTTCGAGCGGTGAACGTTCGCACCGTGGCTTCGACCGCGGCGATCGGGCTCCCTATCGCGGTGATCGCAACGATCGCAACGATCGCAACGATCGCAACGATCGACCGCGCGGCGAACGTGCTCCCTACCGCGGTGATCGTGGTGATCGCCCGGCAGGCGAGCGTGGGCCCTACCGTGGGGAGCGAAACGACCGTACCGGCGGCGAGCGTCGCTCCTTTGGCGGCGATCGGCAGCAGCGCGATGACCGGCGTCCGTACCGCGGCGATCGTCAGCGTGACGGTGAGCGTCGTCCGTACAGTGGCGATCGTCAGCGTGACAGTGAGCGTCGTCCGTACAGTGGTGACCGTCAGCGTGACGGCGAGCGTCGCTCCTACAATGGTGACCGCTCAGGTGGTGGCGAGCGCCGCTCTTTCGGCGGCGACCGCCCGCGGAGCGATGACCGGCGTCCGTACCGCGGTGACCGTCAGCACGACGGCGACCGTCGCCCGTACAACGGTGACCGCTCGGGCGGGGGCGAGCGTCGGCCGTACCGTGGCGATCGTCAGCACGACGGCGAGCGTCGCTCCTTCGGCGGCGACCGCCCGCGGAGCGATGACCGGCGTCCGTACCGCGGTGACCGTCAGGGCGACGGCGACCGTCGCCCGTACAACGGTGACCGCTCGCGTGGTGGCGAGCGCCGCTCCTTCGACGGCGACCGCGGCCCGCGTCGCGAGCCCGACTCCCGGGGTCGAGGTGGCACCCGCGGGGGCGGGAGAAGCGACCGCGGCGGCCAGGATCGTGAGTTCACCGAGCAGGAGCGCCTGCAGCACTCGTTGCGCCCGGTCCGCTCGGAGCACGACGACCCCATCATCGCTGAGCACATCAAGGTCAACGACCTGCACCCTTCGGCGCGCAACGAGCTGAAGACTCTGCAGCCCGAGGTGCAGGAGCGCGTTGCGCTGCACCTCGCGATGGTGGCCGAGCTCATCGAAGACGACCCCGCGCTGGCTCACCAGCACGCGATCTCGGCAAGCCGCCGCGCAGGGCGCATCCCGGTGACTCGCGAAACTCTCGCGATGACCGCGTACCGCACGGGCGACTATGCGCTCGCGATCCGTGAGCTGCGCACCTTCCGCCGACTGAGCGGCCGCGACTCGCACATGGCTATCATGGTTGACTCGGAGCGCGGCCTCGGCAGGCCCGAGAAGGCGATCGAGACCGGCCTTGCGGTCGATGTGTCGACGCTCGACACCGCCGATCGAGTTCGGCTGGCCATCGCGATGTCCGGCGCCCGGCTCGATCTCGGGCAGACGCAGCAGGCGCTGTTCGAGCTCGAGATCCCGGAGCTCGACCCGCAGAAGGGCTTCTCCTGGAGCCCCGAGCTGTTCGGCGCCTACGGCACCGTGCTCGAGGACCTCGGCCGCGACGCAGAGGCTCAGCAGTGGTTCGCCTACGCCGACCGCGCAGCCGCGGCGCTCGAGAGCCACTTCGGTGGGCTTGACGAGATCGAGGTCATCGAGATCGTTGAGGTCGAAGAGCCTCCGAGCGACAGCGCACACGTGGTGGCCGCTGACGCCGACGTGGATCCGGCTGGCGCTGCCGTCGAAGGCGACTCCGACGTGGACGACGACACCGACGTGGATGACGACACCGACGTGGATGACGACGCGTACCTCGATGCTTACGCAGAGGCAGAGGCACCAGAAGATGATGCAGACGGCTCCTCAACGGCCTCACCGGTGAGCGAGCAGAGCGAACAGGAGTAGCACGATGGCGCTGTTTGGGAGGCGGGAACAGTTTGACCCGGCACCGATCGAGGGCAGGGACTTGCTGCTGACCGACCTCGACGGGGTCATCTACCGGGGTGCTGGAGCGATCACCGGTGCAGTCGATGCGCTGAACGAAGCTGCCGAACGGGTGCGGGTTGGCTACATCACCAACAACGCAGCGCGCACCGATGCGACGGTCGCCGCGCACCTCACTGAGCTTGGCTTGCACGCAACCGCGAGCGACGTGATCACCTCGCCGCAGGCGGCCGTTGCGCTGCTGCGCGAGACGGTGCCACCCGGGTCGCGCGTACTCGTCGTGGGCGGAGAAGGCTTGACCCACGAACTCGAGAAGGCCGGCTTCGCGTGGACCCGCAGCGCGGAAGACGACCCGGTCGCGGTTGTGCAGGGCTTCGCGCAAGACGTCGGCTGGGAGCACCTCGCCGAGGCCGCGTACGCGCTGCAGGAGGAGCCCGGGCGGCCGCTGTTGCCCTGGATCGCCACGAACACCGACTGGACAATTCCACGCGCGAGGGGCATCGCGCCGGGCAACGGCACGCTCGTCTCTGCCGTGCACACGGCGGTGCAGCGCCTACCCGAGTTTGCCGGCAAGCCCGAGACCCCGATTTTCGAGACGGCGTTTTCGCGGTTTGGCTCGCGAAACGCCCTGATGCTCGGCGATCGCCTCGACACCGACATCAAGGGCGCGGTTGCGGCTGGTATTCCGTCATTGTTCGTGCTCACGGGGGTGGATCGACCGAAGCAACTCATCGCGGCCTCCGCAGACATGCGCCCCGACTTCACGGTTGCCTCGCTCGCTGAGCTCCACGAGCCATATCAGCGCGCCGAGAAGCTCCGCGACGGCACGGTTCGCGTCGGCTCCGCGCGGGTGCGAATGGACGGTCACATCGTCACCGTCGTCTCCGAGGGCGACACCCCCATGGAGCTGTTGCGGGCCGGCTGCGGCGCTATTTGGGCCTCGGGTCTCGCGATCTACGGGCTGAAAGTGCCCGAGATCTTGCTCGAAGACCACTGGCGGTAATGCCGACCGTCGCGCCCGCTGCCTTCGTGTCGGGCCTGACGCGGCACTGAGGGGGCTTTGCGGTTTGCTCGGTACGCTGAGCGTAAGAGATGAGGAGATCGCATGCGAAACCACTCACTGACAGCTACGACCGCGGTGCTACTCGGGGGAGCCCTGCTCCTCAGCGGGTGCGCACCGGCGCAATCTGGCGGGGCGTCGACGCCGAAGCCGAGCGCGCCGTCGACGGGCGAACAGGCCGGCCCCGAGGGCGGTGCGGGCTCCACCGCGCGCGACACCGATCTCGCCAATGCGACGTTCGCGATGAGCTGGACTGACGCACTCGAAGCTGCCGGCGAGCGTTTCGCGGGCGACCCCGTGTCGCTCTCGCTCGAATGGCAGCGCACCGCCTTCGCCTACAGCGTCGAGCTTGTGAGCGACGCCGAGAGCTACGACGCGGTGTTCAACGCCGACACCGGCGAACTGATGTTTGAAGCCACGGAGCAAGAAACCCCGGCCGAGGTAGCCGAGAAGCGGCAGGGGCTCATCGTTGCGTCGGAGCTCATCGCGCCAGCCGACGCGCTGGCGGCAGCGGTGGCCGCGGCCCCTGGGCCCGTGTCAGAGTGGGAGATCGACGACGAAGACGGGCGCCTCGTCTACGAGGTGCAGATCGTCACCGACACCGGCGACGTCGACGTTCGAGTCGACGCGCGCACGCGCGAGATCGTTGAGATCGACAGCTAGCCGCCACGAGACGCCCGTGCGGGGTGCGTCGCTGCGCGGCTACGCGCCCCACACGATGGTCGAGAAGATCAACCACAGGTTCAGTGCCACGATTGCGAGTGCGACGAAGAGCGCCACGTAGCGAAGTGCTGCGCCGTTCGTGAATTCACCCATGATCTCAGCGCGGCCGGTGAGCGATATCAGCGGTATGAGCGCGAACGGAATGCCGAACGATAGCACCACCTGGCTGATCACGAGCGCCCATGTCGGGTCAACATTGAAGCCGAGCAGCAGCAGCGCCGGCAGAATCGTAACGACGCGACGGGTGAGCAGCGGCACCCGCACGTGCAACAGGCCAGCCATGATCTCTGCGCCGGCATACGCGCCGACAGACGTCGAGGCGAGCCCCGATACGAGCAACCCGACCGCGAAGAGCAGGCCGACGACGGGGCCGACGTGCTCTGTGATTGCGGCGGCGGCGCCCTCGATAGTGTCTGTTCCGTCGATGCCAGGCAGCGAGGCTGCCGCGAGCAGCAGCATGGCGATGTTGACCCCGCCGGCGACGACGAGCGCTAGCACTACGTCGAGCTTTGTCGCCCGCAGCAGGTGCCGAAGCCGCGGGGCCCGGCCGCCTACGTGGTCTTCAGCGGTATGACCGTGCCTGTCACGCGCCAGCGAGGAGTGCAGGTAGATTGCGTGCGGCATGACCGTCGCCCCGAGCATGCTCGCCGCGAGCAGCACCGACTGGGTGTCGACAAATCTCGGCACGAGCCCCGCGAACATCGCCCCGAGGTCGAGCTCGCTCACAAAGAGCCCACCGACGAACCCGACGGTGATGATGAGCAGCATGGCCATGATCACGGCCTCGAACCGGCGCTGGTACTTGCCCTGCAGCAGCAGAATGAGCAACGAGGCAACGCCGACGATGACCCCGCCGGCGACGAGGGGCACACCGAAGAGAATGTACAGGGCGATCGCCCCGCCGATCACCTCGGCGAGGTCGGTCGCGGCGGCGACGATCTCGGCCTGCGCCCAGTAGAGCCGGCGCCCGCCGGGCCGCAGCCGCTCCCCGAGTAGCTGGGGCAAGCTCTTGCCGGTGACGAGGCCGAGCTTGGCCGAGAGATATTGCACTATAACTGCCATCGCGTTGGCCGCTACGAGCACCCACAACAGCGCGTACCCATACTTCGCACCGGCCGACAGATTCGCAGCGACGTTGCCGGGGTCGACGTAGGCAATCGCGGCAACGAAGGCCGGGCCGAGCAGATGGAGTAGCCTGCGTTCGGGGCTGCGCTGCGCGGTCGGAGTTGCCATGGTGCCCATCGTAGTACGATATGCCACACAATCAAGTTCGAAGTGGCGAACACCTGTCGGCGGGCCGAAGTGGGTGCCTGCGACTAGGCTTGACTCATGGACAGCGACGCAGACAACGAACGGCAGACCGCGCCGGCTGCGTCGTCGCTCGACGCCCCAGCCGGCGGCGAGCATGACAGCCTGCTCGATCGACTCGGGCTCATCGAGGCCCAACCGCTCGAGCGCCGCGCGCAGGGCTTTGAGCAGCTGCACGACGAGCTGCTCCAAGAGCTGCAACGCAGCGACAACGAGGGGGCGTAACCCAGTGGAGCGTGAAGGCCGGTGGCTGGGCGCCCCGGAGCGGCTCGATCGGGCAGTCGTTGCGCTCGGGCTCGTGCGCTCTCGGAGTCGCGCAGCTGAGCTCGTGGGGGCCGGCGGCATCGCCGTCGACGGCGCCGTCGCGGGCAAACCCGGGCTGAAGGTGCGCGAGGGCTCGCTCCTCACCGTGCGCGGCGACGACCACTACGTCAGCCGCGGTGCGCACAAGCTGCTTGCCGCGCTCGACGCCTTCTCGGTCGACCCGGCGGGCCGCGTCGCACTCGACCTCGGCGCCTCCACCGGAGGGTTTACCCAGGTGCTGCTCGAGCGCGGTGCGGCGACCGTGCTGGCAGTCGATGTCGGGCACGATCAGCTCGCCGCCGAGATCCGCTCGGATCAGCGCGTGCGCGTGGTCGAGGGCTGCAACGCGCGCGAGCTCGACGCGGCCGCGCTGGCCTCGCTCACCGGCGTGGCCGAGCTGCCGAGTCTCGTCGTGGCCGACCTGTCGTTCATCTCGCTCACCCTGATTCTCCCGGCGATCGCGCGGTGCACGGGGCCGGGGGCTGAGCTCGCGCTGCTCATCAAACCGCAGTTCGAGGTTGGCAGGGTGCGCGATGGTATTGTGACGGATCCCGGGCTGTGGCGCGACGCGATTCGCACGGTGCTGCGATCCGCCACCGAATCTGGCTTTGCCGTGCGCGGCCTGGCACCGTCACCCATCGCGGGCGGCGAAGGAAACCGGGAGTTTCTTGTGCATCTCGTGTGCGCCGAACCGGGCGATCCGAGAGAATGGGAGGGGCGCATCGTTGAGGTCAGCGCCCCCGCACGTACGCACGACGAAGGGAACCACGGGTGACAGTTTCTGTGCACGACCGGTGCATGCTCATCGTGTCTCACACGTACCGGCCAGAGGCCATCGAGGCGACCGCTGCGGTCGTTGACGCGCTGATCGCAGCGAACGTTGTGCCCGTGCTCAGCGCTGCCGATCGCGCCGAGTTCGCCCCCCACGTCGACGTCGGCCGCACCGCAGTGCTTGGTGCCGAGGTGCCGCTCAGCCAGTTGGAGGCAGCCTTCGTGCTCGGCGGCGACGGCACGATTCTGCGCGCGGCCGAAATGCTGCACGGCTCCGCGTGCCCCATCGTTGGGGTGAACCTCGGCCACGTCGGCTTCCTCGCCGAGATGGAGAGCTTCGACCTCGGCTTCACGGTGCAGCAGGTGCTCGCTGGCAATTACACCGTCGACGAGCGCCTGACGCTCGACGTGCGTGCCAAGCTCGACGGCGAAGTGCTCGCCGAGACCTGGGCGCTCAACGAGGCAACCGTCGAGAAGCGGCGACGCATGCTCGAGGTGTCGGTCGGCATCGACGACCACCCCGTCTCGGTGTTCGCGTGCGACGGCGTCGTGCTCGCCACGCCGACCGGGTCGACGGCCTACGCCTTTTCGGCTGGCGGCCCGATCGTGTGGCCATCGGTGCAGGCGCTGCTGATGGTGCCGATCGCGGCGCACGCGCTCTTCAACAAGCCCCTCGTTGCCGGCCCCGACTCAGAGCTCACCGTGCGCATTCTCCCCGAGAACATCGGCCCGGGGGTGATGTGGTGCGACGGCCGTCGCCGCACAGAGCTGCCCGCCGGCTCGGTCGTGACCGTGCGGCGCTCGACCGAGACTGTGCGAATCGCGCGGCTGAACGAGGCGCCGTTCTCTGAGCGACTCGTGCGCAAATTTGATCTTCCGGTCACGGGCTGGCGTGGCGATCGGGCAGGCAACGGCCGGCCAGGCTCCGTGCGGCGCGAGCGGGCCGAGCGGGCCGAGCGGGCCGAGGGGGCCGAGCCCGGCGGGCGCGACGAGCGTGAGGGGGGCGCGGCATGATCGAGGAACTGCGTATTCGAGACCTCGGGGTGATCGCCGACGCGACGCTGCCGCTGGGGCCTGGCTTCACCGCGATCACGGGCGAGACCGGCGCCGGCAAGACGATGGTGGTGAGCGCGCTCGGGCTACTGATGGGCGAGCGCTCCGACGCCGGGGCGGTGCGGCTCGGCACCCAGCAGGCGCGCGTGAGCGGCATCGTGCGCACCGACTCCGCCGCGGTGCGCGACATCGTCGAGGATCTCGGCGGCGACATCGAAGAGGGCGACCTCGTGATGAGCCGCACGGTCAGCGCCGAGGGGCGCAGCCGCGCTGCCGTCGGTGGGGCAAACGCTCCCGTCGGTGCGCTCGGCAGGCTGTCTGAGCTGCTGTTCGCGGTGCACGGGCAGTCGGAGCAGCTCAGGCTGAAATCGCAGGCCGCGCAGCGCGACACCCTCGACCGCTTCGGCGGTGAGGCGCTCGCCGCAGTGCTCTCCGAGTACCGCGGCGTGCACGCGGCGCGCGCGGCGGCCGAGGCGCGCTTCACCACACTGACCGAGACGCGAGACTCGCGCGCGGCAGAGGCGGCGAAGCTGCGGGCCGAGCTCGATGAGATCGCCGCGGTGGATCCGATTGCCGGGGAAGAAATAGAGCTCACCTCGCGCATTGAGCTGCTTGGCAACGTCGAGGGGCTGCGGGCGGCCGCAGTGGGCGCCGGCGAGGCGCTCGCGAGCGAATCTGACGACCCGATGCAGCGCGATGCCGGCGGTCTCGTCGATCTCGCCGTGCAAGACCTCGAACGGGTTGCCGACCTTGACCCGCGCATCGCCGCCGTCACCGAGCAGCTGCGCTCGGTGAGCTTTCAGATCTCTGACGCCGCGAAAGAGCTCGCTGCCTACGCGAACGACCTCGACGAGGAGGGCCCGGGCGAGCTCGCCCGGGCCAACGAGCGGCTCGCACAGCTGACCGCGCTGTTTCGGTTCTACGGCGCCTCGAGCGAAGAGGTGCTCGCCCACGCCGAGACTGCCTCGCGGGCGCTGCTCGAGCTCGACGGTGACGACGAGGCCCTTGGCGGGCTCGAGGCGAGCGTTGCTGAGCTGCGCGATCGCGAGCGCCAGCTTGCCGTGCAGCTCACCGAGCTGCGTGCCGCGGCGGCCGAGCGACTCGGCGAGGCAGTCAGCGCTGAACTGCGCGAACTCGCGCTCCCCGATGCCCGCTTCGTCGCCACGGTGACCCAGGTCGACACGCTGACTGGCTCGGGCGCAGACGAGATTCAGTTTCTGCTCGCGCCGCACCCCGGGGCCACGCCACGGCAGATCGCCAAGAGCGCCTCGGGCGGCGAACTCTCACGCGTGATGCTCGCGCTCGAGGTCGTGCTCGCCGGGGCCGACCCGGTACCGACCTTTGTGTTCGATGAGGTCGACGCCGGCGTGGGCGGTGCAGCTGCGATCGAGATTGGGCGCAGGCTCAAGCAGCTCTCGCGCACCTCGCAGGTCATCGTCGTCACCCACCTCGCGCAGGTCGCCGCCTTCGCCACGAACCACCTGCGGGTGGTGAAAGACTCCAGCGGCGGCTTCACCCAGTCGAGCTGCCAGCGCCTCGAGGGCGAGGCCAGGCTCGCCGAGATGGCTCGGCTGCTCTCTGGGCTCGATACCTCGGAGAGCGCGCTCGACCACGCGGCCGAGCTGCTCGAGCTGGGAGCCTAGGGCCCCTGGCCCCTGGCCCCTGGCCCCGGGCCCCTGGCCCCACCCGGTCTCCCGGGCGCCCGCTCGCGCCCGCCCGGCCCGGCCGCCCTGACCGGCCTCGCCCGCTCGCGCCCCGTCCGTCACCATCTTTTGCGCGAGTCACCACCCAAAACACGCGCATTTGCATGGTGACTCGCACAAAAGTGGGTGAGGGGCGAACCGGCACGGCCCGCACAGCCCGGCACGGCCCGCACAGCCCGGCGCGGCCCGCGCAGCCCGGCACAGCCCGCGCCCGCGCCCCACGGGCAGGGTGAGGGTCGAATGCCTCGCCCTGAGTGGCCTGCCGCTGCTACGCTCGCAGCATGGCGATATTCAAGTCCATAGGGTTCGGCAAGAAGCCCCAGGCCGCAGCAACAAGTGCGCCTCAGGCCCCGAAGCCAGAGGAGCACGAGCTGGTGCTCCACGCCGACACCACGCAGATGGACGCCGAGGTGCGCGAAATGTACCGCGACGCCCGTGAGGCCGCGCAAGACGCGCAAGAAGAGGCGCGTGAGAACCCGCACCGCGAGTTCACCATCGGCAAGCCGTTCGCCCTCGGCTTTACTGTCACCCTCGGCGTGCTCGTCGCGCTCGTGTTCGGCGACATGATCGGCCAGCTGTCGACGATTCTCATGTACGTTGTCGCTGCGCTGTTCATCGCCCTCGGCCTCGACCCCGTAGTGCGCTGGCTCGAACGCCACGGCGTGAAGCGCGCCCTCGGCATCGGCATCGTGTTCGTCGGGTTCATTCTCATCATCGGCGGCATTCTCGCGATCGTCATCCCGATGATTGGCAACCAGATCGCGCAGCTCGTGTCGAGCGCACCCGAGATCGTGCGAAACCTCACGAGTGAGCAGTGGTACAAAGACATCAACGAGCGCTTCGGGGAGTTCGTCGACTTCAACGCGCTGCTGAAGATGGGGCAAGACTTCATCGGCAAGCCCTCGAACTGGGCCTCGGTCGCCGGCGGCGTGTGGCAGGCGGGCCTTGGCATAGCGAACGGCCTGACAGCCGGGCTCATCGTGCTCATCCTGTCGCTCTACTTCCTCTCATCGCTGCGCACCATCAAGCGCGGCTTCTACTCGGTCGTGCCGCGCTCGGGCCGCGCGAAGGTCATCGACATCACTGAGCAGGTGACGAAGTCGGTTGGTGGCTACGTGAACGGCATGGTCGTGCTCGCGCTCGTGAACGCGACGCTCGGCTTCATCATGATGACGATCGTCGGGGTGCCGTTTGCCGGCCTCGTCGCGGTCGGTGTGTTCTTGCTCGCGCTCATTCCGCTCATCGGCTCGGTGCTCGCGACGGTGCTGGTCTCTGCGATCGCGCTGTTCAACTCGCCGATCACCGCGCTCGTCGCCGCGATCTACTACCTCATCTACATGCAGCTCGAGTCGTACCTGCTCACCCCGAAGATCATGAACCGTGTCGTCTCGGTGCCCGGTTCGCTCGTGGTGATCGGCGCCCTCGCAGGCGGCACACTGCTCGGCCTGCTCGGCGCCCTGATCGCGATTCCGGTGACGGCGGCTGTGCTCATGATCATCAAACAGGTGTGGATCCCGCGCCAAGATGCCCGCTAACGCCCCGCTGTCAACTCGGCCCAAGAAGTGATAGGATTGAAGCCCGTGGGAGTAAACGCGGATCAGACTAAAACAACCAAGCACATCTTCGTGACCGGTGGGGTTGTTTCCTCGCTCGGCAAGGGGTTGACAGCCGCGAGTCTCGGTAATCTTCTTACCGCACGCGGCCTGCATGTTGTCATGCAGAAGCTCGACCCCTACCTGAACGTCGACCCGGGAACGATGAACCCGTTCGAGCACGGCGAGGTCTTTGTCACTGACGACGGCGCCGAGACCGACCTCGACATCGGGCACTACGAGCGCTTCCTCGGCATTAACCTGTCGCAGGCGGCGAACGTGACGACCGGGCAGATCTACTCGGAGGTCATTCAGAAGGAGCGCCGCGGCGACTACCTCGGGGCAACCGTGCAGGTCATCCCGCACATCACGAACGAGATCAAGCGCCGCATGCGGCTGCAGGCCGAGCAGGATCCGCAGCCCGACGTCATCATCACCGAGATCGGTGGCACCGTCGGCGACATCGAGTCGCAGCCGTTCCTCGAGTCGGCGCGCCAGGTGCGCCACGAGCTCGGCCGCAAGAACGTCATCTTCGTGCACGTCTCGCTCGTGCCGTTCATGGGCGCCTCGGGCGAGCAGAAGACGAAGCCGACCCAGCACTCGGTCGCGCAGCTGCGCTCGATCGGCATTCAGCCCGACGCCCTCGTGCTGCGCTCGGATCGCCCGGTCACGGGCGACAACCTCCGCAAGATCGCGCTCATGTGCGACGTCGAGGAGAGCGCGGTCGTCAACGCGATCGACGTGAAGAGCATCTACGACCTGCCGCAGCTGTTGAACTCGCAGGGCCTCGACCAGACGATCGTCGACCACCTGCAGCTCACCGACCGCGTCACCGACGTCGACTGGACCGGCTGGCGCCCCGTGCTCGACGCGGTGCACAACCCGAAGGGTGAGGTCACGATCGGCCTCGTCGGCAAGTACATTGACCTGCCAGACGCCTACCTCTCGGTCACCGAGGCGCTGCGCGCCGGCGGCTTCGCGCACTCGACGAAGGTGAACATCGAGTGGATTCCGTCTGACTCGTGCGAGACGCCCGAGGGCGCACGCGAGCACCTGTCGCACCTGCACGCGATCTGCGTGCCTGGCGGCTTCGGCATTCGCGGCATCGAGGGCAAACTCGGCGCGCTCCGCTTCGCCCGTGAGAACGGCATCCCGACCCTTGGCATCTGCCTGGGCCTCCAGTGCATGGTCATCGAGTACGCGCGCAACGTCGCGGGGCTCGAGGGCGCATCGTCGACCGAGTTCGACCCCGAGACCCCGGTTCCGGTCATCGCGACGATGGCCGAGCAGGTCGACATTATCGACGGCGGCGACCTGGGCGGCACCATGCGCCTCGGGCTCTACGAGGCGAAGCTCGCTGAGGGCTCCCTCGCGGCAGAGGTCTACGGGGCTGACACCGCGAGCGAGCGCCACCGCCACCGCTACGAGGTGAACAACGAATACCGCGACGAGATCGCGAAGGCTGGCCTCTCGTTCTCTGGCCTCAGCCCAGACGGCGGCCTCGTCGAGTACGTCGAGCTGCCCCGCACGGTGCACCCGTACTACATCGCCACCCAGGCGCACCCCGAGCTGCGCTCGCGCCCCGGCAAGCCGCACCCGCTGTTCGCGGGGCTTGCGGGCGCTGCAATCGAGCGCCGTGAGGCTGCGAGCCTGTTCGAGGTTGAAGAAACCGCGGCGGAGTAACCCCAGGTGTCGAACGCGACCGGCCACGAGCCCCCAATCGCCGACGAGCCCGCGACCGATGTGCGCGTGTTCGGGAGCCGGGAACTCGTGGCCGGTCACGTCTGGGATATCAGGCGCGACAGCTTCGAATTCGGCGGCCAAACGCTCGAGCGCGACTTCATGGATCACCCCGGCGCGGTCGCGGTGCTTGCGCTCGATGACGACGACCGCGTGCTCATGTTTCAGCAGTACCGCCACCCGATCGCGCACCGCGACTGGGAGATCCCTGCCGGCCTCATGGACGTTGCGGGCGAGGGCGGGCTGCCAGGCGCCAAGCGCGAGCTCGCGGAAGAGGCTGACCTGCAGGCCGAGCACTGGTCGCTCCTCCTCGAAATGTTTTTGAGCCCCGGCGGTTCGAGCGAGGCGATCCGCGTGTTCCTCGCGCGCGGGCTGTCGCCCGCAGTGCACGACTTCGTGCGCGAGGGCGAGGAGGCCGAGATCGCGCCAGTGTGGATTCCGCTCGAGGACGCTGTCGCTGCCGTGCTCGAGGGTCGCGTCGCGAACGGCCTCACCGTCGGGGCGGTGCTCGCCGCCGCGGCTTCGAAGGCCGGCGGCTGGGCGTCGCTGCGCGATCCACACCTCGCCTGGCCCGCGCGCGAGCTCGTGCGCGGCGAACGATCGAAGTAGGGCAATGGAGCCGGGGCAGGCGATCGCGCGATACCTCAGGCACCTGAGCATTGAGCGAGGGCTCAGCGACAACAGCATGGCGGCCTACCGGCGCGACTTCGCGAAGTACACCGAGTGGCTCGCGGCGAGCGGCATCGCCGATCTCGCCGCGGTGACCCCGCAGACGCTCTCGGGCTACGTTGCCGAGCTCGCGGGGGCCGTGCGTTTGCCCGCGGGCCGCGAGGCGGCAGATCGTGCGGCGGCTGATCGTGCGGCGGCGGGTCGCGCGGTGGCGGGTCGCGCGGTGGCGGATCCTGAACTGGCGGATCCCGAACCCGCTGAACCCGCGCCCACCGAACCGGTGCCGGCCTATTCCGCGGCGTCGATCACCCGCATGGTGTCGACCGTGCGCGGGCTGCACCGCTTTCTCTACGACGAGGGGCTGCTCGCCGAGAACGCCGGCCGAGGCGTGCGCACCCCGAAGAAGGGGCAGCGGCTACCCAAGGCGCTGCCGCTCGAAGACGTCGAGGCGCTGCTCGGCGCTGTGAGCGGCGACGACCCGGTCTCGCTCAGAGACAGGGCGCTCCTCGAACTGCTCTACGCGACCGGCGCCCGCGTGAGCGAGGTCGCGGCGATCGACCTCGACGACCTGTTCGCGGCCACCGGCTCGGGCGGCGGCTCAGGCGACGTGTGGGGCGACCCCGAGGGCACGCTCGGCGACGGCGGGCTGCTGCGCGTCACCGGCAAGGGCGCGAAGACACGGATCGTGCCCTACGGTAGCTACGCCGGGCGCGCGCTCGCCGCCTACCTCGTTCGCGCGAGACCGCAGTTCGCCGCCCGCGGCACCGGCTCGCCCGCGCTGTTCCTCGGGCCCCGCGGTGCCAGGCTGTCGCGGCAGACCGCCTGGCTCGTGATTCGCGCGGCGGCCGAGAAGGCGGAGCTTACGCAGGAGATCTCGCCGCACACCCTCAGGCACTCGTTCGCGACGCACCTGCTCGCCGGCGGCGCCGACGTGCGCGCCGTGCAGGAGCTGCTCGGGCACTCCTCGGTCACGACCACGCAGATCTACACGCAGGTCACCGCTGACACGCTGCGCGAGCACTACGTGAACGCCCACCCCCGGGCGAAGTAGGGCTCAGGCGTCTCACACACCGCACGACCCTGCCGCGGCCCGGTAGGATAGGGCGATAGCGAAGGAAGGAAGCTGGAGTGGCGAAAAAGCAGGTTGAGCTGGGGCCGACAGGGCGCCCGGAGCGCGTGATTCCCGCGCCCAAGACGCTCGATCGGCACGGGCCAGCGCGCATCATCGCGATGTGTAACCAGAAGGGCGGCGTCGGCAAGACAACGTCGACGATCAACCTCGCGGCCGCGCTCGCGCGCTACGGCCGCCGCGTGCTCGCGGTCGACTTCGACCCGCAGGGCGCGCTGTCTGCAGGGCTCGGCGTGCCGGCCCACGACGTGCCGACGATCTACGACCTCATGCTCGGCAAGCTGAAAGATCCGCGCGAGGCGATCCAGCACACCGGCACCCCCGGTCTCGACGTGATCCCAGCAAACATCGACCTGTCTGCGGCCGAGGTGCACCTCGTCAGCGAGGTCGCCCGCGAGCAGATTCTCGGCGGCGTGCTGCGCCGTGTCGCCGACGACTACGACGTGATCCTCATCGACTGCCAGCCATCGCTTGGCCTGCTCACCGTGAACGCGCTCACCGCGAGCCACGGCGTGCTCATCCCGCTCGCCTGCGAGTACTTCGCGCTGCGCGGTGTCGCGCTGCTTGTCGAAACGATCGACAAGGTGCGCGACCGGCTCAACCCCTCGCTCGAACTCGATGGCATTCTCGCGACGATGTACGACCCGCGCACTCTGCACGCGCGCGAGGTGCTCGAACGCGTCGTCGACACGTTCGGCGACTCCGTGTTCGACACGGTTATCGGTCGCACCGTGAAGCTGCCAGACGCGCAGATCGCCGCGCAGTCGGTGCTTGAATACGCGCCGTCGAACCCTGCCTCTGAGGCCTACCTGAAGCTCGCCCGCGAGCTTGTGCAGCGCGGCGTGGTTGCCTGACCGAGCGGTTATGACGGGGCTCGAGACTGAGGCCGCAGGTGACGGCTCGGGCTTCCGGGTGTCGCTCGACGGCTTCGACGGCCCGTTCGACCTGTTGCTCACGCTGATCGGCAAGCACGAGCTCGATATCACCGAGGTGTCGCTGTCGCTCGTCACCGACGAGTTCATCTCGTACCTCGCGACACTCGAGGGGCAGGGGCTGCTCGCCCTCGACCAGGCGTCTGAATTTCTCGTGGTTGCGGCGACGCTGCTCGATATGAAGATCGCGAGCCTCTTGCCGCAGGGCGAGGTCGTCGACCCCGAAGACATCGCGCTGCTCGAGGCGCGCGACCTCTTGTTTGCGCGGCTGCTGCAGTACCGCGCGTTCAAGCAGGCGAGCGAGTGGTTTCGGGCGCGGCTCGCAGCCGAAGAACAGCGGCACCCCCGCCAGGTGCCGCTCGAGCCGAAGTACCGCGAGCGCGGGCCCGAGCTCGTGTGGACGCTGTCGCTCGAAGACTTTGCCGCCGTCGCGCTGCTCGCATTCACACCGCGGGAGCTGCCGACCGTCGGGCTCGACCACCTGCACGCCCCGCTCGTCTCGATTCGCGAGCAGGCCGCGATCGTCGTCGCAATGCTGCGCGGCGGGCCTGCCATGAACTTCCGCGAGCTCATCGCGGGCGTTTCCGAGAAGGGCGTCATCGTTGCTCGCTTCCTTGCGATTCTCGAACTGTATCGGCGCGACGCCGTGTTGTTCGAGCAGGCGGAGCCGCTCGGCGAACTCAGCGTGCAGTGGTCTGGCGAGCACTGGAACGACGAAGAACTCTCGACACTAGGTAGTGACTATGACTGAGAATACGAGCGGGGCTCCAACAGGGGAGCCGCTGGGCTCCACCCGTGTGACGAATGTGGCAGACGCAGGCCCCGCAAGCGAGCTCCAGGCCGCGCGCGCGGCGCACTCGCTGTCGCAGCAGCTCGAGGCGCTGCTCATTGTCGCCGACGAGCCGCTGTCCGCGGTGGCCCTCGCGACCGCTTGCGACCGCCCGGTGCGCGAGGTTCGGGCGGCCTTGACCGAGCTCATTGCCGACTATGAGGGCGGTGGTGACCGTGCCCGCGGATCCGCCCCGCGCGGTTTCGAACTGCGCGAGGTAGCCGGCGGCTATCGGTTTTATGTGCGCGAAAGCCTCGACCCCGTCGTCGCGGATTTCGTGCAGCAGCAGACCCCAGCGAAGCTCTCGCAGGCGGCGCTCGAGACACTCGCCGTCATCGCCTACCGCCAGCCGGTCTCGCGTGGCGCGATCGCCTCTATCCGCGCCGTGAACGTCGACTCCGTCGTGCGCACGCTCCTCGCCCGAGGCCTCGTCGAAGAGGTCGCGCACGACGCAGAGACCGGCGCGATTCTCTACGGCACCAGCGACCAGCTCCTTGCCCACCTGGGCATCAGCGACATCAGTGAACTTCCGTCGGTAGCGCCGCTACTCGACGATGGATCGGAAGGATTTGACCATGAATCGCTCTAGCGACAACGACCGAGGGGCCGGCGACGAACCCGGCGGCGACATCGGCGGCCAGTTCATCGTCGACGGCAAGGCCGTCGAGATCGACATGGCTGAGTGGGGCTGGGACCGCCCAGTCACCCCCTCCGCCAACGAGGCCGACCGCGCTGGCGAGGAAGGTACCGTACGCCTGCAGAAGGCGCTCGCGAACGCGGGCGTCGCCTCGCGCCGTGCGTGCGAGACGCTCATCACGAGCGGCCGGGTCACCGTCAACGGCGAGGAGCAGCGCGAGCTCGGCTCGCGCGTCAACCCTGAGCGCGACGAGGTGCGCGTCGACGGTGTCGTCGTGCAGCTCGACTCGTCGAAGCGCTACTTCGTGCTGAACAAGCCCGTCGGGGTGGTCTCGACCATGAACGACGAGCAGGGGCGCCCCGACCTGCGAGAGTTCACCAGCCGGGTCGAGGAGCGGCTCTACAACGTCGGGCGGCTCGACACCGACACGAGCGGCCTGCTCATTCTCACGAACGATGGCGAGCTCGCGCACAAGCTCGCGCACCCGAGCTACGGTGTCGAGAAGACCTACGTGGCGAAGGTGCGAGGGCGCGTGACGCCCGCTGTGATTCAGCAGTTGCTCGACGGCGTTGAGCTCAAGGACGGGCCGATGCGCGCCGACCGCGCGAAGCTCCTGCCGAACGGCTCAACGAAGACCCACTCGCTCGTCGAGCTCACGATTCACTCGGGCAAGAACCGCATCGTGCGGCGCTTCCTCGCCGCGGTCGGCTTTCCGGTCGAGGAGCTCGTGCGGCGCCAGCTGGGCCCCCTGAACCTTGGCACGCTGCGTGCCGGCGAGCTGCGCGAGCTGTCTGCAGCCGAGCGCGGGGCGCTGCTGTCGTCAGGGGATAGCTCGGGCCCGGTTGGTGATGGTGAGGGCGCCAGCGGTTCTGCCGGCAGCAGCCGCGGCTCGAGCCGCAGCGGCGGGCGCGGGGCCGACGGGAAGAACAAACACGCCAGCGCCCGGGGCAAGAACCGGCCGATCACTGCCGGGCGACCGGGCGACGGCAGGGGCGCGAAGGGCATGCGCGGGATCGCCGCGCGCGGCAACCCGAATGCCGGGCGGGGCAACCCGGATGCCGGGCGCTGGCAGGCGGATGCCGGGCGGGGTCAGGCGGATGCCGGGCGGGGCAACCCGAATGCCGGGCGCTGGCAGGCGGATGAGGATCGCGGGGGCGCTTCTCGCGGGGGCGCTGGCGGTGACCGGCGCGGTGACCGGCACGGCGACCAGCGCGGCGACCAGCGCGGCGACCAGCGCGGGCGCTCCGGCGATGGCCGGGGGCGTTCAAGTGACGGTCACGGCAAGACCTTTGAACGCGGTTGGGTAGATAACCCCTGGGAGGAACCCCGCGGAGAGTCGCGTCGTGGGTCTCGGGGTGAGTCTCGCGGTGGGTCGCGTGGTGATTTCCGCGGTGACCGCGATGGCCGCCGGGGCGGTGACCATCGTGGTGGTGGCGGCGGTGGTGGCTCGCGAGCTGGTGGCCCGCGTGGCGGCGGGGGCCAGGGGGGCCGCTCCGGCGGTACCCGCGGCGGGCGCGGGCGCGCAGGCCGGTAGGCCGCGGCCCCAACGGTCGCCTGCCGCCGCGGCCCTAACGGTCGCGTGCCGCCGCGAACCCTTGCGTTGGCTCCGAGACCTACACCTATTTCTGGGTTCAAGGGGGTGTGCTCGGAGACAAGTGTGGGGTTCGCGCGGTGGCCAGCCACCCGCGCAGGGCAAACCGTGCCGCGGGTGCCAGTCGCGCGCCCGCGCGCCCGCGCCCCACGCCCACGCCCACGCCCACGCCCGCGCACCGCAAGCCCAAGTGCCCGAGCCGCAGGCCTCAGCCGGCGAGCAGCACGCCGGCGTAGGCGATCGCCGCCACCAACAGCGTGGCGAGGGCAGCGAGCGCGAACGGGCGAAAGCCGACCTTGAGCAGACTCTTCACCTTCACCCCGCAGCCGAGGCCGAACATGGCCGCCGCGAGAAGTACGGTCTGCGCCAGCTGACCGGCCGCGAGCACCCCGTCGGGCAGCGGCACGAATGAGCGCAGCAGCACCATCGCGAGAAACCCGACGATAAACAGCGGCACGATGGGAGGCAGTTTGGGCTGGCTGCCGCTGTGCGCTGGGGCGAGGGCGGAAGCGGGGGAATCTGCCCGACCCCCCTCGGCCCGCGCAGCTGCACCTGCACCTGCACCTGCACCTGCACCTGCACCTGCGCCTGCGCCTGCGCCTGCACCTGCACCTGCAGCTGCAGCCGCGGCGGAGGCCGCCCGCCGAATGCGAACGCTCAGCACCGCCATGAGCGGCGCCAGCAATAGTACCCGCGCGAGCTTCACCACGACGGCGAGTGTGAAGGCAGAGCCGCCGAGGATCCCGCCGACGGCAACGACCTGGGCGATCTCGTGGATCGAAGCGCCGGCCCACATGCCGGCCTGGTCGTGCGACAGCCCGATGAGGGGTGCGGCGAGCGGCACGAGCGGAATCATCAGCGTGCCGAAGATCACCACGAGCGCGACCGCGGTGACGGTGTGCTGCTCGTGCTCATCGTCGGGGTCGGTCACGCCGGCGGCTCCCGCGACCGCCGCAGCACCACAGATCGAGAAGCCGCACGCGATGAGCAGAGTGAGCTGCGTCGGCACGCGCAGCAGCTTGCCGAGGGCGAGGGTGCCAAGCAGCCCGCCGGCGACGACGCACACGATCACGAGCAGCATCGGTGCGCCGAGCGCGACGATGTCGCCGAGCACGAGCTGCAGGCCGAGAAACACGATGCCGGCGCGCAGCAGCTTCTTCGCAGAGAACGCGACCCCGGGTGCTGCCGCTGCTGGCATGATTCCGGTGTTCGCGGCGACGATGCCAAGTGCAATTGCGATGATCATCGGGCTCACACCGGGCAGCGCGGCACCGATGGCGTACGACGCGCCCGCCGCGGCGAGGCAGATGAGCAGGCCCGGGCCAACGCTGCGCGCCCATGCCGCGAGGCGCGTGCGGCCGGCAGCGCCTGAGCTCGGAGTCGGAGCTGCTGCGGCTGCCGCTGTCGCATGGTCTGGCGTTGGGGAGGGGGTGCTCGTCGCAGGGTTGGAGACTGAATCGTTCACACCAAACATCTTCCTCTCGAGCGCGGGGCTGCAGTAGGGTCAATACCCGAGCGGCCCACAAGCTATCCTTGTGGCAAGGAAACGGGGGCACATGGAACGTGAGCCAGACCTCAGGGCGTTGCGCGCGCTCACCCTGATTGCGACGACCGGCAGCATCTCTGCGGCGAGCTCGGAGCTTGGCCTGAGCCAGCAGGCGGTGTCGTTGCGGGTGCGCTCCCTCGAGCAAGAGTTCGGTGTGCCCCTGCTCGTGCGATCGGCTCGGGGCTCCAAGCTCACCGAGGCCGGCGAGCTCGTCGTCGGGTGGGCGCGCCCCGTGCTCGAAGCGGCGACTGCGTTTGAATCTGGCGTTGCAGATCTGCTGGCTGGGCGGGCCGGTAGCCTGCGAATCGCGGCGAGCCTCACGATCGCCGAGCACCTGCTGCCGGGGTGGATCGCGAAGTGGCGCAGGTCGCAGGGTGCGAGCGGCGCAGTGGCCACTCTCACCGCGACCAACAGCGCGGCAGTCATCGCGGCGCTTCGAGCGGGGGAGGTGGATCTCGGGCTCGTCGAGACACCAGACGTGCCTGCAGATCTCACCGCCCTGACCGTCGGCTTTGACCGGATCGAGGTTGTCGTCTCGGTGAACCACCCGTGGGCCGGGCGCACAGTGAGCCCGGCGGAGATCGCTGCGACGCCGATGGTGCTTCGCGAGCAGGGGAGCGGGACGCGGCTCGCGTTCGAGCAGGCGCTCGCGGCGGCGGGCTACCCTCTGGTGGCGGATCCGGCTGCGGTTCACAACACGACCCTCGGAGCGCGCAGCGCGGTGATGGCGGGCATGGCGCCTGGCGCCCTGAGCGTACTCGCGGTGCGCGACGACGTGCGAAATGGGCGGCTTGCGCGGGCCGAAATTGCGGGCCTCGTCGTCACCCGCCCGTTGTCGGCGCTGTGGCGCGGGCCCGCCCCGACGGCTGAGGCACAAGCCCTGCTGGCCGAGGCGAAGCTGCTCGCGAGCGCCGCCGGGGGTGGCGGCGAGCGGTAGCCGCGCAGCCGCCCGTTCGTTGAGGGGCCAAAACTCTCGCTGTAGTGACTGCTGTGATGTCTAAATCATCTGAGGGTCAAACAGGGGGGGGCGACGGTGGGGCACGAGAAGGTTGCTCTGAGCGATATCGCCCCTGACGCGCTTGAGGCCCTCGGCGGCCCTGTGCGCGAGGCGCGCCTCGAAGCAGGCTGGACTCAGTGTCGCCTCGGGCTGTGGCGGGAGTGCTGCGAGGGCGCCGAAAAAGTGCCCGGGCGCTTAGCGCGCCGACTCTGGTAGCCCGACGACCTTGTCGAAGGCCCACGAGTAGACGTAGGTGAACACGAGGAAGAAGACGAGCAGGCTGGCCTCGATCGCGAGGGCATCGAGCAGGCTCACGCCGAGCATGAAGGCGACGAGCGGCACGGTGAACACAAGTACGCCGCCCTCGTAGCCGAACGCGTGGCCGAGGCGCACGAGCACGCCGCGGCCCGCCCAGCCGAAGCGGCGCTCGGCGCGTTCGAAGAGGGTGTTCCAGGCGTAGTTCCAGATCGTGGCGGTGGTCGACAGCAGCACCGCGGTGAGGGTCGCCTGGCCGCCCCCGTGGCCGAGCAGCCCGTTGAGCACGAAGACCGTGAACAGCACGCTGAGTGCTTCGTAGCCGCCGACATAGATGATGCGGCGTGTGACGGGGCGCAGGTCGAACCGCGGGGCTGCGGCTGCGGGCTCTATTAACAGATCGTGGTGGCCTTGGCCGGTCACGGGTATCACTCCAGAAGCGAAAGATTCGTTGCGGAGGGGCCTTGGCGTGGCCGCACCTCCGAATTGCGGATTGCAACGTGATTTGAGTATGCATCAACGAAATCCGTTGCTACAACTCGCTAACGCAATGGAATGAGTTGCAAAATGCGCCTTGGGCCCCTAGGCGTCGAGAAAGCTCTCTGCGATGCGCTCGTGAGGGGCCGGGGTGCCGGGGTTTCGATGGCGGCGGCGCCGATGATGCCCGCAGCGCTCCAGAACGCCTTCGCCTGGGTCTCTCGCCTGTCTAGGGGCTCGGTAGCGCTAGCCCGCGCGCCTGGCCGCACGCGCCGCGGCGAACGCGAGTGCGCCGCACGCAACGGCGAGCGCAAGGCTAAAGGCGATGACCGAGGGGGTCAGCCCGAACGCGGTTGCCGCGACGCCAAGGCCCAGCACCGGTAGGGTGCTGCCGATGTAGGTTACGGCGTAGATGGTGTTCACCGTTGCCGCGTGCCGCTCAGTTGGAACCGCCGAGACGGCCGCACCGAACACCTGCTGGAACGCGACTCCCTGCCCCGCCCCCGCGCCGAGGCAGGCGATGACGGTGAGCACGGGGCTTTCGAGCGCCGTGGCGAGCCCGAGCATGAGAACGCCAGCGGCAAAGGCCGTGAGTGCGAGGGGCGCGGCCCACCGCCCGCGAATCGGGAAGAGCTGGGCGCAGGCCGAGGCGAGCAGTGCGAGTGACGCGAGCAGCCCGAGCATGGGCCGCGAGGTGGCGTGAAAGAGCTCCGCGAAGTGGCCGGGCGCGAGCGAGAGACAGAAGCCGAGAAACGCGAAGCTCACAAAGCCGACGAGCGCGGCGAGGCGGATCACCGGAACAGACGCGGCAACGGCCTCTGGCAGTGCGAGCTGCTGCGTCGCGGTCAGGGGAAGTGCAGCCCCGTCTGGGCTGCCGGCGGCGACTCCGGCAGCAACCGGGCGAGCCGGCCGTCGCACCGGGCGGCACTCGGGGTGCGGCGCGATGAGCAGCACCACTGGAATGAGCGCCGCGAGCACGAGCGCCCAGACGAAGAAGGGGGTCTGGGTGGGCGTGCCGAAGAGCGAGAGTACGCCGCCGAGGATCGGCCCGGCCGCAACCCCGCCCGAGGTTGCGAGCAGGGTGAGCCTGCCGCTCAGGCTCGGGCGGCCGGGGAGCAGCACGCGCAGCGCGCTCGAACCCGTTCCCGTTGCGGCCGCGATCGCGAGGCCCTGTGCAGCGCGGGCAAGGCAGAACCAGGCGAGCGTCGGCGCGAGCGCAAGGCCGAGCGTGGCGACCGACGTCACCGCGAGCGCGCTGATGAAGACCGTGCGCCTGTTGGCGCGCTCCGTGAAGCGGCGAAACAGGACGAGGCCGACGAGCAGACTCAGCACGTAGCTCGCGAAGGCGATGGTGATGCCGAAGGCGTCGACGCTCAGCCGATCGCCGATGATCGGAAAGAGTGCCGTGGGGAGATTGACCGCGGTGAGCAGGCCGAAAAGACTGACGATCGTGAGGGTCGCGCGGAGTCGGGGGCGCCGCAGGGAGACGGGCGCGCTGCCGGGGTGCGCGAGGGCATGGGTGGTGCTCAACGTGGTGCTTTCGTACTGGCGACCGGGGTGGTGATCGCGTGCCGTGCTGCGGGTGCCGGGTGTGGCCAGCAGCGGTGCGGGGAGTGGTGTGGTTGCCGTTCCCCGAGCAGCATTCAAACTCACCTCGTGGGTTTGTGCAAATCGGCGCGCGAGGAGCGGTCTGGGCCAGAAACGCAGCGCGCCCCCTGCGCCGGTGGTGGCTGGCGCAGAGGGCGAAACGAGTGTGTGCGGCGGCGAGCAGCGTGCCGCCGAAATGGGGCGCAAATATCTGGGGGTGGTAGACGTTTGCTGACTGCGCCCCGGTGGTGTGCGGGGAGCTGGCTGCAAAGGCGATGGTGGCCGCCCTCACAGGCATTCAACCGCAGGGTGCAAGATTCGCGCAATAGGCTGCGCTTTAGCTAGGCAATCTGTATAGTGGGGCGCAAGCAAGGAGGCGCGAAGTGAGCGAAATGTACGCCGTCGATGCGACGGATCGTAAGATTCTCGGGCAGCTCGACGAAGACGGGCGCATGCCGGTGGCGATGATTGCCCATAATCTCGGGCTGGCGCGTGGCACCGTGCAGGCCCGGCTCGACCGCATGCAGGCCGCAGACGTGTTCAGGCCGCACAGCTCGCGGGTGAAACCCGCGGCCTTCGGTCGCCCGGTAGCGGCGATGGTGCAGGTCGAGCTCGACCAGCACCTCATTCAAGAAGCGATCGGGGCGCTTGCCAGCATCCCTGAGGTGCTCGAGTGCTTCGCCCCCGCTGGCGACACCGATCTGCTGCTGCGCGTCGTGGCGCGCGACCCAGACGATCTCTACCGGGTGAGTGAGGAGATTCGCCTGTGCCCCGGCATCATGCGCACCTCGACGAGCCTGTTTCTGCGGCAGGTCATTCCGTACCGCGTCACGGGGTTGCTCGCCGAGTAGCGTGACAGCGCCGCAGCAGCGACACAAAACGTAGCGACACAAAACGCGGCGATCGAAAATGCGGCGACAGAAATCACGGCGATACAAAACGCAGTGGCTCGGCCCCGGTGAATCGGGCCGAGCCACTGCGTTGAGCGCTGTGGGGCGTCGCTAGCTGCGCGTCGCGCGCGACGTACGACGGGCGATCAGCACGCCGGCCCCGGCGAGCACGGCCAACACTGCCGCGATGAGCCACGGCTGCGGGCCTGAGCCGCCGGTCTCAGCAACGGTGTTCGGGTCGCCCTTGGTCGGAGGCTTCACCGAGGGGACGTCGGTGGCGGCATCGATCGCCGGCAGGGTGCCGGTCGCGGTTGCCCGCTCGATGGTGAGGTGCTCGCTCGCGTCGCTCAGGGTGACGGTGAACGTGCGCTCCTTCAGCGGGCCCTCGCGCTTCGCGGTCGAAACGGCGAAGTTCTGTGGCCCTGTCTCGCCCTCATCCCAGCTGAGGGTCTGCTCGGTCGCGGTGTAGTCGGTGCCAGCGACGGCCGAACCGTCTGCCGTGCTGATCTTCACCGTGACTGCGGGAAGCGGTGCCGCATCAGCGCTGCCGGTGGCGCGGCCTGCCGAAGCTTCGGCGAGGCCGGCGGCCGCGCTGCGCTCGACGCTGAAGACCGCAGTCTCGCCGTTGGCGACCTTCACATCGGCGACGACAGACACTGTCGACTCGACTGCCGTCGGCTGCTCCTGCACCTCGACCGCGCCGATATCGGCTGCGCCGTTCACGGGGCGGGGCAGGCCGCGCTGATCGGTTGTCAGCGTACCCGGCACCGTGACCGCGTCAACGAGCGGCGACGTGAGGCCCGGCAGCATCGTCGGCGTCGGGCCGCCATTGTCTGCGAGCGGGCCGAGCTCGAGCTCTGCGAGCGGGAGCACGCGCGAGCCGCCCGCGGTCACATCGACGTTCGCGCTTGGCCGAGTGAACACCGAGTCCGTGACGTTCACGAGGGCGGGCGTCACCTCTTCTTCGGTGTTGAACGCGAACGGATCTTTCCAAGCCGAATCAATAACCGACCGACTGATCGTGACGTCGTCTCCGCCCCCGCGGCCGACGAGTTCGATTGTGGAGTTGACCGCGGTGATCTGGTCGAGCTCGACCCGGTTGTTCCCGTAGCCATCAGCAAGCAGGGCGCTCGACATCCCGGCAGCGGCAGCCGTGCCGCCGTCGAAGGTGCTGTTCTCTATGCGCAGCACGAGGTCAAGGCGCTCATCATCGCTCTCCTCGACCGGGTCTGCTGCACGAAGCATCGGCGGGGAGGCGATGAGAATCGCGGAGGCTCCAGCATACGGGCCGTCCTGAGTCGCGCCGCCGACATTGCCGGCGAACGTTGTGCCGCTCACGAGCACCAACGGGGCTGCGTCGGCAGCCCGCTCGGCCCACGACGGCTGGTACTCGATCGCGCCTGCCGTGCGGCCGGTGTTGTCGGTGAACACGCTGTCGATCACGCGCAGCGGCGACACGTCTGCGGGAACACCGTCAAGATCGGCGGAGAACACGATTCCGCCCGCGCTCGGCCCCCAACCGTCTTCGGCGAGCTCCCCGTTGCCGACAAACTGCACGCGCTCAATCGTGGCCTGGCCCGTCGCGCCAGGGCGGAAGTAGCTGAGCTCCAGGCCAGGTTCGGTGCTGTCGGAGATCACCGAGTCGCGCACGGTCAGCGCAGACTCCCTCATGCCCCACGCGTCGAGACCGATGCTGTTGCCGGTGAGCGTCGACGAGGTCATCGTGAAGGAGTGGTTTGTGAACCCCTCGAGCGTGACCCCGGCACCGTCAAAACCCTGAATGGTGGTGTCGCTGACGGAGCTGGCACCGGCGAGGTCACCATCATCGCCGACGACGATAAGCCCGGCAGAACCGTTGCCGTTGCCGGTGCCCGTGAGCGTGAGCCCGCTGAGTTCGACAGCGGCCTCCTGGAAGCCGAGGAGGGCCGGAACCCACTCCGGCCCGGTCGTCTCAAGCCTGATCTCTGTCTGGTCTTGGCCGTTGCCGCGAATCGTGAGCGGCACCACAGACAGCAGGACCTGCGATATCGTCACCGTGCGCACGGCAGGTGCGAAGGTGATGGTCGTCGCCGTCTCCGGGCTCGCATTCGCGGTGTCGAACGCCTCGCGCAGCGAGCCGGGCCCGTCGTTTGCCTCTGAGGTGACGACGATAGTCGCCTCCGCGTCGGCTACGGCAAGCGCAGGTGTGGCCGCGACGAGCGACCCTCCAACCAGTAGCGCGGTCGCGAGCGCGCCAAATCGCGCCCCAAGAGAAGTCATCATCGTTGCCCCCAGCAAACATCACCTATGAAATTCCTCCCTCAGCATACGCGTTCGACGCGCCCGGGAACAGCGCGGGAGGGGCGACGGGCATCGCAACGCTGCGCCCCAGCCGCCAGGCGCAGCCGAAGGCCCGAAAAACCCGCTAAAATCAAGGGAGTTTCATCTCCAGGCGCACGCATCGCGCCCGCAGCGCCCGAACGGAGAACCCACCCTCGATGAACGAACTTGAATCCCGCGTCCGCGGTACCGTGCATATTCTCGGCGCGGGCCTGCTCGGTGCGAGCGTCGGGCTGGGGCTGCGCGAACGCGGGGTCGACGTCACGCTCGAAGACCTCTCGCCGACGGCCGTCGCGCTCGCCGCAGACTACGGGGCCGGGCGCATTCGCGACGCAGCAGACCCCGAGCCGACCGTCGTCGTCGTCGCCACACCGCCAGACGTGGTGGCCGACGCGGTCGAGCGCGCGCTCACCGAGTTTCCCGGCGCCGTCGTCACCGACGTCGCGAGCGTAAAGCTCGCCCCCTATCTCGAGCTGCTGCGGCGCGGTGTGTCGCTCAAGAACTACGTCGGTTCGCACCCCATGGCCGGGCGCGAGCGGGGTGGCGCGATCATGGCGCGCGCAGATCTCTTCACGGCGCGCCCCTGGGTGATCTGCCGCGACCGCGACACCCCGGCCGAGGCGCTCGCGCTCGTCGAGGCGATCGCACTCGACCTCGGCGGCGTGCTCACCGAGATGACGCCCGAGGAGCACGATCGCTCGGTCGGCCTCGTGTCGCACCTGCCGCAGGTCGTTTCGAGCCTGCTCGCGGCCAGGCTTGTGCCGGCGACAGAGCAGGCCATCGGGCTCGCCGGCGCGGGGCTGCGCGACACGACGCGCATCGCTTCGAGTGACCCCGAGCTGTGGGTGCAGATTCTCGGGGCGAACCGGGAGCCGGTGATCGAACTGCTCGAGGCCTTCGCGGGCGACGTGACGAGCTTCACTCAGGCGCTGCGCGACACCGATGCGCCCGGCGCGAAGCGGCGCGTGGCCGATCTGCTGGCAGCCGGCAATCGCGGCGTCGGGCGGATCCCCGGCAAGCACGGTTCGTCAGAGCGTTTCATCACCATCACTGTGCTCATCGACGATACGCCGGGCGAACTCGGCCGGCTGCTCACCGAACTCGGAGAACTCGGTATTAACATGGAAGACTTGCGCCTCGAACACTCGCCGGGCGCGCAAATCGGGTTCGCGGAGATCGCCGTGGTGCCCGAGGCCGCGGAACGCGCGGTCGCCGACCTGGCCGAGCGCGGATGGAGAACGCTGTGACAGATGCAACACTGACCGACGAAACGTCGACAGGTGCCACGCCGTCGACGAGCGAACCGATTCTCGTCGCGATCGACGGGCCTGCCGGCAGCGGCAAGTCGAGCGTCTCCCGCGCCGCGGCTGAGCAACTGGGGTTCGGGATCCTCGACACCGGCGCCGCCTACCGCGCGCTCGCGTGGGCGTGCCGCGAGGCGGCAGTCGACCTCGACTCCGAGGATGCCGTCAGCGCGATGCTCGACGGCTGGGCCTACGCGATCACGCTCCGCGGCGAGCAGCGGGTGCAGGTGACACTGCCGGGGGGCACCGAGGCGTTTGACGTCTCGGCCGTGATCCGCACCCCCGAGATCTCGGGTCAGGTGAGCCGCGTGTCGAAGCACGCCGCCGTGCGCGTGCGCCTCAACAACATGTTTCGCGACATCGTCGCGGCCTCCGGGCTGCCGGGAGTCGTCATCGAGGGGCGCGACATCACCACCGTCGTGGCGCCCGACGCCCCCGTGCGAATTCTCATGACCGCGTCACCCGAGGTGCGCGCGGCGCGCCGCGCCGGCGAGCTCGACGGGGAGAGCCTCGAGCAGGTGCTCGCCGACATCACCGCGCGCGACGCCAAAGACGCCGCGGTCGTCGACTTTCTCAACCCGGCCGCGGGGGTCACGCTCATCGACACGAGCGACATGAACTTTGGGCAGTCGATCCAAGCTGTGATCGACACCGTCGACAAGGCCCGAGGGGCCGGCCCATCGAACGACAAGGAACGATGATGAACGAAGAACAAGAATTTGATCTGTCGAAGATCGACCCGAGCGAGATTATCTCGGGCGGGGAAGACCTCGGTGATGAGCTGGCCGACGGCGAGTTCGAGGGCGACTTTGACGGGAATGTGACCGACGAGGAGCGGCTGCGGGCGATGCGCTCGACGCTCGACGCGTTCGAGCTCGAGGAAGACGACCGCGACATCCTCACCGCCGACGGGGAGTTCATCGGCTTTGCCGAGCCGAGCCTCGAAGCGTTCCCCGTCGTCGCAATCGTCGGCCGCCCGAACGTTGGCAAGTCGGCGCTCGTGAACCGCATTCTCGGCCGCCGCGAGGCGGTCGTCGAGGACATTCCCGGCGTGACGCGCGACCGCGTGACCTACCCGGCGATCTGGAACGACAGGCGCTTCTCGCTCGTAGACACCGGTGGCTGGGAGCCCGACGCGCGCGGTATTGACCGCTCCGTCGCGCTGCAGGCCGAGGTCGCGATCGAACTCTGCGACGTTGTGCTGTTCGTCGTCGACTCGCGCGTCGGCGCGACCGCAACCGACGAGCGCGTCGTGCAGCTGCTGCGCCGCTCGAACAAGCCGGTCTTCCTCGTCGCTAACAAGGTCGACGATTCGGTGCAAGACCCCGAGGTCGCGGCGCTCTGGTCGCTCGGCCTTGGCGAGCCCCGCGCCGTCTCCGCACTCCACGGGCGCGGCGTCGCCGACCTCCTCGACGATGTCATGAAGGTGCTGCCCGAAGTGTCTGCCGTCGCGCAGCCGAAGCTCGCCGGCCCCCGCCGCGTCGCGCTGCTCGGCCGCCCGAACGTCGGCAAGTCGAGCCTCTTGAACAAGGCCGCTGGCGAGGAGCGCGTCGTCGTGAACGAGCTCGCCGGCACCACCCGCGACCCCGTCGACGAGCAGGTCGAGATCGCCGGGCGCGTGTGGACGTTCGTCGACACCGCGGGCATTCGCCGCCGCGTGCACCTGCAGAAGGGCGCCGACTTCTACGCGACGCTGCGCACCTCAGCGGCGCTCGAAAAGGCCGAGGTGGCAGTCGTGCTCATCGACGTGACGCAGGAGATCAGCGACCAAGATCTGCGCATCATCGACCTCGTGCTCGAGTCGGGCCGCGCGCTCGTGCTCGCGTTCAACAAGTGGGACATGCTTGACGACGAGCGTCGCAAGTATCTCGAGCGTGAGATCGAGCAAGATCTCGCGCACGTCGACTGGGCGCCGCGCGTGAACATCTCGGCGCGCACCGGCCGTCACCTCGAAAAGCTCGTGCCCGCCCTCGAGGCAGCGCTCGAGTCGTGGGATACGCGTATCCCGACGGCGAAGTTCAACGCGTTCCTCGCCGAGCTCGTGCAGGAGCACCCGCACCCGCTGCGCGGCGGCAAGCAGCCGCGCGTGCTGTTCGGCACGCAGGTGCAGAACCGCCCGCCGACGTTCGTCTTGTTCGTCTCGGGCTTCCTTGATCCCGGCTACCGCCGCTTCATTCAGCGCCGCCTGCGCGAGACCTACGGGTTCGAGGGCACCCCCATTCAGCTCAACATGCGCATCCGCGAACGGCGCGAGCGCCGCTAGTCGGTTGTGTCGCGAACGCCCCACCAGCGCCCGCCGCATTTCTGCGAAACAGCACACCTTTACGTAAGCCCCGGTCAGTACACTGGTGTCACTATGAGCAACACAACCTCAGCGAAAGCTTCGGCGATCGCGCTCGTGTGCGCCGGCGCGCTCGCTCTCATGGGGTGCGCGCCACAGGCCGGCGGCGGGGCCGCGGCCTCGCCCGGGCAGGGTGGGCAGGGCGATGAAGCGGAGCAGTCTGAGCGCTCAGCAAAGACCGACACCGAGCCCGCGATCGGGCCCGCCCCGCTCGTCGAGATCACCTTCGAACTCGACGGCGTCGAGCACACGGTGTCTGGTACGCCCGACAGAAGCTTCTGCGACGCAGGCCCGAGCCACATGTTCACGTCGACCGATCCGCTCACCGACGCCGGCGTGAGCGCAGCGAAAGACGGTGGCGAGCGAGCGAGCGTCATGGCGTGGGCGACAGGCGAGTTCGCCGTGAGCTTTCAGGGCGCCGGCGAGGTCGTGCGCACCGAGGCGGCGACGGGCGACACCGTCTGGGCAAACGACGCGAGCGGCGACGCCTGGGTCGCCCCGGCCGACGCGCTCGGGGGCGCGCGAGTGTCGCAGAGCGATCTCTCGGGGTTCGAGGTTGTGCCGGCCTCGGCCTCGTTCGTCATGAGTTGTAACGCGGAGGGCGGAGCATGACAGGAAGCAACCCCAACGACTTCTGGCTGCTCCCCTCGGGGCTCGAGCAGCAGGCCGGCGGTTTCGAGAAGTGGCAGTCTGCCTTCAAGGGCATGAACGACGTGCTCAAAGAGATCGTGCCGTACACCGAAGACAACGCAGAGATCTTCAACTATGCGATCGGTCGCTACAGCGAAATGCACACCGGCGTGCTGAAGTGGATCACGCACATGCAGAACGTCTTCGCAGGGGTCGCTACCGAGCTGCGCGACGTCGCGCGCGAGGGCCGCACCATCGATATGGAGCAGGCCGCGCGCATCGACAAGTACTCGCCGACAGAATACAACGGACACGACCCCAACCCGGGCGGCGGCTACGGTGGCGGCGCGGGCAAGATCGCGCCCGAGTACGACAGGTGGGACTCACCCGAGGCGCCGATGTACGAACCGAACAGGGGCGGGGGCGCGCTCTTCTACCTCGACCCGGGCCCTGGCGCATTCGATGGCGCCTCGGATTTCACGAAGCGACTGCTGCCCGGCGACCTGGCGAGCCCTTCGGAGTGGGTCTCGGTGGTGCTTGAGAACATCGGCGCGACGACGTTTCGCGAGACGGTGCTCAGCGGCTTCGGCGGCGACTGGGTCGCGTTGCGAACGCACGCTGCGCGCTTGCAGGGCACCTCGACGTTTCTCGGCGACGCCCACTCTGCGATGACCTCGAACGTTGGCGCGGTGCTCGTGTACTGGCAGGGGCTCTCGGCGAACAGCGCGAGCGCCTACTTCGACGAGATGCTCACAGGCATTGCGGGCGCCCGTGACGGCGCGGCGAAGGCCGCCACGGCGGTGAACGAGTACTGCGACGCGGTGAAAGAGGCCGCCGAGGTCGTGGCAGGCATCGTTGACGGCTTCCGCGACTCGGTGATCATCGCCGCGGTGACGCTCGCCGCGGGCGGCAAGAACCCGCTGACCGCGGTACTGAGTAAGACGGCTGCTGGGGTAGCCATGCTCAACGCCTGGCGGCTCTGGAGCAAGATCAACGACCACGTGCAGAAGCTGCAGACCATCAAGCAGGGCCTGAGCGTGATTCAGGGCCTCACGACTTCGATGGACGACTTCACCTCGAAGCTGCACGTCCCGGTGATGGCGGAGACCTCGTGAAAGACTTCGATGAGGCCGAGATCGCGGCGATGTTTCGGTCGCAAGACCGCGAGGCCGATGCCCGCGAGCACCGCATCTTCGAGACCATCCCGCCGAGCGCTGAGATTATGAAGCTGCTCAGGCGGGAGCTGCAGCAGGCGAGCACCGACCCTGACACCACGCCCGCCGCGAAGCGCGCGCTCGAAGCCGTGCTGCGCGGCGAGCAACCCCCTGAGGCGCTGCTCGACACGACCCTGTTCCCGGTGAGCCCCGAGGCTCGCGGTGACGTACAGCCAGACGACACACGAGACGGAGGCCTGCGATGGCGATAAGTGTGAAGAGCGCTGCGACGCACGGCTCGATCGAGAGCATCGAGCGCGAGCTCAAGCTCATGCAGGCGACCCTCGACCAGCTCGAGGCTCGCACGGCGACGCTGCAGACGCAGTGGAACGGCGAGGCGCGGCTCGCGTTCGGGCGGGCAATGCACCGCGCCCAGACCTCGCTGAACACGCTGCGAGCCCTCGCCACCAGCGCCTCCTCAGAGGCGCGCTCCTCTGCGACAGCGCTCACCGACTTCGACCGCCGGCGCAGCGGCGTGTGGCAGCGATGAGGGGCCGGCGCGGGTTCGCGCGCACGCTGCTGGTCGCCGCCGGTGCGTGCGCCGGCGCGGTGCTGCTCGCCGGCTGCGCCCAGGGCGGTTCGGCGATCACGATTACGTACGAGGCCGACGGATCCACCGTGAAAGAGTCGTTCACGCCGAAAGACATCGCGTGCGTTCCCGGCGGCGGCGCGTTCGGGCTACAGTTCGCCGACGAACCGTTTTACCAGCTGTCGGTGAGCGAGGGCGAGCCGGGCCAGATCGAGGTCGGCCTGTTCGACGAGAAATCGGTCTTGTACTTCGAGTCTGACAGCGCCGACGTGCGCTCGACCACAGCAGACGACGGCTCGGTCGAGTACGTGGTGTCGGCGAAGTCTGACAGTGTCGCGCTCGTCGATCTCGCGGGTGTCGAGCCCGGCGCCGACCCTGATCTCAGCGGCGTGCCGAAGCACAGCGGCTCGATCGAGGCGACCTTCCGCTGCCTACCGGATGCCTAGGGCGAAGGCCGGCGAACCACCGCACGAACTGACGCGGCTCGAGCGCGCGCTCGATCGCGTCGCGAACCGGGTGCTCGCGGGTGCACCGGCGCGCGGGGCGCGGGCGGTGCTCGTCGAGTGCGCCGTCTTCGTGCTCAAGCAGGCGTGGGCGTGCGTCTTCGGCGCGCTGCTGCTCGTGGTGCTCGTCGCCGCGCGGCTGTGGTACCCAGAGAGCTGGGAGCTCGCGCGCAACGACGCGCTCACGATCGCCGCGGTTGTGATTCAGATCTTGCTGCTCGTGTTCAGGCTCGAGACGGGGCGCGAGCTGTGGGTCATCATGCTGTTCCACATCACCGGCACGGCGATGGAGCTGTTCAAAACCGATGTCGGCTCGTGGGCGTACGAGGGCGAGGGCGTGCTGCGCATTGGTGCGGTGCCGCTCTTCAGCGGCTTCATGTATGCCGCCGTCGGCTCGTACATGGTGCGGGTGTATCGGCTGCACGACCTCAGGTTTTCGCGCTACCCGGCGCGCTGGCTCACCACGGCGATCGCCGCGCTCATCTACGTGAACTTCTTCTCGCACCACTTCATCGTCGATCTGCGCTGGGTGCTCTTGGCCGCGGTTATCGTCGTGTGGTGGCCGACGCAGATGCACTTCAGGGTCTACCGGGTGACGCTGCGCGCGCCGCTGCTCGCCGTGTTCGCCGGCGTCGCCGCGTTCATCTGGGTCGCCGAGAACATCGCGACCTGGGCCGGGGCCTGGCTCTACCCGCACCAAGCAGACGGCTGGGAGCTCGTGTCGCCGCAGAAGTTCATCGCGTGGTTCTTGCTGATGATCATCTCGGTGGTGATGGTGACGTGGGTGTACCCGCCACGCGAGCCGGGCGAGGCCGGCGGCGCTGCGGGTGCGGCGTCGCGGGTGCGGCGCCGCGGGGAGTGAGCGCCCCGCGGCGCAACCGGCGGGGCTAGAACCCGAAGGCGAAGGTGCCGGCGAAGAGCCCAAACGAGGTGAGAGCGATGAGCGCGACGATGCCGAGGGCGGCGAAGGCGAGGACCACGCCGTTGAGCCACACGCCCCAGAGCGCGAGGGTGCGCTCGGCTGTGTAGCGCCGGAGGGCGATGATGCCGAGAATGAGGCCGACGATCGGGGCGATGAGCGTCCACCCGCTGATGATCGATGCGATGCCGATGACGAAGCTCGCGATCGCGAAGCCGTAGGAGTGGGCGCCGGGCTGCGGCTCGGTCGGCGCGGCGTAGTGGGGAGCCTGCGGGTAAGAACTCTGAGCCGTCGGAGGGTGGTAGCCCGGCACCGCCGGCGGCTGTGACGCGCCGGGATCCACCTGCGCGACCGGCCCTGCGACCGGCCCAGTGAGCTGCCCTGTGAGTGCGTCGGTGGTCATAGTGACGTTCCTTTCTTCCGTACGCTAGCTGAATAACTCCAGCGTACGGCGCGGCACCGGGGCGCGCGTCCTGCCCCGGTACCGCTCCGGCTGGTACCCAGGTACCTGTCGACCCTTAGTGTGCTACCTCAGAGACGTCTGTGCCCTTAGGGGTGAGGAAGAACACCGTTGCCGCGATCGCGAGCATGGTGAGACCGCCGACGATGCCGGTGGCCTGCATCGAGTCGGTGAAGGCGGCGCTCGCCGTCTCCAGCAGCTCTGGCAGCCGCAGCTCCTCGGCGATCGCCGCGGCAGCCCCGAGGGAGTCGTTCGTCTGCTTGGCCGCGTCTGTGCCGAGCCCCGCGATGAGCGGGTTACCCGCGAGGCCGGCGCGGTAGAGAATCGCGGCGATCGAGCCGAGAATGGCGACGCCGAGCACGGCCCCGAGCTCGTACGAGGTCTCCTCGATCGCGCCGGCGCTGCCTGCCTTCTCGACGGGGGTGCCGTGCATGATCATCGCAGACCCGATCGCGAGCGAGCCCGTGCCGAAGCCCACGAGCGTGAGCGCGATGAGCACCGTCGTGTACGAGAGCGTGCCCGGCTGCAGCCCGATCGCGAGCATGCCGATGCCGGCGAGCGCGACGCCGCCTGCGAGCACCGCGCGGGCGCCGATGAGCCTGGCAACGTGAGGGGCTGCGAGCGACGCGATCGCGCCGGCCACCGCGACCGGAATGAGTCGCACGCCCGCTTCGATCGGGGTGGCGCCGTCGATGATCTGCATCCACTGCGCGAGCAGCAGCAGCGCAGCGCCCATCGCGAACGACGAGCCGAGCGCGGCGATGATGCCGGCAGAGAACGGCCGGTTTCTGAACAGGTGGAGCTCGAGCAGCGGCGCATCGCTGCGCAGGCAGCGCACGATGAACCAGGCGAGCAGCGCAGCGCCCACCGCGAACGCCGCGAGCGCGCTCGGCACGAGGAAACTCGACTCTGCTGCAAACGTCTTGATCGCCCAGATCACAAGCGTCATGCCGGCGAACGACAGGATTGCGGCCATGAAGTCCCAGCGCCCCGGGTTCGCGACGCGCGACTCCGGGAGCACGAGGATGCCCGCGATGACCGCGGCGAGCATGAGCGGCACGTTCACCAGGAACGCGGCGTGCCACGAGAAGTGCTCGAGCAGCAGCCCGCCGATGAGGGGCCCGACCGCGGCTCCGAGCCCCGCGACGGCGGCCCAGATGCTCAGCGCCGTTGCGCGCTCGCGCGGGTCGGTGAACGTCACGCGAATGAGCGAGAGCGTCGTCGGCATGATCATCGCGCCGCCGATGCCGAGCAGCGCGCGAATCAAGATCACGTGCTCGGCGCTCGAGGCGATGAGCACGAACAGCGAGGCAACTCCGAACAGCGTGTAGCCGAGCATGAGCATGCGTTTGCGGCCCCAGCGATCGGCTATCGCAGCGAACGACACGAGCAGGCCGGCGAGCACGAGCGAGTACACGTCGATGATCCACAGCTGCTGGGTCGACGTCGGGTGCAGCTCGGCCGCCATCTGCGGCAGCGCGATGTTCAAGATCGTCATGTCCATCGTGATGACGAGCAGGCTCGCGGTGAGCACGGCGAGCGCGCCCCAGCGGCGGGCGCGGCTGATTGGGGCCTGCTGCGGAGCGGCGGTTGTGGAGTTCTCGGGCAGGTTCGATGTGTGTGTCATGCGTCAGACTTTTCGGGTGGGTGGCCAGTCGTGCTGGTGGGGTGAGATGAAGTGTGAATGCCCGCGAGTGAGGTGAGCGCGAGGGTGACGCCCTCGCGGGTGACCGACTCGGGTCGCAGCCCGGCCTGAATGGTCGCGCCGTCGATGTACGTTGCGACGGCCTCGGCGCGGTCGTGCCCGATGTGCGCGGAGAGCATGTCGATGAGCTTGTCTGTCCAGCGCAGCGCGAGCTCGAGCAGCCGCGGCTCGGTCGTCGCGCTCGAGAGGAGGGCGATGTCGGCACTGACCGCGCGGGCGTCGTTGAGGTAGTTCAGCACCTCGTCGATCACGCCAGCCGGGTCGGCGAGCATGGTGGGCAGGTGCGGCGCGAACGAGGCGAGCGAGGCGTCGACCTCTTCTGCCAGCACCACGAAGGCGGCCTCGCGGAGTTCGTCGATCGACGCGAAATACTGCGTGGTGGATCCGAGGGCTACCCCAGCCTGGCTCGCCACGGCGCGGTGGGTGAGTGCGCCCGGCCCGCGGGTCACGATGATCTCTGCCGCGGCGCGCAAGATCGCCAGGCGGCGCGCCTCTGGGTCGCGTTTGCCGGGGGCGAGGGGCTCGGTGGTCATCGCGGCCTCCGTTTCTGTACTTATGTACATGTACATTTGTACATTACATTGCCGTAGCGACGCAACTCCGCGTCGCGGTAGCGTGGGGGTCGGCGGCGATGTCGCCGCAACCGGCTGTGCGCGTCTCTTCGGGCGGCCGGGCTCACTACCGAGGAATGAGGCCAGGCCAGATGGATACCATCAGCACCGCAGATCTCTACGACGAGCGGGGCTCCGAGCTCCAGTCGGTTTCGCTGCAGTTCAAAGACTGCGGCGGCGACACCAGCTTCAGCGGCACCGTGCGCACGGTGAAGTGCTTCCAAGACAACGCGCTGCTGAAAAGCATGCTGTCGACACCGGGCGAAGGCGCCGTGCTCGTCATCGACGGCGGCGGCTCGCTCGAGACCGCGCTCGTCGGCGACATCATCGCCGGCCTCGGGGCCGACAACGGCTGGGCCGGGCTCATCGTGCACGGCGCGATTCGCGACCGCGTTGCGATCGGCACGCTGCCGCTCGGGGTGAAGGCGCTCGGGTCGAACCCCGCGAAGTCTACGAAAACCGGGGCCGGCGAGGCCGACGTGCCCGTGACCTTCGGCGGGGTCACGTTTACCCCGGGCGCGACCGTGTGGTGCGACGCCGACGGGATCCTCGTCGAGCGGTAGGGTGGGCCCCGGCCGGCAGGGGCCGCTCGGCCGAGCAGGTTGCGCCCCTGGCCGATCTGCAGAACCGAGGGTGATCTGCACAAGACCGCAAGGATTTTGGGGTTGCTGACCTATCTCGTGCAGTTTGCCGGGTGGGGGCAGGGCCTCCGGCGCGCGCCGTGTCTACTTACTCGCCGAATGACACGAAGTGCGTGCTCGTCGTGGTGTAGAAATCGAACGCGCGGGTGCCCTGCTCGCGCGGCCCGTAACTCGACGCGCCGACACCGCCGAACGGGGCGTGCAGCTCAGACACCGCGGGCGATGCGTTGACCGAGACGAGCCCGGCGCGCACCCCGGCCTGAAACCGCTCGCTCACGGCCAGCGAGCGCGTGACGATGCCGGCGGAGAGCCCGTAGGGTACGTCGTTCGCGACCGCGATCGCCTCGTCGAGGTCGCCGGCCTCGATGACGCAGGCGACCGGGCCAAAGATCTCGTCTTGGTTCAGGCGCATCGCGCTCGTGCCGCCGGCGAACAGCGTCGGTTCGAGGTAGTACCCGCGGGTGTCGCGCTCGAGCTGCGCGCCGCCGGTGACGAGCGTCGCCCCCTCGGTGAGCCCGAGCTCGATCGCGGCGAGATCGGTGTCGAGCTGCGCTCGGGTCGCGACGGGCCCCATCTGCGTCTCGGGGGCGAGGGCGTGCCCCACCCGCAGCGCGGCGGTGGCGGCCGCCATGCTGGCCACGAACTCGTCGTGTACCGCGCGGTCGACGATGATGCGGCTGCTGGCGGTGCAGCGCTGCCCGGTTGCGCCGAAGCACGAATCGACGGCGACCCGCACCGCGAGCTCGATGTCGGCGTCGGCCGCGACGATGAGAGGGTTCTTGCCGCCCATCTCGGCCTGAATGCGCTTGGAGCCCGCCGCGTGAGCCGTGGCAAGCAGGTGCCTGCCAACCTTTGTTGACCCGGTGAAGCTCACCGCCGCGACGTCGGGGTGAGTCGCGAAGCGCTCGCCGACAACGCTGCCGCGCCCGGTCACGAGGTTGAAGACGCCGGCCGGTGCCCCCGCGTTCGCGATGATCTCGGCGAGCGACCAGGCCGAGGCCGGCACGGCTTCGGCCGGTTTGAAGACAACCGTGTTGCCAGCGGCGAGGGCGGGGGCGATCTTCCAGCTCGGCACGGCGAGCGGAAAATTCCAGGGCGCGATCACGCCGACGACGCCGACGGGCTTCAGCCGGGTGTGAATCGCGGTGTCTGCCCGTCGCGACGCGAGCACCTCGCCCTGCGGGGTGAACAGGTGGTTCGCGTAGTAACGGAAGGTCTGCGCTGCGCGGGTGACCTCGCCGATGCCCTCGGCGCGGGTCTTGCCCTCTTCGCTCGCGAGCTGCGCGCCGAGTTCTTCGCGCCTGGCGAGCAGCTCAGACGCGACCGCCTCGAGCACGTCGGCCCGCGCGGCAGGGCTCGTGCGGGCCCAGCCCGGCGCCGCCGCCGCTGCCGCGTGAACTGCCGCGTCGGTCTGCTCGAGCGAGGCCATCGCGTACTCTCCGAGCGGGGAGTCGAGGTCGCTGGGGTTTTCGTTGAGCGTGACGTCGGCGCCTGAAACCCAGGCGCCGTCGATGAGCAGGGGGCGAGCTGACACGGTGCGGTCTCCTCTAGTTCGTAGCTGGTCGGTGGGGTACGGCGGGCTAGGAGCCAGCGGCGGCGGCGCCAGCGGCCGCGGGGCCAGCGGCGGGGCCCGCGCTAAGCGCCTCGAGCGTGAACCGCGCGACGTCGACGGCCATGCGCTCGAGCGCCTCGGCGGTCATCGCCGCCATGTGCGGGGTGAGCATGAGGTTGGGGGCTGAGAACAGCGGGGCCTCGGGGTCGGGCGGCTCGGGCGAGAACACGTCGACGGCGGCGCCTGCGAGCCTGCCCTCGGTGAGCGCGCTGGCGAGGGCCGCTTCGTCGACGAGCCCGCCGCGCGCCGCGTTCACGAGCACCGCGTCGGGGCGCAGCAGCGCGAACTCGCGCTCACCGATGAGCGGCCCGCGCTCCGGGTCGCCCGGTACGTGCAGGCTGAGGGCATCGACCGTTGGCAGCAGCGTCTCGAGGTCGGCAACCGGGGTGATGCCGAGGGAGCGCAGTGCCTCGGGATCCGCCCACGGATCCACCGCCGACACCCGCATGCCGAGCGCGAGCGCCCGCCGCGCGACCGATTGACCGATCGCGCCGGCGCCAACTAGCCCGAGGTGCGCGCCAGCGAGCTCGCGGCCGATCAGCCCGAGCCTGTCGACCTGGCCGGGCAGCGACCCGCCGGCGGCGGTGAAGCTGCCGCCGCGTAGGGCCCGCTCGACCTCGGCGAAGCGCTTGAACAGCTGCATGATCGCCGCGATCGTGTATTCGCCGACCGACTCGGTGTTGCTGCGCGGGGTGTTGACGATGCGAATGCCGCGCGCCTCGGCCAGCTGCCTGTCGATGTTGTCGGTGCCGGCGCCGTGGCGGCCGATGACGCGAAGACCGGGGCCGTGGTCGAGAATTGCGGCGCCGATCTGGGTGCTGCGCACGATGATCGCGTCGGAATCTGCGAGCGCGGCGGCGAGCCCCGGGTCGTCGGGGCCGGTGAGCTGACGAAGCTCGCAGGCCTCGCTGAGCGCAGCGACACCGGCGGGGTGAATGGACTCGAGCAGGGTGATGATAGGCACGGAATCTCCGGGTTGCGTGGTTACAGAATGCTGGGAAGGAACGTCGTCACGGCCGGCACGTAGCTCACGAGCAGCAGCACGATGATGAGCGCGAGGAAGAACGGCATGAAGGCGCGCGTGATTTCGCCGATCTTCGCTCCGGTGATCGCGCTCACCGTGAAGAGCGTGCTGCCGACCGGGGGAGTGATCGAGCCGATCGTGACGTTGAGCACGACCATCACGCCGAACTGCACGGGGTCGATGCCGAGGCCGGCTGCCAGCGGGGCGAGCATTGGCGTCATGATGATCATCAGGCTCATCGCGTCGATGACCGCGCCGAGCAGCAGCAGAATGACGTTCACGAGCAGCAGGAAGAGGATCGGGTTGTCGCCGACAACACCGAGCAACTCGCTCAGCTGCTGCGGCACGCGCTCGTAGGCGACGACAATGCTGAACACGGCGGCCGCCGCGATGATGAGCATGAGCATCGCGCTGGTGAGCGCGGCGTCTTTGAGCACCTTCGGAATGTCGCGCCAGGTCATCTGCTTGTACACGAAGATCGACACGAGCAGCGCGTAGATCACGGCGATCGCGCTGAGCTCGGTCGGGGTGAAGACGCCGATGCGGAGCCCAACGAGCAGCAACACGGGCATGAGCAGCGCCGAGAACGAGGCGCGGAAACCGCGCATGATCTCGCGGAACGACGCGCGGGTGTCGCGGGCGCGCGGGTGGTTCAGGCGCTCGGCGAGAATGCGCACGGCAACGCTGAGCACGACCGCGATGAGGAGCGCCGGGAGCACGCCGCCCATGAACAGGGCCCCGACCGAGACATCGGCGAGCACGCCGTAGAGAATCAGGCCGATCGACGGAGGCAGAATGGGTGAGATCGAGCTCGAGGCCGCGGTGAGCGCCGAGGCGTAGGCGTTGCTGTAGCCCTCGCGGCGCATGATAGGCACGAGCACCTTCGAATCGATCGCCGCGTCTGCCTGCGCCGAGCCGCTCATGCCGCCGATCATCAGGCTGTTGAGCACGTTGACCTGCGCGAGCCCGCCCTTGAAGTGGCCGACGAGGGTGCCGGCGAAGCTCATGAGCCGCTCGGCGAGCCCGCCGCCGGCCATGATGCTGCCGGCGAGCACGAAAAGGGGCACGGCGACGAGCGGGAACGACTCGAGCCCGCTCGTGAGGCGCTGCACCACGAGCGACATCGCGCGCCCATCGACGAAGACGTAGATGAGCGAGACGCTGAGTAGCGACAGGTAGACGGGAACGCGCAGCGCAAGCAGCGCGAGTAACACGACGAAGAGAATGAGAAGCAGCATTGACTAGCCCTGCTTTCCGGTGAGCTCGTCGCTGACGACGTTGACGAAGCGGGTGTCGAAGTCGTCGAGTTCGACCTCTTCGACCGGAATATTGACCCGCTCGTAGGCGGGGTTGCGCAGGCCGGCGACTGCGCGGGTTGCGTGCACGGCGGAGTGGATCACCATGAGGCCGAGCCCGACGAGGGCCGCGACGGTGATGTACTTCTTTGAGACGCCGATGCCCGGCATGATGAGGAAGCGCGCCTTCTCGAGGTAGATGACCGTCGCGACGCAGATGGTGCCGAGCACGAAGAGCGTCACGGCCTCGACGAAGAGGTCGATGAGGGCGCGGCCGCGGTGACCGAGCTTGCCAGAGAGAAAGTCGAGGCAGATGTGCGCGCCGCGGCGGCTGATCGCGGCCGAACCGAGGTAGACCATCCACACCATGCAGAACATCGAGAGCGGGCCGGCCCACGCGAGCGGGTGGTTGAAGACGTATCGCATGATGACGTCGGCGGTGATGGCGACTGCCATGACGCCCATGAGGGCGGCCGGAACCCACTCTTCAACGGTGGTGAGGGTGCCCCTGAGCCAGCGGGGCGCCGGTCTTGCGGCTACTGTTTGCACGGATGCTCCTTTGCACTCGGCAGGTCGCACTGATGCGACACCGATACGTCAGGCACCCATCTTAGTCACAATTCATCACTCTGCGGGCGATGTTCTGTAACGAATAAGCATTTTGCCCCGTCTTAGAGGGCGCCCCAGCCGAAGCGGTGCGTGCGAATCGAGTAGTACGGGAAGGTTTCGAGCCTGAGCACCCCGGGAACCTTGCGCACCTGGTGGTTGATCGCCTCAAACATCGCGGCCTGATCTTCTGCGATCACCTCGACGAGCAGGTCGTACTGACCGGCGGCGATGACCACGTAGACGACGTTTTGCAGGTCGTTGAGCGCGGCGGCGATCTCCTCGACATCGCCCTGGGCGACGATGCCAACCATTGCCATGCTGCGGTAGCCGAGCTTCAGCGGGTCGGTGACGCCAACGATCTGAATGATGCCGCGCTCCTCGAGCCGCATGACCCGGCGGCGCGCACCCCCGGCGGTGAGGCCGACGAGCTCGCCGAGCTCGGCGTAGCCGCAGCGGCCATCGCGCTGCAGCGCGGAGAGCAGCTTCCGGTCAATGTCATCGATGTCGTTGGGCTCGGGGTTTACGTCGATCACGCTCTATCGCCTTGCTGTGATGAAAAATGACTATTTTGGATAATTTTGTGATGTAGGGTGATTTCTCAGAGGCTTTGAGTGTTCCACGCGACATCGAATGGGGTTGTAATGACTGAGAGTATCAGCCGAGCTTGGCTTTTGGCGCGCCCGGGAGTGACCGAGGGGGCCGCCGGCGAAATCGCCGAGCGCTGCTTCGGTGTTCGCGGCCACGCGATCGAGGTCGGGAGCCAGCAGGACCGCAATTTCGCGGTGCGCGGCGAGACCGGCGACGGCATTCTGCTGAAAATCGACAACGCCGCAACCGACGACGCGACGCGTGAGTTTCAGGCGCTCGTCGGTGGGGCCATCGCCGCGGCGGGGGTCGCGACGCCCGCCGCTGTCGCCTCGCTCGATGGGGCAGACACCCGCGTGGTGACCGCCGCCGAGACCGTCGTCGCGCGCGCCTTTCAGTGGATCGAGGGGCGCCCGCTCGCCGACGAGATGCGCCTCAGCGGCTTCCGCGCCGAGCAGCTCGGAACGCTCGCCGGCCGGGCCGCGACGGGGCTGCGCGGCATCGAACACCCCGCGGCCGATCGCGATATTCAGTGGGAGCTTGGCCGGGCCAACGCGGTGATCGAGGAGCTGGCTGGCGCGCTTCCCGAGGAACGCCGGGCCGAGTGCCTCGCCGCAGCGCGCCGCGCCGACGCCGCGGTGAGCGCGCTGTCGCACAAGCTCCTGCGGCAGGTTATTCACGGCGACATCACCGCCGACAACGTGCTGTGCGACGCCGCCGGAACGCTGTGGGTCGTCGATCTCGGCGACGCGGCGATGTCGTGGCGCGTCGCCGAGCTTGCCGTCACCGCCGCCGACGTGCTCGGCCGCACCGGCAGCATCGCGCAGGTGGGTCGCGTGGTGCGCGGGTTCTGCGCCGAGGCCGAGCTGAGCGAGCCAGAGCTCGCCGCGCTCTGGCCCCTCATCGTGCTGCGCGGCGCCGTGCTCGCGGTGAGTGGCTGGAGCCAGCTCGACATCGACCCGGGCAACGACTACGCCAGGGAGCGGCTCGAACACGAGTGGGAGGTGTTCGCCAGGGCTGCGGCAATCGACCCGGCAGAGGCCGAGGCGCAGCTGCGGCTCGCCGCGGGCCTGCCGCACCGCTCAGGCACCCAGTACGCGCCGCTCGCGGGCGCGTCACCGCAGCCACTCGACCTCGGCGTTGCGAGCGAGCTGCTCGATCGCGGAGCCTGGCTCGAGCCGGGCATCGAGCAGCGCCTCGCGGAACAGGCGCTCGCGGCCGCGCCGGTCGTCGCCGCGCCCTTCGGGCAGGCGCGGCTCAGCCGGGTGTCGCCACGGGCAGATGCACCGGCCGCGGCCCGCTCCCGCGCGATCGAGCTGTGGGCCGCGCCCGGCACCGAGCTCGTCGCCCCCTTCGCCGGCGAGCTCGGCGGCGACGACGAAGCGCTCGAACTCGCCGATCTCGGCGTCGTGCTGCGCCTGAGCGGCGCAGCCAGGCTCGCCGCCAACGGCCGGGTGCGCGCGGGTCAGGTGATCGCGCGGGTGCCAGCCGGTCTGCCGGTGCTGGTCTCGCGGCGCTGGCGCGATGCGGCCCCCGACCCGACGTTTGCGGCATTCGATGGGGAGTACGAGACTGACGGTGCGCTCGACCCCTCGCTGATCGTTGGGGTCTGCGCAGTCGCGGATCCTGAACTCGAACTGCGCGGCGAGCGCACCAGGCGCGACGCCGCGATGGGCGGCGCGAGCGAGCGTTACTACGCCGAGCCCCCGCGCATCGAGCGCGGCTGGGGCGCGCTGCTCATCGAGACTCGCGGCCGGGCCTACCTCGACATGGTGAACAATGTCACCGCGATTGGCCACTCGCACCCGCGGCTCGCAGACAGCGTTGCCAGGCAGCTCAACCTGCTGAACACGAACTCGCGCTTTCTGTACGGGCTCTACGCCGACTTCACGTCGCGGCTGCTCGAACACTCACCCGACCCGGCACTCGACGTCGTCATTCCCGTGAGCTCTGGCTCCGAGGCGAACGACCTCGCGCTGCGGCTCGCGCAGGTGGCGACCGGGCGCAAGATGATCGTCGCCGCACGCGAGGGGTATCACGGCTGGACGATGGCCTCAGACGCCGTGAGCACCTCGGCGTTTGACAACCCGCACGCCGCCGACTCCCGGCCCGACTGGGTCGACATCGTGAGCGCACCGAACGAGTATCGCGGGCGGTTTCGGGGTGAGGGTGCCGCCGAGCGCTACGTCGCCGAGCTGCGTGAGCGCCTCGCCGAGCTGGCGGCGGCCGGCCGCGCGCCAGCCGCGTTTATCTCGGAGCCCGTGCTCGGCAACGCCGGCGGAGTGATTCCGCCGGCGGGCTACCTCGCCGGGGCGTACGCTGCCATTCGCGAGGCCGGCGGCGTTGCGATCGCCGACGAGGTGCAGGTGGGCTATGGCAGGCTCGGGAGCCACTTCTGGGGCTCTGAGCTCGCGGGCGCTGTGCCCGACATCATCACCGTCGCGAAGGCGGCAGGCAACGCCTTCCCGCTCGGGGCCGTGATTACGAAGCGTGAGATCGTCGACGCGCTGCGCGAGGAGGGAATGTTCTTCTCGTCGTCGGGCGGGGCGCCCGCGAGCATGGCAGCAGGCCTCGCGGTGCTCGACGTGATTCGCGACGAGGGGCTGCAAGAGAACGCCCGCGTGGTGGGGGAGCACCTCATCGAGAAGCTGCGGCGGCTCGGCGAGCGCCACCCGATGCTCGGTGAGGTGCACGGCTCAGGGCTCTACCTCGGCGTCGAGCTCGTGCGCGACCGCGCGACGCTCGAGCCAGCAACCGAGGCGACGCGCGAGGTGTGCGAGCGGCTGCTCGCCCACGGCGTCATCATGCAGGCGACCTCCGAGCGGCAGAACGTGCTGAAGGTGAAGCCGCCCATGACGCTGACGATCGCGCAGGCCGACGTGTTCGTGGCGGCGCTCGACCGTGTGATGAGCGAAGTGGAATCGCTGAACTTGTGACGAATTGTGATAAATCATCACCAAAAAGTGTTGTATGGTGATTGTGCGCCAGTTCGAAAAGGTATTTCGATGATGAAAATGAATTTCCCACGGCGCCAATTCTGTGGAGACAGACCGGAGGTATCAAAGGTGATCAAACGTAAAATTGCCGCGGCGGGCATTGCCGCCGTTGTGGGGCTCGCGCTCGCTGGCTGCTCGACGAATGCGGGCGGCGACGCGGGTGACTCGGGGGCGGTGACCACCATCTCGGTGTCGCACGTCGAGGCCTCGTCGAGCATCACGCACAAGACGCTCGAGGCAGTTGCCGAGCGCATCAAGGAGCGCTCGGGCGGCTCGCTCGAGCTCGAAATCTACCCCGACGGCCAGCTGGGCACCTCGGCAGACACGCTGCAGCAGTCGGCGTCGGGCGAGCCGCTCATCGGCTACACCGACGCGGCAGAGCTCTCAGCGCTCGCACCCAACAGCAACCTCGATATTCTCGCGGGCCCGTTCCTGTTCGAAAACACCGACCAGGCGCAGACCTTCCACGAGTCTGACGAGTTCGCCAAGATGAACGACGCGCTCGCCGAAGAGGGCGGCGTGCGCGTGCTCGCGCTGAACTACTTCCTCGGCACCCGAAACATTCTCGGCAAGGCGGCCTACCCCGAGCCGGCAGACCTCGGGGGAGTGAAGCTGCGCGTGCCGCCCATCGACTCGTTCACCCGCACGACCGAGCTGCTCGGCGCTGTGCCGACAACGGTCGACTACACCGAGGTCTACAGCGCCCTGCAGCAGGGCGTCGTCGACGCGGCCGAGAACGACATCAACTCGATGCTCGACCAGAAGTGGGGCGAGGCAGCGAACCAGCTGACCATGACCCACCACTTCCAGCTGTTCCTCGGCTTCGCTATGGGCACCGCGGCGTTTGACGCACTCACCGAAGAGCAGCAGCAGATTCTCGTTGAGGAGTTCGCCCAGGGCGGCATCGACTCGACCGCCGAGAACGCCTCGATCGAGAGCGACACGCTCCAGGCCCTCGAAGACGCCGGGGTGACCATCACCGAGGCGAACCTCAAGGCCTACCGCGAGCAGACCAAGTCGTACTACGACAGCTACCCAGCGGGTCTCCTCGACAGCGTGCGCAGCGCAGCAGGCATGTAAACCGGCTGGGGCGGCGGGCGAGCGCCCGCCGCACCCGGCACCCCGGTGCCTGGCCCACGGGCCAGCGCCGAACAGAAAGCAGGAATTTGATGAGTGTCACCGCCGCAGTCAATGGTGAGGTGTCGTACTGGTTCTCGCAGGTTCCACCGCGGGCGCCGCGGGAGCGGCTCGAGCGCGATCTCACCGTCGACGTCGCACTCGTCGGGGCTGGCTACACGAACCTCTGGGTCGCCTACTACCTCAAGCAGGCGAGGCCCGACCTCGACATCGCGATCATCGAGCGCGAGGTCGCCGGGTTCGGTGCCTCGAGCCGCAACGGCGGGTGGATCTCGTACGGCCTGCCAGGCCAGCACAGCCGCTACGCCAAAGCGCACGGTGTGCAAGCGGTGCGCGAGTTTCAGCGCGAGCTCTTCGACACCATCGGCGAGATCGTCGACGTCGCAGCGCGCGAGGGCATTGACGCCGATATCGCCCACGAGGGCGAGGTCGCGATCGCACGCAACCCCGCCCAGCTCGCCAGGCTTCGCGAGGAGTTCGAGGGGGGCGCGAAGTGGGGCTTCGGCCCCGACGACCTCGTGATGCTCGACCGCGACGGCGCGAACGAACACGCGAAGCTGTCGAACGCCGTCGGCGGGCTGTTCTCGCCGCACTGCGCCAGGGTGCAGCCGGCGAAACTCGCGGCGGGGCTCGCCGAAACCGTCGAGCGCATGGGCGTGCGCATCTTTGAGCACACGTCGGTGGCAGAGATTCTGCCGCACACGGCCGTCACCGAGCGCGGCCACAGGGTCACCGCTGAGTTCGTGGTGCGCGGCACCGAGGGCTACACAAACTCGGTGAAGGGGCACGCGCGCGACTGGCTGCCGAAGCTGTCGAGCATGCTCGTCACCGCGCCGCTCACTCCCGAGCAGCACGCCGCGATCGGGTGGGACACGAACGTCATGGTGCGCGACGCCGGCCACTTCTTCAGCTACATTCACCGCACCGCAGACGACCGAATCGCCCTCGGCGGGCCAGGCGTACCGTACCTGTGGGGGTCTGGCTGGGACGACCGCGGTGCCACGCTGGCCGCCTCCGAGCGCGCGCTCGTCGAGGCGCTGCACAAACTCTTCCCGATGCTCGCAGAGCACCCCATCGACCACACCTGGACGGGCATTCTCGGTATTCCGCGCAACTGGTCGGCGACCGTGACGCTCGACCGGGCCAGCGGCCTCGCCGTCGCCGGTGGCTACGTCGGCGACGGGGTGACGAGCACGAACCTCGCGGGCCGCACGATGCGCGACCTCATTCTCGGCGAAGACACGGCGCTCACTCGCATGCCCTGGGTCGGGGGCCAGATTCGCAAGTGGGAGCCAGAACCGCTCCGGTGGGTGGCGCTCCGCGGCATGTACAGCGTCTACAACCTCGCCGACAGGCTCGAAGATCGCTCCGGCAGCGCGAAGACCTCGATTCTCGCGCGGGCGGCGAACGTCATCGCCGGGCGCAGCTAGTCGGGCTAGGTTCGCAGTATGACTTCGACAACTGACGCCGCTTCGCAGGGCCAGGCCAATGGGTTGCGGACTGAGGGCACCGTGTCGCTGGCGCACGCCGCCGCCCGCCCCGCCGGCGACCTGCTCATCGTGATTCCCGACGCAGAGAGCGAGGCAGACGCCGCGGCGTTTCGCCGCTGCTTCGCCGACCAGGCGCCCGCCGGTATCGCGTTGCGCGTGCACGTCGGCGAGCCGGGCACGCCCGCGGCCTGGGCCGAGCTCGTCGCCGACGCCGACGCGATTATCTTGAACTGGAAGCTACCTGACCACGCGCTCGACGCGGCGGGTCGGCTGCGCGTCGTGTCGTTTCTCGGCACCGGCGCCGCCGACCACCTCGATCTTGCCCTCGCCGAGGAGCGCGGCATCGACGTGCGCACGGTCTCTGGCTACTCCAACGACGCCGTCGCCGAGCACACGCTCGGGCTGCTGCTCGCCCTCGCTCGCGGCACCGTCGCGCGCAACCGCGAGCTGCGAGCCGGCAATTGGCAGCCCGAAACGGGCATGCAGCTGGCAGGAAAGCGACTTGGCCTCATCGGGTACGGCGGCATTGGCCAGCGCGTCGCCGAGCTCGGCACCGCGTTCGGCATGGAGGTGCTCGCGTGGACCCGCAGCGGCCGGGTTTCGGGCCCAGCGCGCAGCGCCGAGCTCGTAGAGGTGCTCGAAACGAGCGACGTCGTGAGCCTGCACCTCGCGCTCACCCCCGAAACGACAGGGTTCATCGACGCGGCCGCGCTCGCGAAGCTGCGCCCCGGCGCGCTGCTCGTGAACACCGCCAGGGGCGCCCTCGTCGACGAGGCCGCGGTACTCGCTGCGCTCGAGAGCGGAGCGCTCGGCGGCTATGCGACCGATGTGTTCGCGGTTGAGCCGGTCGCCCCAGAACACGCCATCGTTGCCCACCCGCGCGTCGTCGCAACCCCGCACATCGGCTACGCCACTGCCGACGCCGAGGCCGAGTTGCTGCGGCGCGGAGTCGCGAACGCCATCGCCGGGCTCGACGCATCACCCACCACGCCATGAGCTCCAACGAAGGGACCACCATGACATCGCAGACCCCCCGCAGCGGCGGCGAACTCCTCGTCGACACCCTCGCAGAGCAGGGTGTCACCCGCGTGAGCTGCGTGCCGGGAGAGAGCTACCTGCCCGTGCTCGACGCGCTGCGCGAGGCTCCGATTGAGGTCGACGTCTGCCGGCACGAGGCCGGGGCAGGCAACATGGCCGTCGCCGTCGGCAAGCTCACCGGCCGCGCCGGCGTTGCGATGGTGACCCGCGGGCCGGGCGCGATGCACGCGGCGATTGCGGTGCACACCGCCGAGCAAGACGCAGTGCCGATGCTGCTGCTCATCGGACAGGTCGCGCTGCGCGACCGCGAGCGCGGTGGGTTTCAAGAGATGAATTACCACGAGGTGTTCGGTTCGGTCGCGAAGTGGGTGGTGTCGCTCGACACCGTCGAGCGCATCCCCGAGACCATGGCGCGCGCGTTCCGCATCGCCGAGGGCGGGCGCCCGGGCCCCGTTGTGATCGAGATGCCCGAAGATGTGCTCGCCGAGGTCGCCAGCGTGCCTGACGTGCCGCGCATCGAGCAGCTCAGTGCCGCGCCGACGCCCGCCGCTGTCGCCGCGATTCGCGACAGGCTGGCCGCCGCCGAGCGCCCGCTCGTGCTGCTCGGGCGCAGCACCTGGTCGCAGGAGACCGCCGACGCGGCCCGTGCCTTCGCGGAGCAGTACGAACTGCCGACCCTCGCGGCCTTCCGCTGCCAGGATTACATCGACAACACCGCCGCCGTGTACTGCGGCCACGTCGGGCTCGGCACCGACGCGACGCTCGCCGCCAGGCTCGAGCAGGCCGACGTGATTCTCGCCGTCGGCGGGCACATCGGCGATGCCGAAACGAAGGGATACGAGATTCTCGGGCCGCGCCCGGGCCGCACGCTGCTGCACGTCGCCGCGAGCGAGATGGATGTGGATCGCTACCTGCAGGCGAGCGTTGCCGTGCAGGCGACCCCCATCGAGTTTTTCCGGGCGATGCTGGGGGCTGGCTCCGCTCCCGAGGGCGATCCCGCCGTACCCGCAGCCGGCGCTGCGGCTGGCGACACCGCTGCCTCAGACCCGGCCGCGCGCCGCGCCTGGCTCACCGCGCTGCGCGCCGAGGAGGTTGCCCGTGCGACCCCGCCGCAGCAGGCCGACGACGTGCTCTCGGCCATCATGACCGAGCTCGCAGACGAGCTGCCGGCCGACACGATCGTGGCCAACGGCGCGGGCAACTACGCGGTGTGGGTGCACCAGTTCGTGAAGTACCGCCGCTACGGCACGCAGCTCGCGCCGGCGAGCGGCGCGATGGGATTCGGCCTGCCGGCTGGCATCGCGGGCGGCCTCGTGCACCCCGAGCGCCCCGTCGTCGTGTTCGCTGGCGACGGCTGCTTCAGCATGGCCATGACTGAGATGGGCGTGCTCAAGAGCTCGGGGGTGCCCGCGATCGTCGTGATCGTGAACAACGGCATCTACGGCACCATCAGGCTGCACCAGGAGCGGCGCTACCCCGGCCGGGTGAGCGCAACGTCGTTCGAGAACCCCGATTTCGTGCTGCTCGCGCAGGCCTTCGGGTTCACCGCCGAGCGCGTGACCGATGCCGAGGAGTTCATGCGGGTGTACCGCGAGGCGAGCGCGCGCGGTGAGGCTGCGGTGATCGAGGTCATGGTGGATCCGCAGCGCTCGACGCCCTCCGTGCGCCTCGACGAGCTCCAGGGTTAGGGGGCTAGCGGCTCGGGGGTGGGGGCCCAGCCCGCCCTGCCCTCCCTGCGATCTGCAGAAGCCTGGGTGATCTGCACGAGACCGCAAGGAATTTGGGGTTTCTGCCCTATCTTGTGCTGTTTGCCTGTCTTGTGCAGGCCGCTGGCGGGCAGGGGCTGCTTGGCCCGGCGGGCTGCGCCCCGGCGCAATCTGCAGAAGCCGGGGTGATCTGCACAAGATCGCAAGGAATTTGGGGTTTCTGCCCTATCTTGTGCTGTTTGCCGAGCGGGTGCAGGCCCCAGCAACCACAGCCCCAAACCCCAAGGCCCAGGGGCCCAACCCCTACTGCTCCCCGCGCTCCAGCAGCTCGAGCAGCTTCTTCGACCCGCGCGCGGCGTCGACGCCAACAGCGGCGCAGCGCACCCGCAGCTCGGCATCGCTCGTGACGACGACGCAGAGCCCACCGCTGGCGGCTAGGGCCTGCGCCTCGGCAACGATCGCATCGTCGCCGGAGTGCTCCGCATCGACGACCCGCACATTGCCCGTCGGGCTGATGCCGCGGGCGGTGCTCTCGGTGATGAACACCCAGTCTGGGAACACGAGCCCGCCGTGCAGCTCAGCGGGCATGCGCATGAACGCCGGCCGCACCCCGATGCCAGACAGCGCGTGCGCCTCGATGCGGTCGCGCAGCCTCTCGGTCGAGCCCTTGCGGTCTTTCCACCACCCGTCTGGCACGGTGCCAACGACATTCGCGGCGTCGACGATGATCGTCGGCCTGCGCCGCACGATCGAGCGCAGCAGCTCCCACGAGGTTGCAAAGGCCGGGTGCAGGGGCTTCTCGGTCACGGCGTCGACGGGCACCCACTCGAGCGCGTGGCTCTCGGGGTCGGTGATTTCGGGCGTAAACGGGGCCTGGACCTCGGCTATGACGGTGGTGTAGGTCCAGCCGCCGCGATCCAACACGTGCGTGTAGCGCGGAATTACCGCGTCGTCGGGCACCCCGGCCTCCTCTTGCGACTCGCGAATCGCCCCCGCGATCGCCGCCTCGCCCTGGTTCAGCGCCCCGCCGGGAATGCCCCACGTGTTGCCGTGGTCGCTCCAGCTGACGCGGTGCTGCATGAGAATCGCGTCGAGCCCGCGGTCGTAGGCGAGCAACCCGGCCGCGCCGAACCTGCCCCAGTAGCGGTTGCCGTCGGCGGCCGTCACCCATGCGTCACCGGGGTCTCGAAGGTCGCTCATATCTCCCAGACTATCGCGCCGGGCACGCGCTACCGCGTGAGGTTTCGCTCGAGGCCCGCGAGGGTGCGCTCGATGCCCGTCGCGTTGCGGCTGGGGTAGCGCAGCAGCTTGATGAGCGCCGGGATGCGCGCGCCGCGGTAATCGAAGGTCTCGGTGACGCGGGTCGCGTCGGAGCCCACGGGTGCGAGCTCCCACCGCCACCTTTGCCCCATCGGGAGCCGCCACTCGAGCACGCGGCCCGGCTGCACCTCGGTGACGGTGCTCGTCATGCTGTAGCGAACCGGCCCGAGGTGCATGCGCACGGTGAACCTGTCGCCGAGCTGCAGCTGCGTCGGCCCGACGACTGTCGCCGAGACAGTGCCCGAGCCGTCGAGTTCGTGGTGACGGTGCGGGTCTGAGAGCACCTCGTACAGCGCCTCGGGTGCCACGCGCACGACTCGGCGGCGGGCGACGCGGCCCTGCCCAAGATCGACAGTTTCGGTCTCGTGCTGCATGGGCGCGCTCGCTTTCTCTGTGGTTCGCGTGGGGCACGCGCCCCATCACCCCATCGTAGGCAGGGCAGCCTGTGCTGCGCCGGGGAGCTCGGGCGCGGTGCGGGGCGCGGTGCGAGGCGCGCGGCAGGCGGCGCGGCCGGGCTATGATTCGGGCATGCGCGAGCAACCCACGAGACAGCAGCTGATCGGGTTTCGGCTGCGCGGCCACGGGCTCCAAGGGCCGCGGCTGGCCGGCATTGCTGGCGGATCCGCGACCGCGGTCAACCCCAGCCAAGCGCGCGAGCACGCGGCTGCTGCCGGGCCAGCCGCGGTGGGCGAGCACGCCGCCAGCCAAGCGAGCGAGCACGCGGCTGCTGCCGGGCCGACCGCGGCGGGCGAGCACGCCGCCCTGATCGCGGCAGCGGCCCGCTGCGGGGTTCAGAACAGCCCGCCGGGCTCAGCGATTCTCGCGCTGCACGCGCGCGCCGGCGGCGTCACCCGCGAGGCCTTCACGGCAGCGATCACAGACGAGCACACCCTGCTGCAAACCTGGAGCCTGCGCGGGGCGCCCTACATCTTTCCGACGGCAGACGCGGCGCTCTACACCGCGGGCGTGCTGCCGCCGACCGAGGCCGCGGGTCGTCGATTCTTGCCCGGGGTGGTGCCGGCGCTCGACGCGCTCGGGCTGACCCTCGAGGCGGCGAGCGACCTCGTGCAGGCCGAGATCGCCGATGTGCTGGCCGGGCGCGCGCTCGACATCCACGAGCTCGGGCACGAGATTGCGCCGCTCATCGCCGCGCGCCTCACCGACACTCAGCGCGCGCACTGGAACAGCGAGGGCCCGCACGCCCCAGGCCAATCGATTGGCGAGGCGGTCGTGCACTTCTGCATGCGCATCGTGACGCTGCGCGGCGTCGCGTGCATCGCGCCCCGCGAGGAGCGGCGGGCGCGCTTCGTGCTCGTGAGCGAGTTTCTTGGGGATGCGCTGCCCGGTTGGCCCGCCGGGCCCGCCGGGCCCGCCGAGGCTGCGCGCGCCGAGCTGCTGCGCCGCTACCTGCGGTGCTACGGCCCGGCCACCCGCGCAAGCTTCGCGGCGTGGCTTGGCGTCGGGGCCGGCGACGCCTCGGCCTGGTGGGATCTGCTCGAAGACGAACTTGCGCCCGTTGAGCTCCCGGCGGGAGGCAACGCGGGCGAGGCCTGGCTACTCGCGGCCGATCTGCCCGCGCTCGCCGCAGCGGATCTGCCCCAGCGCAGCGCAGCACAGCCCGACATGCGGCTGCTGCCGCCAGGCGACCCCTACCTGCGGGCGTGGGATCGCGACACGATCGTCGCCCCTGCCGAGCAGGGCGCGCTGTGGCGCAACGTCGGTGGCCCCGGGGCGCTGCTCATCGACGGCGAGGTGCGCGGCACCTGGCGCCCGAGCAAGCGCGGCAGCACGCTCACCGTGAAGGTCACGCCGTTCGCCGCGCTCTCGGTCGCGCAGCGCGAGGCGGTGGCGGCCGAGGTCGAGCTGATCGCGCCGCTTCGCGGGGCTACCCGCAGCGACACGGTGTTTCAACCGGCGTAGTCGCGGGCGGCGGCCCCGCGCCCGGCCCCGCGCCTGGCCCCAGCAGCCTGTGGCATTCTTGTGGGGTGGATATCGAGGTGACGCGCAAGCTCACCATCCCGGCAGCGGAGCTGGGGTGGCGCTTCTCGCGATCCTCGGGCCCGGGCGGGCAGCACGTGAACACCTCTGATAGCAGGGTCGAGCTCAGCTGGGACGTCGCGGCGTCGAGGGTGCTTAGCGACGAGCAGCGCTCGCGGATCCTGAACAAACTCGCGCACCGCATCGTCGCCGGCACGCTCACCCTCGCCGTGTCGGAGCAGCGCTCGCAGCTGCGCAACCGCGAAACCGCCCGCGAGAAGCTCGGCGATCTCGTGGCGGGCGCGCTCGCCCCCGACGGGCCCAAGCGTCGCGCGACGAAGCCGACCCGGGGCTCGCAGCAGCGCCGCCTGCAGACGAAGGGCAAACGCTCAGAGGTGAAGCGCAACCGGCAGCGGCCGGGCCTCGACTAGCGGCGTGCTCGCGCTGGGCCGCAGTTGCCGGCCGCCCCACCGGAGCACACGAAGTTCATCAAAGCACACGATAATGGTGCGAAATAACGTGTGCTCCGGTGAACTTCGTGTGCTTTCGTGAGTCTGGCCCGGGCCAGTGCCAGCGCCCGTGCCAGCGCCAGCGCCCGCACCCCGCGCCGCACGCAAGCAGCGAGACAGGCGCGCTACACCGAGGCGGGCAGGGTGCGCAGAATCTTCTCCATCGCCTTGCCCTTTGCGAGCTCATCGACGAGCTTGTCGAGGTAGCGAATCTCGAGCATCAGCGGGTCTTCAATCTCAGCGAGCTTCACGCCGCACACCGACCCGGTGATCGCCGAGCGCGCGATGTTCATCTTCGGGGCATCGCGGAAGAACTCCTCGAGGTTCACCGGGTTGCCGGGCTCGATGAGCTCGTCAAGCTGCGCCTGCGAGTAACCGGTGAGCCAGCAGATAACCTCGTCGAGCTCTGCCTTCGTGCGCTCTTTGCGCTCGACCTTGTGAATGTAGTTCGGGTACAGATCTGAGAACGCGAGCTTGTAGATGCGGTGTCCGGCCATGGGAACAGGATACGTCGGTTTTGCTGAGATGCGGCTCTCCGTTCGCAGGGCGCATGCTAGCTGTTCCCTGGCTGCGAACCACCCGGGTCCGGGTGAGCGCAGGAGCGTATGCTGGACGGAGTCCATCTAAGTCGAGCGCGAGGAGTCGCCGGATGCCGATCACGCAGACGATACTCGAGGTCGCGGGGAGCGACCCCGATCGGCTCGCGATCGCCGGTGAGGCCGAGGGCGACCGGCTCAGCTACGCCGAGCTCGTCGAAGACTCGCGCCGCGTGTTCGCCGTCGTCGACGCACTGCACCGCGCGCAGGTCGCCCCGCCCGCACCAGCTCCCGAGACGCGCGGCATTCCGATCACCGCGGTGAGCCTCGACTCGGCATTTCACACCTCGCGCATCGTCGCGGGCCTCGCCGGGTACCGGGCGGTGTCGGCGACGATCGACCCGCGCTGGCCGCTCGAGCACCGCACAAACGTGATTCTCGCGACCGGCATCGGGGTCGTCGTGAGCGACGCGGCAGACCTCGCCCCGGCGCTCGCGGAGCGCGGCTGGGGCGGCACGATCGTCTCGCTCGCAGATTTTCGCGCTGCGGAGCTTCGCGCGGGTGAGCGGGGCGGGGTGAGTGGCGTGGCGGATCCGCAACGCACCACACCCCAGCCACCCGCGCCGACCGTGCGCGACGGCGACGAGCCGTTCCTGCTGCTGTTTTCGTCTGGCACGACGAGCGCACCGAAGGGCTTTCTGAAGACCCGCGCCCAGTACCGGGCGAACGTTGCCGTGTCGAGCGCGCACCTCGAACCGCTGCCCGGTGTGCACACGCTCGCGCCGGGGCCGGTGTCGTACAGCCTCACCCTCTACGCGCTTATCGAGTGCCTCGCGACCGGGGGAGCGGCGCACATGGCCGATGCGTTCGATGCGATCGAAATGGCTCGCCGCGTGGACGGGGAGCGGATCACCCGGGTTGTCGCCGTGCCCGCGCTCGTGCAGTCGCTCAGCGACGCCGCCCGCCGCGAGGCTGCCCGCGGCGAGACCGGGCGGTTCGCGTCGCTCGAGCTTGTCGTGACCGGGGGAGCGAACCTCTCGGCGTCGCTTCGCGAGGGGCTTGGCGCGGTGCTGCCTGGGGTGCGGCTCATCAGCTACTACGGGGCCGCCGAGATCGGGTTCATCGGCGACAGCCGTGGCGGCGACGGCACGCTCATTGAGGTGTACGAGGGGATCGGGTTCGAGACCCGCTCCGAATTGGGCGAGCGGGTGCCCGACGGCGAGTTCGGCACGCTCTGGATCGATGCCGCAGCCTGCTCCGACGGCTACCTCGCGGGCACCACCGACGCCGTGCTGCGCGGGGCCGACGGCTGGGCGACCGTGCACGACCAGGGGCGCATCGTCGGCGGCAAACTGCAGCTCGCCGGGCGTGCCGGAGACATCGTCGTGACGGGTGGGCACAAGGTGGCGCTGCCCGAGGTCGAACGGGCCTTCGACGGGATGCCTGGGCTCGGGGCCGTGTGCGCGATCGCGCTGCCGCACCCGCGGCTCGGGAGCGTTGTTGGGCTCGTTGTTGAAGGCGTGGCAGAGGGTGGGGCTGGCGGGGCCGTTCCCCTTCCCGGCAAGGACGAGCTGCGTGACTGGGCGCGCGAGCGCCTCGCCCCGCAGTTCGTGCCGCGCCAGTGGTACCGCGTCGATGCGCTGCCGCGCACCGTCGGTGGGAAGATTCGCCGGGCCGAGACGGTTGCACTCATCGAATCAGGCGGAGGGGAGCGACTGTGAGCGAAGCAACCAGCAGCGGGGGCGCACGGGGCGGCTCTCCCGCGCCGCGGGGAGTTAGCACCCCGGGCGGGCGACGCGTCGTCATCACCGGGCTCGGCGCCGTCACCCCGAGCGGCATCGGCGTGCCCGAGCTGTGGAACGCGGTCGCTATGGGGCGGAGCGCGATCACGCGGCTCGAGGGCCCCGAGTTCGACGGCCTCGCCGTGCGCATCGGCGGGCAGGTGCGCGGCTTCGACGTGTCGACCGTGCTCGAGCGGAGCCTCGCAAAGCGGCTGAGCCCCGTGCAGCACTGGGCGATCGCGGCGGCCGACGAGGCGCTCGCGCAGGCCGGGGTGCGCGATGCCGAACTGCCGTGGGGCGCGGAGCGGGTCGCCGTGATCGCGGCGACCGGGTCCGGGCCGATCGACGCGATGCAGTCGGCAACCCGGGTGCTCGACGAGCGCGGCCCGCGCGCGGTGCCGCTCACGCTGTCGATCCACGGCGCCCCCGACTCAGCGGCGGCGCTCCTCAGCCAGCGGTACGGGCTCCGCGGGCCCGCCCAGGGCGTCTCCGCGACGTGCGCGAGCGGCGCGGTCGGGCTGGGTGATGGGCTCAGGCGGATCCGCCACGGCTACGCCGACGCGGTGCTCGTCGTCGGCATGGAGGACTGCCTGAACGGCGTCAACCTCTCCTCGAACGCGAACATGCGGGCGCTCGCCGCAGGCTACGAAGATGCGCCGGAGACCGCGTCGCGGCCGTTCGACCGGGCCCGCTCGGGGTTTGTGATGTCGCAGGGGGCTGCGGCGATCCTCATCGAATCGGAGGAGCACGCGCTCGCGCGCGGTGCCGACGTGCTCGCGGTGCTCGCCGGGTTCGGCTCGGCGAGCGACGCCCACCACGCGACGGCGCCGCACCCCGAGGGCCGCGGCGCAGCACAGGCCGTGCGCGAGTGCCTCGCCGACGCGGGCGTCGGGCCCGAGGCAGTCGACCACATTAACGCGCACGGCACCGGCACCCCCGCGGGCGACGCCGCCGAGCTCCTCGCCCTCGAAGCGGCGCTCGGCGAGCACGCGCGCCGCACCCCGATCACCGCGACGAAGTCGAGCACCGGGCACCTGCTCGGCGCGGGAGGCGTCGTCGAGGCGATCATCTCGGTGATGGCGCTGCGCCAACGACGCTTGCCACCGACACTGAACCTCGACGACCCGGAGTTCGACGGCTGGGACTTCGTCGCCGGGGAGGCCCGCGCGGCCGAGGTTTCGAGCCTGCTGTCGACCTCGTTCGGGTTTGGTGGGCACAACGGGGCCGTGCTCATCGAGCGGGCGTAGGGCCTCCGGGGAGCGCTTTGAGCCCGCTAGCACGGAGGCCGAAGGTGGCGACCGAGCTGTCGCCACCAGTGATTGCTCCTCCAACGGAGCATCCAGGTTGTTGGTCATCATGCTGAGAAGCGGTCGGTCAGTGATCCCCAAAGGGGTTCGGCCGCGCACGTCAGACATTGGTTCGTTCGTTCGCTTGCAATGCACAGTTCGGGCAGCCTGGCTCAATTTAGCCTTCACGAATGAGCTTGGACCTGGAATCGGCCTGACTAGAAACGCGATTGCTCTTCCAATCAGCGACGCAGTGACGCTGTGAGTAGTCGCAAGATAATGTACTTAGATATCACTGTATGTGCACGCAACCGGGAGCCATGGATGCACGGACCGGAATGGGCTCGAGCTAGCTCATTCCACGAAGGGTTACAGTGCCCGAATGGGATCATCGGAAGAAGCTGAAGAGGTGTTGGAGCGAATCCATGCCGATATTCGGCTAGCGAAACAACGTGCGCAGGCGTTGGGCGAGCTTGCCGAGACTCAAGCCACAGTGCAAGGAAAAGCCATGTCTGAGCTGCACGACGTGGTGGTGACAGTGGATGCAGCAGGTCAGATGATTGATCTGCAGATTGCAGCCAAGGCCTTGCAACGCGGAGGCCTCCGTCTATCAGCGGAGATTGTGACTCTCGTTGCCAAAGCCAAACTAGATGCCCAAGCACAGACGCACCGAGCCGCTCTGAAAGTGCTAGGCGCAGACGATCCTATTCTTTGGGGCTATTCGGCAACGTTGTTAGACGCGGACAGTCCCGCCATAGACCCTACGCGGCGGCGGATGGGCTATGTGCCTCTCACTGACACACCAGCGGGTGAAGCGACATGGAATGGCTCGCGCTAGATCTCGAGATGCTCGAAGACCAGGCGAGAAGACTGGGTCAACTCGCAACGGAAGTCTTGTCGGCCGCTGAAATGGCTACAGATGCCGAATCGATTGGTCTGGCGTTTGGGAACATGGGGCGTTTCGTCATTGCTGATATCTCGGTGGTCGCTGCAACTGTCTCCACTGCTGCGTACTCTGCTCAAGAAGCGCTAACAGGGACGGCGCAGCAACTACGAAGCGTCGTGCGGGAGACTCAAGCAATCGAAGAAGAAATAGCTCACACGTTGCGCTCCCTGGAGCTCGAGATCGAAGACTAGACCGATGACCTTAGCAGCCTTCACGGAAACCTTGACGATAGCTGCACGGGTGAAGTCGGGTGAATGGATACAGGGCGGCTCGGAAGCATTCCCAGTTCCTTCGGGGATCGGAACGCACATTTCAGGTCTACTCGGGAGCCTCGCGGATACAGGTTTAGGATGGGCAGTCGGGCTAATGGGCCCACTCATCGGGTGGAGTGATGACCTAAGGAATGATGCTGAGAGCGCATTCGAATTCGCGGACTCCTGGAAACAGTCGGCATCAGTGTTGCAGAGCGTGGCGGTGCAATACCGGCGTCGAGTGTTCGACCTCTCAGAAATGTCTGGGCAAACGATCAGCGCGTACAGAAATAATGCGGCTCAGCTCGTGCACGGGTTTCGAATACAGGGCGAAGCCGTGTCGGCCGTCAGCTTTGCTATCAGGGCGGCGGCCACTCTAGTAAAAAACGTTCACGGGACAGTGCAGGACGCGATAGCTGAGGTTGCTAGTAGTGCGGTACGTTCTCATGCGAGGTCTTTGACGTCTGGTGCCAGTATCGGCGGAGTGGCTTCTCCAGCTGTCATTTCTCAGATATCCATGGATGTGGCAGCGGCCACCGCGCGAGTTGGTCCGATGGTGGCGGGCGCGGTGGCTACGTTGGCGTTTCTTGGCGCGTTGCTCCGGGCTTTGATTGAAGGAATAAAGGCTCTCGGCAAATGGATGAGTAGGCAGGGGACGAAAGCACCGACGAGAGGTGCTGGGAAACCCCAGAAGCGCACGAAGCCGGACACGAACAACGGTGTAAGAGGGAGGAAACGCCCGCTGCAGTCGGGTAGCCGAACCCCAATTGCCAAACCTCCAAGAGTCGCCAACCCTAAGCTTCAAAATATCCTTAATAGCGCCTATCTGCGGACCGGTGACATACCCCTTGTTGGTGGGAATGGATCGTTGGTCAGCGCCATCAAGTTCGAGCTGCGAACCGGTATCAAGGTGGGCGGGAAGGATCACGTCTTGAAGGGAAGAAACACAAGGAATGCTCTGCGCAATTGGCTGAGGTTGAATAAGGCAGCTGATCCGACTGATATCCAAACTGCGCAGAAACTGTTGAACGAAATTGAGGTTGCACTGAATGGACTCTGAGTACGCGGACATCGATCGAGCCGACGAGGCATATTGTCGGGACCTTGTTAAGAGAGTTCCCGCTCTCAGGCCACTTTTGGAAGAGCATTTGGTTGATCAGGGCGGAGAACTTCTGGGCTACATCTTTCTCAGCGATGTCGCCAGGTGGGCGGAAGCAAACGTTGTCGCTGAGAAAGCTGCCGTGGTGGTGCTCATCAATGAGCTCAACCGGGGTCTTGCTGAAGGGCCATTGGAAGTCCCTAATCTGATAGCCGTTGGATTTGGCGAATCACTCTCTCGCGAGACCTCGTTGCTGCCAATTTTGCAGGGAGACCTCAGAGCATGGTACGAATTTGACGTTGGAGATTCTGATCACCAGCCTCACTTGAGGAGCGGAGAATAGCTGCGGGACCGGTTCGCATAGCCATTCGGTAGAACTGTTTGGGCAGAGCAGGGTGGTACTGAGACCGGCCGGAATGGTTGGCGGGAGCCCTATGACCCTGCGCGCTCCCAACCAATGGCACTTTCCCCGCGTGCGCGTCCGGTCGCTCGGCAACTGCAACAGGTAGCCTGAAGGCAGTTGGCTGGTGTAACACCAAGGTGAGGAATCGAGAGAGAATGAGCGACCGAGAGACGCGGCATCAGGAGCTTGCCGAGCGCTACCTGCCCGAGGAACTGCTTGAGCGGTTCCGCGAGCGGGCCGCGGTGTACGACCGCGAGAACAGCTTCTTTCACGAGGACCTCGCAGAGCTTCGCGAGCAGGGTTACCTGACGCTCTTCGTGCCGGCGGAATTCGGCGGGCCCGGCCTCACCCTCAACGAGGTCTCGCGGCTGCAGCAGCGGCTCGCGACCGCGGCCCCCGGCACGGCGCTCGCGATCAACATGCACCTTATGTGCACGGGCGTCATCAGGGCGATGTTCGAGCGTGGCGACCGCTCCCTCGGGTACGTGTTCGAGGAAGCGATGGCCGGCGAGATCTTCGCGTTCGGCATCAGCGAGCCCGCGAACGACTGGGTGCTTCAGGGCTCGAAGTCGAAGGCTGAGCCGCAGGAAGACGGCGGCTACTTGCTCTCGGGCGTGAAGATTTTCACGTCGCTGTCGCCCGTGTGGACGCGGCTCATCGTGCACGGTCTCGACACCGCGACAGCGGGCACCGACGCCGAGACCCTCGTCTACGGGTTCCTCGAGCGCACCGCCGAGGAGGCCGCGGCGTGGGGCGGCGAAGGCATCACCGTGTCGGATCAGTGGGACGTGCTCGGCATGCGCGCCTCGCACAGCCGCGCAACCATCCTCGACGGCGCGCGCATCAGGCCTGAGCGGGTTGCCCGCAAGATCCCGGCGGGCCGCCACCCCGATCTGCTCACGTTCGCAATCACCGCGAACTTCCAGCTGCTCATCGGCTCCGTGTACGCGGGTGTCGCGCGCCGGGCTCTCGACCTCGCTGCCGCTGGCATGAAGAAGCGGCGCTCGGCAAAGGCGGGCACGTCGCACGCCGAGGTGCCAGAGGCGCGCGTGCGGCTCGCCGACGCCCACATGGAGTTCATGGCGGTGCCCGCTCAGCTCGATGCGTACACCCGCGACTTCGACGAGCTCGTCGACTACGGTGCTGAGTGGCCGCTGCGCCTCGTCTCGGCCCGCCTGAACGCCTCGACGGCCGCGCGCCGCAACGCCGAGACTGCGCTCATCTGCGCGGGCGGATCGGGCTTCGACAACGGTAGCGAGCTTAGTCGCGTCTACCGCGACGCGACCGCGGGCCTCTTCCACCCGCCGAGCGCCGACGCGGCGCGCCCGATGTACGCGGCGGCGCTGCTCGACGAGTAGGGGCGGGGGGAGTGGGCTGGGCGGTGCCTCTTCCGGTTAGGCGTCGGGTTTGGCGTCCCTTCTGGCCGCTCCCCACGGGCCGACCTGCTGCCGACGGGGAGGTATTTCGGTCAGAGACAACTGTCGAATCTTCGGCAAACACCTCGCCGCGTTTTTCGCCCCGCAAAAGTATGGATAAGATAGAGAGGTTGCTTCGGCGGCGAACCGGCTCTGGCCGAATCGCTTGAAGAAACAACGGGCTGTGGCGCAGCTTGGTAGCGCACTTGACTGGGGGTCAAGGGGTCGCAGGTTCAAATCCTGTCAGCCCGACCAAAAAGTCCCGGAAACTCAAGGGTTTCCGGGACTTTTCTCGTTTGGGGATTATGACCCCGTCATCGAAAACCTACCCAATACCATCACTTTCGGGCGATTTTCGGGCCGCCGATCCGGCTGGCCCGAGTGCGTGCCGGACGCCTCCTGGTAGTTCGGGAACACCGGCGCACCTTTCCGGTATGAATCCTTCAACTCATACCCCCGCCCATCTCTGGAATCTCGAACCGCTGCTCAGTGCCGGCGAGGTCTCCGACTATCTCGGCATCCCCGTCTCGACGCTGTACGACTGGCGCACCCGCGACCTCGGACCCCGCGCACACCGCATCGGCAAACACCTGAAGTACGCCGTCTCCGACGTGTGCGATTGGGTTACCGAAGCGGGTCTGCTGAGGGTTTGGTTGACTCTTGTCCACTCGCGTGAGCGGGTGAGGATGAGTGAGAATGATCAGCAATGAAGTACTCAGAAGAATTCAAACGAGACGCGGTCGCGTTGGTCCGGCAAGGGGCTACGCAACGCGAGGTCGGTCGTGATCTGGGCATCTCGAAGTCAGCACTCTCGAAATGGGTCGCGGATGCCGAACGGCGTGACGCTGGCCTGCCGTCTGCTAAGGATGTCACTCCTGCCGAGGATGCGCAGATTCGTGAGCTCATGCGACGGAACCGTCTCCTTGAACAAGAGAACGAGGTGCTCAGGCGTGCGGCAGCGTATTTGTCGCAGATTCATATCACGCCCCCAAAATGATCTTCCCGCTCGTCCAAGAAATGGCTGCCGCGGCTGCCCCGGTCAGGGTGCCCGTAGCGGTGGCGTGTCGGGTACTCGGGTTCTCGAAACAGGCGTACTACCAGTGGCAGAAGCAACCCGTCTCGGCACGTGAGGCAGACGCGGAACGGTTCATCACGCTCTTGCGAGGTCTCCACGAGGACGACCCCGAGGGCGGATATCGGGTGCTGGCTGATGATCTCCATGATCTTGGCTACGAGATCTCGGAGCGCAGGGTGTGGCGACTGTGCAAAATCGCTGGCCTGCAGTCAGTCTTCTCAAAGCGTAAACGCCGGTATGTGAAAGCGGGTGCGCCGGTGGGTGATGATCTCGTGGAGCGTGACTTCACTGCCGATGGGTTGGACGAGAAATGGCTTGTGGACATTACTGAGCACTGGACGGGTGAGGGGAAGCTGTACCTGTGCGCGTTCAAGGATGTGTGTTCGAACCGGATTGTGGGGTACTCGATCGATTCCCGTATGAAAGCATCGCTTGCCGTTCGGGCGCTAGAGAACGCGCTGACGCTACGGGGTGCGCCTGTGGGAGTGATTGTGCATTCTGACCGGGGTAGCCAATTTCGGAGCCGGAAGTTTCAGCGTGCGTTGAAACAGCATCGGCTTCGTGGGTCGATGGGGCGTGTGGGTGCGTGTGGGGATAACGCGGCTATGGAATCGTTCTTCTCGTTGTTGCAGAAGACTGTGCTCGATCGGAGGTCTTGGGCGACGCGTGAGGAACTCAGGCTCGCGATTGTGTCTTGGATCGAGGGGAGGTATCACCGGAAACGGAAGCAGCGGGGGTTGGGGAAGCTGACTCCGGTGGAGTTCGAGACTATATTGAGAAGCGCGGTCGACTTGGCTGCCTAGAAAAGGAAACCCGAGTCAACCAAACCCTCAGCAGACCCTCTCGATTGCCATCAGAAACGAAGATTAACCCAAAATCTTTCCTGACTGCCTTTACATTTACGCGCGATCCGACTCGCGATCGCGTCCAATATCTACCAAACTTCGACTTGATTACTGATCCCGTGGACATGAAGAGCCTTCTAGAAGCGGCAAGTGATTATCGTTCTATTCCATCGGACTCGGCTGGCATTGAACGTCTCTTCCGGCAGTTCATCAGCTTTGCTGTCAAGGAACTCGAGACGGACGTTGGAGGCACTTCGTAAGTGGTGTCATTGCGCAGCGTGGAGTCGTGATCGTGCACCGGTCGGTGTGCGCGGGAAAATAACACAACGCTGCTCCGATGTGCGACCGCTCTTGGCTCACGCTCCCTTGGCTGAAAGAATCGTGAGTCAATCATCATCGAGCTTTCACCGTGGGGTGTTGAGCCGAGGCTTCGGGAAGCGCTGATGTAATGATCGGAAAGTGCGAGCGCGCGTACCTGGAAGCGGCCGCGCGCTCGCACTCCTCGCTCATTCCGCTTCTGTAGCTGCGAGGTGGCGGTGCATGTTCGGCCCGTCGAGCTGCACGAGCTCCGCGTTCGACACGATCCGGTTCAGAATCGATTCAGCGATCACCGCATCATGCAACGACTTGTACCAGTGCTACGGGTCGAACTGTGACGTCACGACCGTCGACCCCCGGCCCTCACGCGCAGCGAGGATATTGAGAAGGTCTGCCGTGGCCTCACCAGTGATCGGCGTCGTCAAGAAATCGTCCAGTATCAACACGTCACACGAGTGCAGATACTCAAGGAACCTGAGCCTTGACGGGTCGGCGTGCTGGTAAACGGCGAGCTGGTTCGCGAGATCGTCAAGCCGATAGTACGCGGCCGTGCAATCACGTCGACAGGCTGCGTTCACGAGTGCTTGCGCGAGATATGACTTCCCCACGCTCGACGATCCGAGAATGAGGAGGTTCGTGGTCCGTTCTACCCATTTACATGCCGCGAGCCTCGCAACCACTTCACGATTCAACGAGCGGCCATCGCGGTAGTGAATATCCTCGACACAGGCGGCAGGGTTCGGGGTGCGCGACGCTTTCAACAGTTTCAACATGCGGCGCTCGCCCCGAGCCTCGGTCTCCTGATCGAGGGCGTGCCTGATCTTCTGCGAGAACGACCACTCATCAAACGAGGGATCATTCGCGATACCGATGACCGTTACCCCGAACGCGGTCAGCCGGAGCTTCGTTAATAAGGGCATGTCGTCCTCGGTGAGGTGCTGATCAAGCATCGGCCCCCTCCGATCCTGTCGGGGTGTCTGTGAGGGCTTCGAGGCTGAATACCTGGGGGCCTGCCAAATGCGCGCCACTCGTGTCGCGCACAGCGGGCCGACGCGGGTGAGTGGGTTCAAGTCTGGTTGTTCTTGCTGCTGTACTTATGGCCTGCGGCCGTTGGTCTTGTTCGGCCCGAACCACAGCCAGCACGTGCTTCACAGCGGTGTATCTGATCTGCCGATGCGCATTACTGTCGGTGAGCTGCCGACACGCTTGCTCTAATAGTTGCCGACTGCTCCGCTTCCCCAGATCAAGGATGTTCATGCATGACCGGAAGCCTTGCGCTTCGATCTTCTTCCCATCGAGCAGCCTCGTGAGCGCGGCAACGGTTCCTGGCCCCACTTTCGTGGCCTGCCTGCGGTAAGCGCGGAGACGTTCGGGGCGCTCGTCGCGGAGCTCCGACGTGCAGAGGCCAGCGGGCACCCGGTCGATACGCTCATGCCGAGGCTTGTGCGGGCGCGTGGCTTCACGGACGCCGACGACATCGCCTCTGTGCTGCACTTCGAACTAGATTCCGGGTGATGAGCCACCGTCAGCGGAAGATGCGAGGATGTGTAGGTGGCTGCTCAACTCGACGACCTGACCGTGCTCGCGCGTTTCGTGATCCGCGCACGTCGGGTAGAAGCTCATTCTCTCGTGCAAGACGAAAAGACCTTGTTGGGCTATGCAAAGGGCACGTTCAAAGTCACGCTTGGCTTTGATGGAGCGGCGATTATCAGGCGACCACTCCCAGAGAACGAGGAAGAGTTCGAATCCTTGGTCGCGAGGATCAGACCGCTGACGCTGAAATCTGAACCAATTTATTACGCCAAGGTGCTTGGAGCTCTGGAACGAGTGTTGGAGCAGTGCGCCCCAAGTGCAGAGGTTTTGTCTGAGTACCAAGCGTTGAAAGTTTCTTGGGAGGCCACCGATCTTCAGGGAACCCAAGTACAGGGATACTCAGTGCAGCGCTCACGTCTTGATGGTTCGGAAGCAACCAAGCATGTCTCCGATACGCAATTCGCTGCCGCGTGGGTATACGCAGACCTTGTTCATGCCGATGCTCAAGGCCCCAAAGCCGAGGCGCTTGCTTTCGATCTTGTCGAACGGTACGCAGCCGCAGTGCTCGTCTTCTGCGGTGCGGCCGTGCGGGTGGTAAGGACACTTCGCCTGATCGAGCATCTGAGAGCCGCAAACTTACTCGACCTTGCTGATGAACTCTGGTCTCAAAAGGTTACGGTCGACGCTACCGAGATCGTCGAGGAAGCGGAGGTGTTCATGGCTCCTGTAGGCGCACCGATGCCAAATCTCATGTCCTCGGTCGAAATGGGAGAAGACTGGAAATCAATCTCGGTGACTGAGATGCTCAGGCTTGAGACAGCAAACCGAGTAACAGTCCTCCTGCGTGACGACGATCGCGACATTGAGACCAGCGACGCGGCGGTCATAAGACGAGAAGAAGGCGAGGAGTCGATGACCTGGGAAGCCCTCATTGCTGAGAGCGCCCTCTGTCGTTTGGTCTTTGAAGCCGAGTCAGGCGAGATTCGGTCGATTCGGTCGATGGAACTTCAGTTCCTAGATCACACTCATTCACTCAGACTCTCCGCCTATGAATTCAAGCTGAAGATGTTCCAAGCGAAGACGCTAACGCTCCAGGTTGGAGACCAAAACTGGGTGACTCTGCGAATTCCAGAGGCCTCAGAGGAAGAGCTACTCCAGCAGCAAGTTCTCTTTGAAATGACAAGAGACATTGTTCTGATCGAGCAGATCGCGAACAGAAGGTTCACAACAAGTAGCGAGCCCTTCACGAATGACGATCGCATGGCGTTGAGAGTCGCGCGGTTGACCTGGGAGGGCAAGATCACCCGTTGGATTCAAGGGCCGATACAGGTCACTACCGAAAACGGGCTGCCACCCTCTCAAATTCAAATACCCGCTCAGACCCTCTCAATCGGTGGCGTGGAGATCCCCACCCCTGAAATACGCTTGCGTCACCCAGGCATGGACATTACCGAACTGCAGCCTGAGTCGCCGCTCAAACCAGGAGTGAAACTGTATGAGCTCCGGCCCCCTGGGCAAGCATTCTTCCGGGTTTGGGCACCAGGGCAGGTGCAGGTTTCAAGTGACGCTGATCTCGCTTCGCCTGTTCCCTGGGGCCTGCCGGGGATACAGGAGGCCGAGCCTCTGGAAACGGATGCTGCGTTGGTCGAGCCAGACCAGCAGAAGCAATGAACTGCGCGCAAAACGAGGTTACCCAGTTCGTTGATCCTGGGAGGGCTGTCGAGTTCGAGAGGCCCTGAAACGCCTTGCTTCGCGGAATCTCGCTTTGGCGAGGTAAGGAGGCTGATCGGTCCCCATACGTGTTTAGCAGAGTCATTTAAGAGCACTTGTGGGTCGATGGTCAGGCGCAAGATTAAGCTACGCAGCGCTACCAGGCACACCCGCCCGCGCTTCGGTTCGACCCACACGCTCTACCGAAAGCGACTGCTAAACAAACACGGCACTCGCTCAAAACGTTTTTGGGTAGTGGGAGGTGGGCCTCTCTCAGACAGGTTGAAGGCAAGCAGTTTACCCACCCAATTCACCCGTGACAGCCCGCAGTTGCCGGGCTACACTCGGAATCAGTAAACCACCCTGTTTCCTGCCACTTCCAGGGAACTCGCGAGTGTCTGGGATAACTGGTGATTTTGGGAAAAATCCCTGATCAGCCAAGGGGTCGCAGGTTCAAATCCTGTCAGCCCGACCAAAAAGTCCCGGAAGCTCAACGGCTTCCGGGACATTTCCCGTTTGGGGAATTATTACCTTGTCATCGAATACTTTTCCAGCGCCAGAACTTTCACGCGGTTATGGGGCCTCCGATCCGGCTGGCCCGAGTGCGTGCCGGACACCTCGGATCTACTGAGAAGTCAGTCGAGTGCGGGGTTTCTGCTGCCAGACCAACAGCATTCATCATCATGGCCTCGAAGGCGACCCATGCTTGCGGCAGCGATGCGATCCCTAAATCTAGGCTTGGGCTTCCGTTCTCGGCATCGAGGGCTAGAAGGTCGGAAGATTCAGCAAGTTGTTAGTCCACTTGCCATCCGCATAGGTTCGCAGATACGGTCGACCGGACTGCGGATGGACAACGCCGACAGTCACGCGGCTGGAGCCGCTGCCAACGTAGGCAATCCCGTTCTTGTTGTCGATCCAGTCCACTAACGTCGCCTTGTCATGATCGCCGGTGCCTGTGTCGCTCTTCCACTTGTACTGGACGATCTGATCCTCGGTCCTAACCGTGCTCCCGAAACGAACGTGTGTGATCTCAATAGCCATGGTGCTCGGCCTTCCCGCGACACCACCGTGGTGTCGTCAGGTCAATGGTTGCAGCAACCACCGACGTTGGTGACGTTCTTGGCGCCGCAGCGCTGGTATTGGAGTGGTTCTTTGCAGTTCCAGAGCTCCCGTTCGGGTAACTGCGAAAAGCATGCTCCGGGCGCTTGCCCGGCCCGTCGGGCATTTCGCGGTCGGTTGCGTGAGCCTCGCCGCCACCAGCCCGTAACCTTGACGCCACCTTATTTCCCTACGCTGACCTGAGCGTCCGGCGGTCATTCAATTATCTCTGAGCTGCCGCACGCGCATTCCAAAACTCAAGAAAGGTCTGCGGCAACTCGTGGCTTGGTTTAGACGAACTCCCCTGAAAACAACGCTCGCAGCCGGGCTTTGCCTCGGCATCGCCGTGAGCGGCATCGCCCTCGCGCCCCAGTCCACGCTGACCGCAAGCTTTGCGGTGCCCGACACAGGCGGCCTCGACCTCGGCGGCCGCGATTCGAGCCTGCTCCGGGCCGACACCCGGCAGCTCGCCCCCGGCCTGAAGGCCACGAGCTTTGACAGGCTGCAGGGTGAGGGTTGGGTCACCGGCGACGTGCTCGTCGCAGATCTCTCCACCCCGACGCTGTCGATGGACGTGCGCGATTCGGGCAGCCTCACGCGGCCCGCCCCCGTCACTGAGCACACCCTCGGCGACCACGCCGTGGCCGCGGTCAACGGCTCATTCTTCGACATCAACAACTCGGGCGTCGCCCAGGGCACGAACGTGTCGTCGAGCGAGGGTGTGAAGACCACGAGCGGGTCGCCCGTCGAGAGCTTCACCGTCAGCGAAGGCCTCGCGGCGATCCAGGCGCTCGCTTCCGCCGCGACCCTCGACGTCGCGGGCAACACCCACCATGTCAGCACCGTCAACAACATTGGCATCCCAGCCGACGGCATCGGCTACTTCACCCCCATGTGGGGCGAGTACCCCATCGCACGCGCGATCGGCGGCCCGTCGAACATCGACCCGAAGTTCCTGCGCGTTGAGATCGCCAACGGGGTCGTGACCCGCACATCTGCCGATCTCGCCGAGATCACGGGGCCGACCGCAATCGCTGCGGGAACGGGCGTCGTGCTCGCGCGCGGAGCGGCCGTCGATCTCTTCGACGGCGTCAAGCCGGGCGACCCGATTCCGGTCACGGTCGCGGCAAGCTCCGACGTCGATCTCGCCATCTCCGGTAACCAGCGGTTGGTCGCTGACGGTGCCGTCGTTGGCGCTCCAGACAAGGGCGAACCGCGCACAGCGGTCGGCGTGAGCGAAGACGGCAGCGAAGTCATCGTGGTCTCCCTCGACGGCCGCCAGAGCCACTCCCGAGGCATGGCGCTCGATGAGCTTGGCGAGTTCATGGTCGAGCTCGGCGCACACAACGCGGTCAATCTCGATGGTGGTGGGTCAAGTACGCTCCTCATGCGCGAACCCGGCACGAGCGAGCTGAGCGTCGGCAACGCCCCGTCAGACGGTCACCTGCGTAGCGTGCCGAACAGCCTCGTGTTCTCGTCGACCGCGCCAGATACCGGGCTCGCTGACGTGATGGTGGCTCCCGAATCCAAGCTTGGCGACGCAGACGCGATCTTCCCAGGCTTCTCGCGCACAGTCTCGGGCATTGGGCTCGACGCGAATCGCGGCGCGCTCACGACCGCGGGTGAATTCGCAGTGGCCGGCGAGAACGCGACGCTCACCCCAGTTGATGCCGACACCGCGAAGGTCACTGGGGTCGCCCCGGGCACGGTGCCCGTCACGTTCACCGCGGAGGGAAAGTCTGCGACGAGCGAACTGCGCGTGCTTGGCGGTCTCGACAGGCTTCGCGCGAGCCAGAGCGTCATCGCTCTGGTCGACGAGAGCGGCAGCGAGACGGTGACCATCACCGGCCTTGATAAAGACGGCTTCGCCGCACCCATCGAAGCCGCAGATCTCACGGTCTCCGCCGGCGCAGATGTTGCCGTCGAATCGCTCGACGGCAACACGTTCACGATCACCCCGCGCGCGGCTTCGGGCGCAGCAACGGTGTCGTTCTCGGCGGGCGACCGCCGTGTCGACGTCGCAGTGACGATCGGCCTTGAAGAGGAGCCTGTCTCAGACCTCGCGAACGCGAAGGACTGGACGTTCCGCTCAGACCGTGCAACCGGTGCTCTCGAGCAAGCGACCGGGCCGAACGGCGAGACCGGGCTGAAGCTCACCTACGACTTCGCCTCGTCCACGGGCACGCGCGGCGCCTACGCCGTCGCGCCCGAGCCCATCGAGATCGCTGGGCAGCCGAAGGCGATCAAGATGTGGGTGCACGGCGACGGCAACAGCACCTGGCCCCGGCTCCAGATGAAGACCGGCGCCGGCACGACGATGAACATCGACGGCCCGCACACAAGCTGGAAGGGCTGGCAGGAGCTCACGTTCAACGTGCCCGTCGGAACCGCATACCCGCTCAAGCTCGAGCGGGTGCGCATGATGGAAACCTCGGCCGCGAAGCAGTACCAGGGCGAGACCATGTTCGCTGGCATCCGCGCAGTCGTCGCCCCCGAGGTCGCACAGCCGCAGGCGCCTGTCGTGCACGACTCGCTCGTTGTGACGAACGGCACCGTCGATCAGCGCGCGCAGCGCATCGCGGTGATGAGCGACGCCCAGTTCGTCGCCCGCAACCCCGAGGGCCCCAACGTGCACGGTGCCCGCCAAACTCTGCGCGAGATCCTCGCCGCGAAGCCAGAGATGTTTGTCATCACCGGCGACTTCGTCGACGAGGCCGCGCCAGAGGATTTTGCCCTCGCGCGCAAGATTCTCGACGAGGAGATCGGAGACAAGCTGCCCTGGGTTTACGTGCCTGGCAACCACGAGGTGATGGGCGGCCCGATCGAGAACTTCGTCGCCGAGTTCGGCCCGACGAAGACCAAGCAGCAGGTTGGCAGCACGCTTGTCATCACGCTGAACACCGCGAACGGCTCGTTCAACGGTTCTGACAAGCAGCAGATGCGCTTCCTGGAAGACGCGCTTGCCGAGGCTGAAAAAGACTCGACAATCACGGGCGTGCTCGTGTTCGCGCACCACCCGGTCGACGACCCGAAGAGCAGCAAAGACAGCCAGATCTCTGATCGCATCGAGGCGAAGCGGTACCAAGATCGCCTCGCGGAGTTCCGCGCAGATACGGGGAAGTCGATCGCCTCGATCAACGGCCACGCCGGCGTCTTCCACGCGACGAGCCACGAGGGCGTCTCAACGTTCCTCAGCGGCAACAGCGGCAAGGGGCCGTCGAGCTCGCCCGACAAGGGCGGGTTCACGGGGTGGGCGATGCTCGGAATCAACCCGAACTCGGGCGTTGTAGGTCATGACCCTGCCCCCGTCACGAGCCGCACGAACTGGCTCCGGGCCGAGGTGAAGCCGCGCGTAGACGAGGTCACGCTCGGCGCGACGGCGGCAATTCCCGCTGCAATGACCGTCGGCGACTCGGTGACCGTTGACGCGACCATCTCCCAAGACGGCGGGCGCATCGTGCCCGTGCAGTGGCCGATGAGCGCGGTCTGGGGCGGCGACGCGGTCGTCGTCGATGATGGATCCGTGGAGACCAACAAGCGCGGCGCCGCAGTGAGCGCGAGCGCGAGCGAGGCTGCGGCCGAAAGCGTCGTCAGGTTTAACCCCTCGACGGGTGCGCTGACCGCGACCGCCGCGGGGGAGGCGACCCTGAGGGTGACAGTGAACGGCGTAACCACCGCGCACACGGTCACGGTCTCCGACGCGACAACGGGCCCGGGGGAGCCCGGAACCGGCGGTGACAACGGTTCCGGAAACGGTACCGACGGCAAGCCCGGTTCAGTGACCGGCGGTGGAGATTCGGCGGCCAGTGCCGGCGGGGATAGGGGGCTCGCCGCCACTGGCGGGTCAGCGTTCCAGTGGCCGTGGGCGCTCACGCTCACGGGTGCGCTCGTCGCCGCAGGCGGCTTGCTCGTGTTCTGGCGCCGCCGTTCAGCCGAGCGCCCCACGCTGTAGCGTCGTTCGGTGCAGCCTCCGCAGCAAGGAGGCATGACGGGCGCTGGCCCGGTTCGTTTCGCCGTGTGGATCGCGGTGAGCTCGAACCGGGCCAGACAATCGCTACGCCACAGGGACTGGCCGCTCCTACGCGGCGCGGACTGCGCCGAGCGCGGCCTCGAAGGTAGCACCGCTCTGGCCCTGCACGGTTGCGACGAACTGCGTAGCGGCCGCGGTGAGGTCGGCGCTCAGTGCCTGGCCTTCACGCACGCGGGTGCCGCTCGCCCGGCTGAGCTCGATGAGGCCGTCAGCCTCGAGCGCGGCGTAGGCGCGCCCGACTGTGCCGGGCGCGATGGAGATGTTTCCGTTCCCGGTGAGTGGAGATTCGAGGGCTGTACGAAAGGCGCGATATTCGAGCTTTCAAACGCTTTGGGTGAGGGCGTTGCACTGGACGCCGAGAAAGGCTCCGTGTACGTTGACAAAGGCCAAAATGTTCTCGACACGTCAATTGCCTTATCTGAGGCTTTCTGATTCGTGCCGGGGCCTACGAAACCCTGGGAGCAGCAAGCCGAGAATTTCAAGAAGGTGATCGTTGAACACGGTAGATAGCCGAGACAAACGCCCATCGTTGATGAACCCCGCGTTTATTCTGCTCTATGGGGTCTTCATCACCGCCGCACCCGTGGTCGGGCAATTCGCCATCATGGCGGCCCAGTCAAACGGTCGATTCTTTTGGGGAATGGGGTCTGGGATGCTGATTTGGGGCTGCATCTTGCTCGGCTTCGTGCTCAGCCTGGTGTGTCTCGGGTTTTGGATGGCCGGGCGGTCTGCTGCGAATTCTGGCGGGGCCTACGCAAGAGCATCTATCGTAGGTGCGGTTGTTGGAGTGCTCGGAGCATATCCGGTCGGCTTTCTGACATTCTCAACTACGTTGGTGAACAACCTGGGGCTGGGGAGACCAGTGGGTGTTCTCCTGACTGGCATCTATCTGGCCTTGATGTTTGGCGGTTACATGTTGTTGTGGGAGCGACATGAGGCCCGGCGTCGCAGAGGGAACGAGCGCAGCTAGACCTCCGGGCTGGCCTCACGCCGCTCCCACCACAGCACGAACGCCCCGAATACCAGGCAAGGGCCGAGAATGAAGAAGAAGCCCCACCCGAACGCGGCCAAAACCCCGTAACGGTTCGTGGAACCCAAGTAGATGAGCTGTAGCGCCGCGGGCAGCCCCGCAGCGATTGCCCCGAAGAGCGCGAGCCAGAGCCCGGGTGCACCAAAGGAGCGTCGCGTCTGGTGGTTTCTCGCGTTCATTGACGGCCTCGGTTCAAATACGGGTGCGAATGACGGGTGACGGGCAACCGATCCACGCGCGGCGTCGTCTAATCGAGACGGGCGCCGTGCTCAATCACCTTTAGCGTAGCTAAAGTTGATTTGGCGATCCGAGCGCTGACGCTAGGGCTCACCCAGCGCCAGCCGAATACCGCGCCGTCAGCGCAGCGCCGATGCGAGCCAGGTGGTCGCGCACGCTCTTCGGGCTGATGATTTCGAGCCATTCGACGAGCCCCGCGAGGTGACCGGCGATGCCGTACTCGCTCGGCGCGTGGATCACGACGGGGATGCGGCCGTCGCCATGCGCCGGCCCGATCTCAAGGTTGTCGCCCATCGCGGTCTGCAAGAAGCCGAGCCCTTCGGGGGCGCAGATCGCGTGCACCTCGATGGTGGTGCGGCCCCGCCCAGCTTCGGCGGTGAGCTCCCGCCAGCTTGCGGCGAGATCGAAGTTTTCGGCCCGGCGAACGGGCTCGTCGCTCGGGGTGACCGCCGTCACGCGGTCGAGGCGAAAGGTGCGTTGGCCGGTTTCGGTGTGGGTGACGAGGTACCACTGTGGCCCCTTCGGCACGAGGCCGAGCGGGTCGACAACGCGCTCTGACTCACGGCCTGCGAGGCTGCGCTCGCGCCCCACGGTTGCGGATCCACAATCAGCGAAGAAGCCGCGGCCTCTGCACGGGTGCGAAACGTCTCTGGGAGAGCTCGCACGAGCTTGCGAAGGGCAGCTTTCAATGCAGGGTCAGCGGCTGCCGCGGTTGCCGCCGGCCCGGCGACAAGGAACGTCGCGATGGCCTGAGGGCCTCGCCGCGCCGACGGCGGCGCTGCTCCTCGTGGCAGTGCTGCTCACCGAAGCTCTTCCCAAGGAGGTTGCGTTTCGCGGCCGCCTCGTGCCCGGGGTCACCGGCTCGGTGTGGTCGGCGGTAGGTGAGCGAGCCCGGCTACCGCTGACGGGCGGCAGGGGGCCAGTAGGATGGTCTCGCTACATGGCCTGATGCACGAAGTCGCGCGGTGGCAGTATGAGGCGCCCGTGCCACGCGGGGCCGAGCCGCAGTAGATCGGCGTCGCGAGACACGATGACGTCGGCATTCACCGCGGCATCGCGGGCGAGGGCAATGATGTGGGAATCCTCGAAATCGCCAATGCCAGCGTCGGTGACAGTCGGGTCGACGACCGCGCCGCCCGAGAACTCGCACATGTCGACGATGAGGCGAACGAATTCGTCTGCAACCCTGCGCCCGTTACCGGCAGCGAGCATCTTCTCGTGAACGTTGCGGAGAATATGTGGCGAGGCAAACAGGCGAAACCGGTCTGCGAACGCGAGGGCAATCGCGTCGGCAGACGCGTTTCCCGTCGTCGGAGGCGGTGGGGTGGGCACCGAAGGCCACCCGCCGTCGTCACCGAGAATGTAGTCGAGGTAGACGTTGATGTCGAACACGACCGCAGTGCCGGGGCGAATTGCCATCACTCACTCGCGGTTGGCGCGTTGATGAGCTCCATAACCTCTGGCGCCGAAAGCACCTTCCCACCTCGTTCGGCGCGGGCCTCGGCGCGGAGCCCGTGGAGGCGTTCGACTCGAAGCCTCGCCTGGTACTCTCGCACGGCAACGCGAAGAAACTCGCTCCGGTTTCCGTGACCGAAGTGTTCGACGACCTCGTCGAGGGCGGGCCGCATCTCCGGGCCCACCGCGAAGCCCACGGTCTGCGATGTTCTCATGGCGCACCTCCGTTGCATTCCCGTATGCAACCAGAATAGCTTGGAACCTACCGAGACGCCAGACGCAGCGCCCCGCTGCCCAGCAACTCGGCAACTCGGCAACCCGCGCAACTCTCACCCCACGACATGCCCTTGGGGCCAGCCCCCGCCACCACTACAGCACCGCCGACAGAAACTCCTTCGTGCGCTCCTCCTGCGGGCTCGCGAACAGCTCCTCGGGCGGGCCCTCCTCGACGATCGCCCCGCCGTCGAACATGAGCACCCGGTTCGACACCTCGCGGGCGAACTGCAGCTCGTGCGTCACGATAAGCATCGTCACGTCGGTGTCGCGGGCGATGTCGGTGAGAATGCCGAGCACCTCGCCGACAACCTCGGGGTCGAGCGCGCTCGTCACCTCGTCGAGCAGCAGAATCTCCGGGTCCATCGCGAGCGCCCGCGCGATTGCGACGCGTTGCTGCTGCCCGCCAGAGAGCTGCGACGGGTGGGCGTCGGCCTTGTCTGGCAGCCCCACCTTGGCGAGCAACTCGTGGGCCTTCGCGCGGGCCGCGGCCTTGGGCACGCCGAGCACGTGCACGGGCGCCTCGATGATGTTTTCGAGCACCGTCATGTTGGGAAACAGGTTGAACTGCTGAAACACCATGCCGATGCGCTTGCGCATCTCGCCGCGGTGCTTCTCTTTCAGCGCGACCCGCTTGCCGCCGACCTCGTGGTGGGTGAGCGGCTTGCCGTCAATATAGATGTAGCCGCCGTTCGCCTCTTCGAGCGTCATCACGAGCCGCAGAATGGTGGTCTTGCCCGAGCCCGACGGCCCGATGAGGGTCACCCGGTCGCCCTTGCGCACCGAGAAGTCGAGGCCGCGCAGCACGGTCGTGTCGCCGAAGCGCTTGTCGACGCCGGCGAAGTGGATCGCGGGAGTTTCGTCGCGCAAGATCTCGATCGCGCCGGTGTGCGTTGCCGCAGAGAGCTCGAAGGCCGAAGGCGCGTCGGAGGCCGCCGGCTCGCTGCACGCGGCGGCAGGTGAGCCGGAGGCGGCCGGCTCGCTGCGCGCTGCAGCGGGGGAGCCGGGGGCGGCGTGGGGGTTAAACACTGTAGACAAGTCGTTTCTCCAGTCGTCGAATGAGCAGCGAGGTCGGGTAGCTCGCGAGCAAGAAGATGACGCCCGCGATGGTGATCGCCTCGATGTAGCGGAAGTGCTGGCCGCCGAACAGCTGCGCCGCGCGCACGAGCTCGGTGACGGTGATTGCCATGAGAAAGGGGGTGTCTTTGAACATCGCGACCACGTAGTTGCCGAGCGATGGCAGGGTGCTGCGCAGCGCCTGCGGAATGATCACCGCCCACCAGGTGCGCCCGCGCGACATGCTCAGCGCGGTCGTCGCCTCCCACTGCCCGGCCGGCACGCCCTCGATGCCCGCCCGGTAGCTTTCTGCCATGTAGGTCGCGTAGTGCACGCCGAACACGATCACCCCGATGGTGATGGGCGAGACGCTCGAGAACGCGTAGTACACGAACAGCAGCTGCACGACGATCGGCGTCATGCGCACGAAGTTCACGAAGAAGCCGAGCACGAGCGCTACGGGCCGGGGCGCGCTGCGCCTGGCGACCGCGATGACGAGGCCGAGCACGGCGGCGATCGCGCTGCCGAGCACGGTGACGAGCAGCGTCACCCGCACGAAGGCCCCGAGCAGCACGGGCAGGGCGTCGAGGGCGTAGCCCCAGTTCCAAAGGTCGCCGGTCACGAGCGCCTCACCCCGCTTTCGGTCGCGGGCGCCGCGCTCGCGGGCGGTGCATTCGCGGCCCGTGCGCTCGCGGGTGCGGCCGGTGCGGTGGCGGATCCCTGGGCCGAGTCGACCTTCGCCGTCGAATGGCGCAGCAGCTCGGCGAACGGGGTGCTCCGCCCGAGCCTGCGATTCGCGCGCGCCTCGAGCCAGAGCATCGCGAGGCTGAGCAGCCACGCGAGCGCGAAGTAGAGCAGCAGGCCGACCGTGTACGCGAAGAACACGTTCGTGTCGATGCGCAGCTTGTTGATCGACGCGGTGAGGTCGAACATCGTGATGAAGCTCACGATCGCGGTGCCCTTGAGTAGCAGCACGAGCAGGTTGCTCAGTGAGGGCAGCATAATGGCCCACGCCTGCGGCAGAATGACGCGGCGCAGCCGCCCCGCGCGCGACATGCTCAGCGCCGTCGTGGCCTCCCACTGCCCGGTCGGCACGGCATTGATGGAGCCGCGCACGACCTCGGCGCCGTAGGCGCCGTAGTTCAGCCCGAGCCCGAGCACGCCGACGAAGATCGGCGACAGCTCGACGCCAAACAGCGGCAGCACGAAGAAGAGGAAGAAGAGCTGCACGACGAGCGACGTGCCGCGAAAGAACTCGATGATCACGCGGGCGGTGCCGCGCACGAGTGCCCGATCCGCCCCCGCCATGAGCCCGAGCGCCCCCGCGACAACGAACGCGAGTAGCGCGCCCCCAACCGTGAGCGTGACTGTGATGCCGAGGCCCTCCATGATGCGCGGCCACGACCGCGCGAGCGCGTCGAAGTGTTCACCCACTGGTGCGTCGCCCCGCTACTGCGAGTCGCCCGAGCAGAGCTGCTCGGTGGTGAGGCTCGCCGGCGGCAGGTTCTCTGCCGTGAACCCGAACTCTTCGACGAGCGACAGGTAGGTCGCCTCGTCGCCGGTGATCTTCGCGAGCTGCTCGTTGTAGGCCTCGAGCAGGTCGGTGTCGGCCTTGCGGAACACGGTGCCGCCGGCGCCCACCTGCTCGACGCCGTCGAGGCGCTGCACGAAGGCCTGCGTGGTTTCGATGTCGCTCTGGTTCTCGGCCATCCAATTGAGCGAGACCGAGGTGAGGGTGAACGCGTCGGCGCGCCCGTTCTGCACCGCCTCGATGCCGGCCTGGGCGTTGTCGACCTGCAGCGTGTTCGCGATGCCGAGCTGGGTCGCGTAGTCTGCCTCGACCGCGCCGCCGAGCACCGCGAGGGTGACGTCGCCGCCGCGCTCGGCGACGGAGTCGAGGTCGCTGAGCTTCTCGGGGTTGCCCTTGGGCACCGCGAGCGCGGTGGTGTACATGATCTCGGGGTCGCTGAACGCCGCCTGCGCGCAGCGGTCGGGGAGAATCGACATGCCGGCGCTGATCGCATCGAACCGCCCGGCGTTGAGCCCGGGAATGAGCGAGTTCCAGTCGACCTCGACGACCTCAACGTTGTCGATGCCGAGCCCCTTGAAAATCTCGCGGTGCATGGCAATGGTTGCGCCCGTCGCCTCGCCGCTCTCGTCGACCCACGAGTAGGGGCGTTCGTCGGCGATGGCGAGGGTGATGGTGCCGGCTTCTTGCAGCCGCTCGAGGGTGTTGCCCTCGGCCTCGGGGGTCGTGCCGCCGCTGCAGGCGGCGAGTAGTAGCGCCGCGCCTGCCGCTCCGACTGCGGCCAGCGTGCCGCGTGCTGTGCTGCGTGCTGTGCCGCGCGTCTTCGAGCCGGTGGTGATTCTCGTCATTGTTCCTCGTTTCGCTTCGAAAGGCCCCGCCGGGCCCGGATCAGTGATCGATCCCTGCGATCCTATGAATTTTCCCGACACGAAGATATTTATTCAGTAGGATTGTCTACAATGTGAGGGAATCGTTGCGGGGTCCGTGCCCGCTCCGGGAGTCGAGATTGGAGCCCCTCGTGCAAGGCCACCAGCACCGCGGTTCGCCGCGTCAAATGTCACCGCTCACCCGCAGCTCGACGGTCGACCTCATCGCCCTCGAGCTGCGCCAGGCGATCTTCACAGGCGGCCTGCCCGTCGGCTCGCCCGTGCGCGAGGTCGAGATCTCGACCCAGCTCGGCGTGAGCCGCGCTCCGTTTCGCGAGGCCGCCCAGCGGCTCGTGCAAGAGGGGCTGCTCACGGCATTTCCCGGGCGCGGGCTGCGCGTCACCCGCATCACGGGCGACGCGATCGACGACGTCTACGACGCCAGGCTCGCGGTCGAGGCGCGCGCCGTGCAGGCAATCGCCGAGCTGCGCAACAGCGAGGTGACGGGAGCGCTGCGCGGCTCCTACGAGGCATTTGCGCAGGTCACCGAGCGCGGCGACGACGCCTTCGCCATCGGCGACGCCGACCTCGCCTTTCACCAGTTGCTCGTCGACTTCTCGGGCAGCTACCGGCTCTCACGCATGATGTCGACGCTCGTGATCGAGACGCGCATCGCGAGCCTGAGCGCCGACGAGGGCTTTGCGGTGCGGCTCTCGGTGTCGCCGACCTACGAGGCGCTGCTCACGGGGCTCGAACTCGGCAACACGCAGACCGCGATCAGCGCGCTCGAGGTGCAATTTCGCGACGCGATCGCGCGGCTGCGCGGCGAAAACGACTTCCCGACGATGGAGACCGAGCTCGACGCCTCGCAGCACGAGTTCAGCCCCATCGACCCCGTGTCGTAGCGGCGGCTACAGCGCGGCGTCTACAGCGCGGCGTCGAGTTCGGCGCACGCGAGCGCCATGCGAGCGAGCACCTCGTCTGCGTCTTGCAGGCTCAGCAGCAGACCGGGCTTGAACTGCAGCATGGAGCTGTCGAAGCCCGCAAAGATCGCCCAGATGCCGTGGCGGTAGAGGGTGCTCATCGCGCGAATAGCGCCATCGAGGCCCGCAAATCGCAGCCCGATCACGAGCCCGCGCTGGTGCACCTGGTCGAGGCTCGGGTGCGCCAGCTGGAGCGCGGCAAGGCCGGCCGCGAAGTGCTCGCTCAGCACGCGAACGTGCGCGAGCGTTTCCGGTGCGGTCGATCGCTGCAGCGCGGCGAGCCCGACAACCGCCCCGAGCTCTGAGCCGCCCGTCGTCGATACGTGACCCCAGCCGTTCTCTGCGAGCCAGCCGCCGGCTCGCTCGCTCAGCACCACCGCGCTCACCGGGTAGAGCCCACCGCCGAGCCCCTTGCCGGTGACGAGCATGTCGGGCACGACCCCGAAACTATCGACCGCCCAAATCTCGCCCGTTCTACCGAGCCCCGTCTGTACCTCGTCGGCGATGAAGAGCGCGCCGTGGGTGTCGCACAGCTGCCGAACGGCGTCGTGGTAGCCCTGCGGAACGGTGGGAAACCCCATGGTCGCGGGAATGGTCTCGAGGAGCACGGCCGCGATCGCGTCGCTCGCGAACGCCGCCTCGAGAGCGGCGACGTCGCCCCACGGAACCTGAAGAAAGTCATCGGGCAACGCGCTGTGAAAGTAGTCGGCATTGTTGCGGTCGCCAGCCGCACCCGAGAGCCCGGTGCGGCCGTGAAACCCCGAGTCGATGGTGACGATGCGTCTGCGGCCCGTGGCCCATCTGGCCGAGCGGATGGCCACATCGACGGCCTCGCCGCCGCCCGACGTGAACACCGTGAAGGGCAGCGACTGCTGCGGCGACACCTCGAAGAGTTTTTCGGCGAAGGTCGCTCGGGCGGGGGAGGGGAAATGATGGTTGCCCATGTCGAACTCGTCGAGCGCGCCCCGCAGCGTCGCGACGAGCTCGGGGGCGCGGTGGCCGAGGTTGTAGGTGCCACCGTTGAGGTGCAGGTCGAAGAACTCGCGGCCGTCTAGATCCCAGATCTTGTACATCTCGCGGCGGCCAATGACCAGGTCGATGCCCGCTCTGCCGAAGGTGTGAATGCGGCCGGGAATGAGGTGACGCTGCGAGAGTTCGAGGGTCTGAGCCTTGGAGATCATTTCATCATTCTCCAAAGCCCGGGCTGCGCGTGGAAACAGGCGTTCCGCTGCCCGTAACAACTAGCCGTTGTGAACGCGGGCGGCACCGCTCACGTGCCTGGCCGCGGCGACAAACTCCCCGATAGCGCCGATGGCGGTGCCTCGCCGCCAGGCGATCGCTACGACGGAGGGCGCAATGTCTGTGATCGGAACAAACCGCACGCCGGGCCTGCTGGCATAGCGCTCGACCGACGCCGCGGTGATCGTCAAGAAGCCCTGCGTTGCGACGAGCAGAAGCTCTTCGTCGACCGAATCGACAATACGGGAGGTTGCTGGCGCGGTACCGCCCCTGGCATCGGCGGCGAGCCAAAAGCCGTTCCACTCCTGACAGTCGCTGCGCACGGTCAGCAGCGGCTCGTCGGCGATCTCCGAGAGCGAAATCTCAGAGCGGTCTGCGAGCCGGTGGTGTGCAGGCACGACGAGCACCCGTGGCTCCGAGAACAGCTCGGCATACTCGAATTCGGCACCGGTCAGCGGCAACCGCACGAGCCCAACATCGGAGCGCTGCTGGCCGAGCCCGGCGGTTGGGTCACGGAACGGCGCCTCGTGCAAATCGACGGCAACCTCGGGGCAGCGCGCGCCAAACTCGGCGAGAATTGCGTTGGTCATCTCGGCCGCGGCGCCGACGGTGAACCCGACGTTGAGCCGCGCGGGTGCGGCCTCTGCAGCGACGCGAATGGCGCGCTCGGCTTGGTCGATCGTGTCGATGATGTGCTGGGCAGCCGGCACAAGGGCGTGCCCCGCAGCGGTGAGCTTCACCGAGTGCGTCGTGCGAGCAAACAGCGTTGCTCCGGTGGCCCGCTCGAGGCGGCGAATCTGCGCGCTGAGCGCCTGCTGGCTCAGAAACAACCGCTCGGCGGCACGCGTGAAATTCAGCTCCTCCGCCACCGAAAGAAACGATCGCAATACCCGCGTCTCTACGTCCATAGTTGCGTCAGCCTAACATCGCCGAGGCCACCACATTCCGCGCACTGGCGGTAACAACCGACGGTTGTGAACCTCGTGGCGTTCGGTGTTTCCGCTTCGAACATGCGCGCTCCAAGCTTGCTATTGCGACGGCATTGCCTGTGCAGTTGCTCTCTTCGACGAGGAAGTTGGACAGTGATTCAGAACACCGAGGCATTGGTGACCAGTGCACACCGCAGCATCGAGCGCGCCATGCTCAGCGGCACGCTCGACGGGCTGCGCATCTTGGGGTTTGGTGAGATCACCGTCGCTGTCGCCTGGCCGGCCGAGGCGCCCGCCATTGTCGTGAAGCGATTGCCGCCCTTCCCCTCTGCGTCAGCCGTGAGCGAGTACCGCGCGGTGCTCGACGCCTGGAGTGCAGAACTCGAGCACCGCGGTGTCGCGCTTGTGCCGACGGCGCTCCACACACGCGTGAGCGACACCTGGGGCACCGTTGGGTACATCGTGCAACCGGTGGTGAACGCCGACGACCTGCTCCATACGCGCTGTCGCGACGCGGGCGAGGCCGAGCGGCAGCGGCTTTTGGAGCAGGTCGTGGCCGCGCTCGCAACCGCCGTCACCGCCGACATCGCCGTAGACGCGCAGCTACCGAACTGGGTGGTGCGCGACGACGGCACGATCGCGCTGCTCGACGTTTCAACCCCGCTCATTCGTGACTCTTTCGGCAGAGATCGCCTCCCCGCCTGGCTCTTCGTGCAGGGGTACCCGGCGGCGCTTCGGGCGCCGCTGAGCCGCTGGGCCGTTCCGAAAATCATCGCCGAGTACCACGACCCTCAGACCGCGCTACTCGACGTCGCCGCAAACATGCGGCGAGTGGGGTTGGGGGCGTATATCGATGACCTGCTCCTCGCCGCGAACGCGAGCCTACGGACCAGCGTGACCCCCGCCATGGTGCGGCACCACTTCCGAGGGAACACTCGCATGTGGGCTCTCATGCAGCGACTCCGCTTGTGGGAGCAGGGCTGGCAGCGCCGGTGGCGAAAGCGGCCATACCCGATGCTCCTGCCGCCTGCCTACCGCACCCGCTCCAACTACGGCACCGCTGACGGAGAGCCGGCCGCCACGGCATCTGGCGGCCGGCCAGTCGGTTAGCGAACGTACCAGGAGGCGGGCTCGCCGTTCACCGCTCGACCGAGATCGTGCTCGAGCAGGTAACCCGCCATATCGATCGCAGCCGCCGACCCTTCGCCAGCCGCGGTGATGACCTGGGCGCGCGGGTTCGCGAGATTGCCTGCGACCCAGACACCGCCGACCGAGGTGCGCCCGGTTGGCCCGGCCTCGATCCACGGGCTCTCGCCTACGCGCGCAAGCCCCAGGCCCTCGAACGCCTCGCTTCGCGGGCTGAACAGCGGCGCGACGAAGGCGCAGTCGTGCTCCGAGGAGTCGCTGCCGCCGTGCGCGATGGCGAGCGCGCCCGCATCGGTGCGCGCGACCGCCGAGACCTGCCCGTCGACGATCGCGACGCCGATCGCGTCGAGCTGCGCGCGCTCGTGGTCGGCGAGCTCGATGCCGTTGAGATAGAACGTGATCGCGTCGGAGTACCGGCGCATGAGGCCAGCCTGGTGCACCGACATCGGCCGGTTCGCGCCGCCGATCACGGCGATGCGCTGGCCGGCAACCTCGCGGCCGTGGCAGTGCGGGCAGTGGTGCACGAGGCCGCCCCAGAGCTCGCTCACGCCGGGAATACCCGGGAGCTCGTCGCGCAGGCCCGTGGCGAGCAGGATCGCCGGGGCAGAAAGCTCGCTGCCCTCTTCGAGCGCGACAACGAACTTGCCGTCTGCCGGCTGCGTCACCGAGGTCGCACGCGCAGCGAGGAGCTTGCCGCCAAACCCGGCCATCTCCTCGCGACCGGTCTGCAGCAACGCCGCCGGGCTCATGCCATCGCGCGAGAGAAAGCCGTGCATGTGCGCCGCCGGGGCGTTGCGGGGAGTGCGGTCTTCCACGAGCACGACCCTGGCACCCGTGCGCGCCAGCACCACTCCGGCGCTCAGCCCGGCAGCGCCGCCGCCGAGCACAATCGCGTCCCACTCAGTTGTATGCGTCATGACACCATCTCCTTAGTCCGGTTCCCGTCGGTGAGCGCCTGGCTTCGCCGACGCCCTCGCTGGTTATCGTTGCCCGGCAGCGCTGCGGGCGCGACTTTTCTTGCCGAAGCGGCATATTCGGGGCCTCGGTGCGGGTGGGGCGGGGGCTCGGGCGCGGGCCTTGCAGCGGGCGCAGACGGGACCACCGGGGGAACGGCAGCGGGAGCGACAGTGGGAACGGCAGCGGGCACCGCAGCGGGAACATCGCAAGCAATATGCAGAAACGGCAAAAAGCTTGGAATTCTCAGGCCGAAAATGACAGCATTCACCTAACAGCGCGTGCAGGGCCAGCACTCGGGGGCTCTGGCGCGGGGCGGCCGAGCGACCCGGGCCTGCCGGCGCACGACGACCCCACGACGAAATGAGCACCACGCCATGCGCGACATGAACCCCGAAATCTACAGGCAATGGATCGCCCCGTTCGAGGGCGGCGATCCCGTGCGCGAGACCGCCACCTACCGCCTCGCCGTGAGCGACGAGCTCGACGAAGACGAGCGGGTGCAGATTCTCGTGCGGCCCGACCGCACCTACGTGCTGGTGTCGCCGGCCGTGCGCGACCTGCCGGGTGTGAGCGAGGCCACGACAGAGGAGCAGCTGCGAGAGGCGCTGACCGCCGCCGGCACCACGCTCAACGGCCCAGACCACCTGTTCTTTCTCGACGACGCGACGAAGCAGCAGCTTCGCACGACCGATAACCCGAGCCACGTGCGCGCCCTCACCGAGGCAGACAGCGCCGCATTCGAGGCATTCGAAGCAGGGGTGTCGGAGGAGGATCTCGACGGCGCCTCGGTCGAGCTCGACCACTGGATGGTCTTTGGGGCTTTCGACGGCGACACGCTCGTCGCAGTCGGCAGCTCGTACCCGTTTGAAGACGACGTGATGCTCGCCGACATGGGCGTCGTCACCCACCCCGATCACCGCGGGCACGGGCACGCCCGCAGCGTCATCTACGCGCTGGCGCGCGCGGCGCTCGAGGTGGAGCACGAACCCCAGTATCGCTGCCAGATCGACAACACGGCCTCGGTGACGCTCGCCAGCCGCTCGGGCTTCGCCTCGATCGGCACGTGGGATCTGCCGCTGCCAGACGACTCCGAGGAATCATAGTGACCGCCAACGAATCAAGCGAACAGCTAATCGAGCCGCCAGCCGAGCAGCACATCGAGCAGCACATCGAGCAGCAACCGCAGCGCCTCACCGAGCGACCCCTCGCCGAGCGGGTGAGCGCCCCGGCCTCGTTGCCGCTGCCCACGGTCGGCGCCGACCTCACCTGGCGGCGGCTGCGGCGCGACGACCTGCCGGCGCTGCTCGAGCTCGACACCCTGTGCGGCGTCGAAGATCACCCCCGCCTCGTGAACACGCTCGACATGTTCGAGGAGGGCTTCGACGCGCCCTCGTTTGACCCGGAGCTCGATAGCGCTGTTGCGCTCGACGGCGCCGGCACGCTGGTCGCCTACGGCGAGGCGGTGAAAGACAGCGAGGCCGCCACGATCGTCAAGGTGCACCTGAACGGGCAGGTGCGGCCCGACCGGCGGCGCGAGGGCATTGGTACGGCGCTGCTTGCCTGGCAAGAGGGCAGGGGGCTGCAGCACCTCGCTGCCTCCGACCTACACCTCCCGCTGGCTCACGGCCGGCTCGGAGTCTGGCGAGCCCCAGCAGCGCGCGCTGCTTGAGCGCGCGGGGTTCGCGCCAACGCGCTGGTGGTTCAACATGATTCGCGATCTGTCGGCACCCATCCCAGACATCGAGCTCGCACCGCACCTGCGCATCGAGCCCTACCGCAACGAGCTGTCGGAGCCCGCGCGCCTCGTCGTCAACGACGCGTTCAGAGACCACTGGGGGAGCCAGCCGCTCAACCGCGAAGACTGGGAGTCGATTGCCCGGCTCAAAAGCTTCACCCCCGAGCTTGGGGCTGTCGTGTTCGGCACGCTCGAAGACGGGAGCGAGCAGCTCGCTGGGGTGCTGCGCGTGATGGTCACGGAAGAGGAGTGGGAGCCCAATGGCTTCAGCTTCGGCTATATTGAGGTGCTCGGCGTTGCACGCGCGTGGCGCGGGCAGCGCATCGCGCAGGCGCTCCTCGCGCACACCCTCACGAAGCTGCGCGAGCGCGGCCTCGAGCGGGCGATGCTCGACGTCGACAGCGAGAGCCCCACGGGCGCCGTCGGCCTCTACAGCAGGCTCGGCTTCACGGAGCACGACCGGTCGCTGACACTGAACAAGGAATACTGAGCACACCATGTCACAACCGACACCCGCACCCGCCGCCGCGTCAGCACCCTCGCCCGCGCCGCCCCAGCTTGCGCCAGCGGCGCTCGGCGACAGACTGCAGCGCGAGCTACTCGACGGGCAGATTGGCGCAGGCGAACCCGGCGCCGTCGTCGCCGTCTACCGCGACGGGGTGCTCCTCGCGAGCGCGTGCGCGGGCGTGGCCGAGCTGGGTTCGGGAGCCGATGCAGGGGGCGTGTTCGAGGGCGTGTCCGAGGGCGAGTCCGGGGCCAGCCTCGCCAGCACCTCCTCAGCCGGCAAGCCCCTCACCCCAGACACCCTGATGAACACCGCGTCGGTGAGCAAGCAGCTCACGGCGACCGCGGTGCTGCTGGCGGCCCGTGCGGGCGCGCTCGACCTCGACGCCGACGTTCGCGGCCTGGTGCCCGAGCTGCCCGTGCCCGGGGTGACGCTGCGCAGCTGCCTGAACCACACCGCGGGCCTGCCCGACTACCTCGGGGTGGCGTACACGGTCGGCATCCCTGAGATCGAAATCGCTGCGCTCTCGGCGTTTCTCGGCTGGCTCGAAACGCTCGACGCGCTCGAGTTCACGCCTGGCGACACCCAGTCATACTCGAACACCGGGTATGTGATCGCGGCGCTGGCGCTCGAGCGCGCGGCGGGCGCGCCCTTCCCCGAGGTGCTCGCGGAGTCGGTGCTGCGCCCGCTCGGCATGGCGCAGACGTTCAGCACGACGGTGCTCGGCGAGTTCACCGACGGCATGGCGTTCAGCTTCGCGGCAGGGGCACCCGGCGAGTTCGTGAAAGAGACGATGGGTGTCGGCGAGGTCGAACCGGTGCGGGGTGTCAACGGCGACGGCGAGGTCATTACGTCGCTCAACGACTTCGGCGCGTGGCAGGCGTTTCTCATCGACGGGCGTGTGCTCGGCGACGATATTCGCCAGCAGCTGCTCGCCCGCACCGTGCTGAACAGCGGCCACGAGACGAGCTACGGCTTCGGCATCGAGCACGAGACGAAGGCGCACACCACGGGCTATGTGCACAGCGGTGGCATGTGGAGCTTCACCGCCTATTCGATCGTCGACGAGGCCACTGGGCTGAGCGCGGCCTGCTTCTCGAACCGCGGCGGCTTCGACGCCGCGGCAACAGCGTGGCGGGCGATGCACATCGCCACGGGCTTCGCCGACGTCGCCGGCAGCTGGTACGCGACCGGCTCGTTCTCGGGCGTGCGGGTCGAGGTGCGCGACGACGGCGGGCTCTCGGCGAGCGGCGCGCTCAGTGACGAGGCCGAGACGGTGCGGTGGAGCGGCGGGCGCGTGTGGGCTGGCGGCGACGAGTTTGCGCGCATCGAGGCCCGCGGGGCTGAGCTCGACATCGTGTCGTGGGCCGGCATCTCCGAGACCTACGGCCGGCTCGATGGCGCGGCCGGGTACCCCGACGGGCTGCGCGGTGCGTATGTCGATCGCCCGTTCGGCAAAACCTTCGTGTTCGAAGAGCGCGACGGCGAGCTCTGGCTGGTGCCTCCGGGGCGTGCGGCCGAGCCGGTGCGCCCGTTCGGGCGTCGCAGCGGTGAGTGGATCGGCGAGACCTCACTCGGGTGGATCGTCACCGACGGCGAGGCGTGCGACAGCGTGCGCGTCGGGCTCGGCACGTTTTCGATGGAGCTCGCGCGGCGGGCGGATCGCGAGGGCCCTCATCGTTGACCGGCCTCGGCCTTAACTCGCCGCGCGCACGCTCAGGTGGCGGGAGAGCTAGGTCTGGTCGCGTGGGCGTCGGCGTGAAAGGCGAACGGGTCGAGCGCGGCATCGGTGTGAAGCTCGTACTCGAGCTCGGCAGCAACTGAGCCGGCGACGCTGGCCCCCAGCACCTCGCTGATTATCGCACCGGCCATGTCCATTCCGGCCGCCGGAGCGACGAGATTGCCTGCGTCGCGATGACTTGCGCGCCCTGCGAGCTCGTGACAGGGCCGGCCGCGGCGGCGACGTAGGTGATGTCGAAGCTGTCGGGGAGGCTACCAAAGAACTCGACGGGGCCAAACACGTCGAGCAGTTCGAACCCGTCGAACAACACCACATCGATTGCGTAGTTCACCCGCAATGGCGCACCGGGTGGCTCGCGCTTGCGGCTTCGGCAAGGCACTCGTGGGGTTCGCGGTTGGTGCGGCGTGTGACCCGCACCAGCCGCGCGGCCGGTGCGCCCGAAGCCGGGTTCGGGCGCCGAACGAAATATTCAAACCCACGTCTTCTCAACGATTTTGCGCGATTTCGCCAGTGCCGCGGTTGCAAGGCTGCCGGAGCCGGGCCAGCACAGCCTATGGTTAACCTCACAGCTAGAACATTGGGTTCGGGCGTTCGAACGCCGCGTTCGAGCCTTCGAACGCTCACACTGGAGGGAAGAGATGGTGGAGACTGCCGTGCCCGAGGCTGGCGCTGCGCGCGCCGAATCACAGGACTCGGTCGAGTCGTTTGCCGAGGGGCTCAGAGACCTGCGCATCAACGCGGGCAACCCGACGCTCGCGGCCATCAGCGCGCAAACGGGCATCTCGAAGAGCGTGCTCTCGGTCGCTTTCGCCGGCAAGGGGCTGCCGACAGAGAACACCGTGCTCAAACTCGTCACGCTGCTGCACGGCAACCCGCGCGAGTGGCGGGCGAGGCGCAACGCGCTCGACCCCCGCAATACCGGCAGCGAACCCGTTGCGGAGCAGGCAGAAGCCGGTCGGCGCTTTTCGCTGCTGCAAACCGCGCTCATCGCCGCGGGGGCGGCGCTCGTCGCCGCGCTCATCACCGGCGTCGCGATGAGCAGCCTCGGCGCGGGGCCGACGGCGGAGGCGCGACACCTCACGAAGGCGGCAAACGGCGTGGATCCGATGCTCACGAGCTGCCGCGACGACGCGGTGATCGCGGCCTCCGAGGCCCGGCTCGACAACCTCGTGCACGTGCAGCTCATGTACTCGAACGACTGCATGGCGGTGTGGGGCAGGGTGACCCGCTACGACGACAAGACCGACGGCAACACCATGACGATGAAGGTCTGGCCGCTCGACGACCCGCAGAGCGAGCGCGCGCAGTCGCGCACCGATGTCGGGCTGCAGTCGCTGTACACCCCGATGATCATTGAGCCAGACACCGCGGCGCGCATCTGCGGCCAGGCCACGATCATGGTCGACGGAAAAACGGAAGACCTCGGGCCGAAGCTATGCATCTAATGACGCCGCTGAGCCGCGCCGGGCGCGCCACCGCCGGCGCGCGCCGACGCATCGCCGTGACCGCGATTGCCGCCGTGTTCGTGCTCGCCGGGTGCACGCCGGCCGGTGATCGGCCGGAGACCGACGGCGGGGCCTGGGTGGGGTTCGGGCCCTTCGAGGTGCGCGGGGGCGGGGCTGCGCCGCGGATCCTGAACGGCACGAGCGAACTGCGCCTGCCCGGCGGCGACCTCGCGACCATCGACGCCGAGAAGCTGCTCGGCAGCGGGCCCGACCTCCCGCCGCTGCCCGACCGCGAAAATTACACGATCACCGACGAGCAGTACTCGTACACCCTCGACGGCGAAGCGCCGCGGCTCGTCGGCGTGGTGCAGGCTCGCCACACGATGCACTTTCGGGGGTACACGGAAGACGAATTCGTGACGTTCGTGCTCGCGATCAGCGCCGAGCATGAGCCGCGGGAGCTGACGCGCACCCGCGTGCTGCGCGGCGGTGAGCACACCGCGACGATCACCGGGCGCTCAGACCAGGGCGTGATCGCCGTGCAGCTCGAGGGCGCGCTGAACACGAACGTGCCGCACGACAGCAGGGTGATCGGTGTCGACGCGATTCGCGCCACCGAGGTGTGGGGCAAGGAGCACGGCTACTCGGGCTTCGGCGACGGCACCGCGTCGTTCTACCTCGCGCCCGCCCGCGACGCCTGCGCGACCGAGGTGCAGCGCTACAGCGTGGCGAACGGTCGCGCCGAGCACACCGAGTCGTTCGCGAACACCGACGTCGCGACCGGTGGCACGTGTGTGACCGCCCCGGCCGCGGCTGCGGCTGCGGGGGCGGCCGCGGGCACCTAGGCCCCGATTTCGGGAGCAAATTCGTCGGAACCGGAAAACCCGAACGCCCCCGGGGCGCGGAGCGCTTGTGAGTGGCAGCGCCCATTGGCCAAGGTTGGGGGTAGCCGGCCGGCGCACTCGTGTCGGGCCCTTACCAGTAAGGAACGTTCTATGAGTCGACCCCCACATCAGCTGACGCGGAGGGCCACCGTAATATCGGTGACCGCGTTCGCCGTGGTGGTGGCTTTGGCCGGCACCGCGACCGCGCTCGCGGTCACGCGAACCTGGCCGTTCGACGCCGCGGGTGCACCCGCGGGTGGCGTCGCATCGACCAGCCAAGCGGGTGGGCCCGAGCAAGACCGGCCGGCGAGTTTTGCCGATGGGGTAGAGGCAAAATGGACGCTGCGCGGCACTGACCTGGGGGCAGAGGCCGCGCTGCTCGGGCACCTGCCGAGAATGCTTGGGCCCATCAATGAAATGCGGCGGGCCGATCAGCCGCTGCAGCTCGAGTCGGGGGTGCTCGTGCACTACCGGCCGACGGCGGGGCAAGCAGGGAGCAGCGCGAGCTGGGCGCTGATCGACGCCGAAACGGGGCAAGCTCGCTGGGCGGAGGAGGGGTGGGGGTACCCGATCTCGTGCGCGAGCTCGCCAGACGCCTCGGAGGCGGTGTGCTCCGTCACCGCCGGTGACGGCTCCAAGCTCATCGGCTTCGATAGCGGCGGCGTCAGCTTCATGGAGGATGCGCAGGCCGGCAGCGTTCGCTATTCCGAAGCCGGGGTGCGCGTGTTCAGTGAGAACGCCATCGACACCTATGCGCTCAACGGCGAGCACCGCGAGAGCGAACGTGTCGCCGGCATATTCGGTGGCACCGTGGGCAACGCGCGCATGCCAGACTGCGTGTGGCTGCACGGCACCACGCAGACCTCGTACGTTGGCACCGGCTGCGACGCGCCAGCTGCCGAGGTGCTCGCCACCGTCGATTCGTTGAGCTGGAGCGTAGTCGGCGAGACCGACCCGGTGCTGTTGCTGAGCAGCGGCTCCTCGGTGAGCGCCTTCGACGCTGAGACGCGCGAGCTGCTGTGGGAGATCTCTGGGGCGATCCCCGGGGCACTCGGCGCCCCGGAACTGGTGGGGAGCGGCGCCGAGACCGGTGTGCTGGTGGTGCACTCGGCCGCAGGGGAGTCGGGGCACGCGATCGTGAACCTGCGCACGGGCGCGGTAACCCCCATCGATGCCACGGGCTCGACCGCCGTGGTTGTTGCGAACGAGGTGCTCGTGTTCGACACGGCCAGGGTGGGTGGCAAACCCTGGTTTTCGGTGTCGAGCGTCGAAGTGTTTGACGGCGTGACGGGAACGAAACGGGCGACCGTCAGCTTCCCTGCGATCGAGAACGTCGCAGAGATTACGGGAGGCCCGCTCGGCGTGCTCATCGGGCACCCGATGTGCTCAGATTGCTCGGTCGCCGAGGGCTCGAACATTCTTGACAGCTACACCTTCCTCGCGCCCGCCGAGGGCGCCGGTGGCGCCGCCGTGCAGCGGGTCGGCAACGTGTCGATTCCGAAGTCGATCCCTGCGCAGTGCCCGGCGGGCACGCTGCTGCTCGCCTGGGCCGAGCTCGCAGACGGCTGGGTGCTCGTGTGCGGCATCACGCTCGATCGCCCGAGCTACCTCGCCTACCAGCCGGCGGCAGGCGGGTCGCGAATGTACTCCTCGGGTGCCACCACGCCCACGGGCGACACGGCTCAGGCAGCACTCCGCTTCGACGAGCGACTCAACCGCTATGTCGCGCAGCTGGCGAACGGGGGAGTGCTGACGCTCGACTACGACATCGGCACCGTCACCGTGCGCGCCGAGGCCGGTGCCCGAACCACCGAGCAGCAACGGCTCGTGCGATACATCTTTGTGGTGCTTGGCGAGGCCGTTCGCACCGTCGAAGACGCCGCGAATCACGACGGCGCCTTCGAAGTGCAGGCCCCGGCCGACACCGCCGAAGACCAGATTCGCTACATGATCGAGGTGCTCGAGAAGGCGTACGCTGGCCGGGCCCTGGTCAAAGATGCGCTGCCCAAGCTGCAGCAGTGCACCGCAGCCGCTGGGGGATACGGAGACAGCGTCGCGACGATGCAGGCGGTGCGAGACAATCGCGCGGAGCTGCTAGACGCGCTCGGGGCGATGCCCGTCGACCGGATACCGCGTGGCCAGGAGCTACTCGACCACCTCAGCGCGGCCATCAGCAACTCGCACGCGGCCAACGTTGAGTACGTGGCCTGGGCAGAGGCCGCCCAGGCCACCGGCTGCGCCACGCTGTCGGCCGCTGGCGCGTCGGCGGCAGCGGCCTCCGACGGGCCGAAAGAGGCCTTCGCTGCGCTCTGGAACTCGGCGGTAGCCGCGAAATACGGCGTGCGCACGTTCGACGCCAGGTTCATCTGACCCGTGAAAGGCTCACCATGACTATCGAAGACCTTCGGCACGCGACGGCGCTCGCGAGTGACCCGGCGACGCCGCCCGAGACGCTCGCCCACATCGCTGGCGCGCACCGCGAGCTGTGGCCCGCGGTGTCGGAGCACCCGAACGCCTACCCCGAGCTGATCGCTTGGATGCAGCAGCAGGCCGGTGGCGCTGCGGGTGATGGCGCCCAGCCCAGCCCCGATGCTCGGCCCCGCACCCGCACCCGCACCCGCGCCCGCAAGACCTGGGTGATCATCGGGGCGGCCGCGGCGGCCCTCGTGCTCGGCGGAGCAGCGGTTGCAATCTCGTTCTTTGTGCGGGGCGATGACAGCGGGGTTGCGGGCACGTTGGCGCTTGTCGAGGGCGTCGCGCCGGGTGAAGAGTTCTGCTTTAGCTTTGTCGACTCGCAGCAGCGGCTCGAGTCGGGCTCGGGCATCTTGGATTTGGGAACGGGCGACGTCGACATGACGCTCGCTCCGTTCTATGCCGATTGCGGCGACCCGTTTTATGGGGCGAAGAAGCTGCGCTGGCTTGAGCCAGACGTGCGGGGAACAGCGACGCTGCAGCACGGCATGACCGGCACCGTCGCGATTGTCGGTGACGTCTCGGCGGGGCAGCTGACCGCGCAGCTGGGCGAACCGGCAGCCGGGGTGTGGCGCGACGCCGACAGGGGGCTCGCGTACTCCGTGACCGGCGACCAGGTTCTCGTTGCCATGGACGGGGAAGACCCGCCAGCGTCACCGCCCGCGCAGAGTGACAGCCTCGCGAGCCACGCGACGGCGGCCCAGCTGGTGGCCGCGCTTGGCCAGGGCGAGCCGCTGCTCCTCACGCTCGGTACGAGCGAGTCGCTCGCGCGGCAGCCGCTGCTGCAGAGCGCCCCGGTGACGGGGTACGCGACCGCAGTGACAGAAGAAGGTGCGGTGCTCACCATGAGCATCGCCTTTGCGCACAAGAGCGCTGCCGACGCGAGCGCGAACCTCGAGCATATTCGCAAGGTCGTCGGGAGTGCCCCCGAAACATTCGGCCAACTGAGCGTGAGCGCTGCGAGCGACCCGAGCGTTGCGGTGGTGTCGTACCCCGTGAAGAGCGAAGGTGACACGCGGGTGTTTTGGGAGCTGCTCAGCAAGTAGCGACGTCGTGGCGCTGGGCCGCGGCGCGTGGGGCCCCGGGCTTCGGGCTTCGGGCCCCGGGCCCCGGGCACGTGCGGCGTGTGGCTCGCGGCTCGCAGCATGTTTGAGAGTGCCCGCGAGTAGAGTGGAAGCGCTTGACCGCCGCAGTCGCCGGGCAACCGCGCCGGGTGGTGAGGCAATCACACATGAGAACGGCATATCCATTGGGTGCCGCGCAATTGCACGCAGGTGCAGACAGGAAATTGATATCCATGGCGAAGTATCGAGTACAAAACCCCGCAACGGGTGAGATCATCGAGAGCTTCGAATCCGCGACCGACGCGCAGGTCGAGGAACACCTCGCCGCATCGGATGCGGTCTACCGCGAATGGCGAGAGCGCAGCGTGCAGGAGCGCGCGGCAGTCGTTAAGCGCGTTGCCGAGATCTTTGCGGAGCGCCGCGAGGAACTCGCTGAGATCATCGCCCTCGAAATGGGCAAATCGATCGCTGAAAGCCTCGACGAGGTGGACTTCGCGACCGACATCATCGAGTACTACGCGGTCTACGGGCCGGGGCTCATCACCGACTACGAGATTCCGAGCACTATCCCGGGCAAGGCCGTCATGGAGCAGCTGCCGGTCGGCGTGCTGCTCGGCGTGATGCCGTGGAACTTCCCGTACTACCAGGTCGCCCGCTTCGCGGCACCAAACCTTGTGCTCGGCAACACGATTCTGCTCAAGCACGCAGACATCTGCGCGAAGTCGAACCTCGCGATCCAGTCGATCATGGAAGAGGCCGGCGTGCCGGTGGGCGGCTACCAGGCCGTGTTCACTTCGCACGATCAGATCGCGACGATGATCGCAGACCCCCGCGTGCAGGGCGTCTCGCTCACCGGCTCCGAGCGCGCGGGCGCAATCATCGGCGCACAGGCCGGAACGCACCTGAAGAAGGCCGTGCTTGAGCTTGGCGGCATCGACCCGATGGTCGTGCTCGACAGCGACAACGTCGCCGAGATCGCGAAGACCGCGTGGGAGTTCCGCACCTACAATGGCGGCCAGGTCTGCAACTCGAACAAGCGGATGATCGTCATGGCAGACATCTACGACGAGTTCGTCGCCGAACTGAAGAAGCTCGCGGCGGGCCTCACGCCTGGCGACCAGCTGAACCTCGCCGAGGGCGAGTTCGCTCCGCTGTCGACGCGCGCCGCGGCCGAGACCGTGAACGCACAGGTGCAGAAGGCCATCGCAGAGGGTGCGACCCTCGAAGCTGGCGGCGTGCTCTCCGACGGCCCCGGTGCCTACTACTCGCCGGCCGTGCTCACGGGGGTGCCCCGCGACTCGGAGTCGTACCAGCAGGAGATCTTCGGCCCCGTCGCGACCGTGTACAAGGTGCACAGCGACGAGGAGGCGCTCGAGCTCGCGAACGATTGCGCCCTCGGCCTCGGCGGATCGGTGTTCTCGACAGACGAGGCTCGTGCGGCGCGCGTCGCCTCGAAGCTCGAGGTCGGCATGGCGCACGTGAACATCATTGCGGCCGAGGCCGCGGAGATTCCGTTCGGCGGCGTGAAGCGCTCGGGCTTCGGCCGCGAAATGGGTCCCGTCGGCATCGGGGAGTTCGCGAACAAGCGACTCTACTTCGTGTCGGCGTAACCGCTCTCGCGTAGTGCACTGTGGGGGTGCGGGCTTCGGCCCGCGCCCCCACTCGCGCGTGTGGGGCCTGACGGCCCTGCCTGCGCTGCCGGCCCTGACGGCCCTGACGGCGCTGCCGGCCCTGCCGGCCCTGACGGCCCTGCCGGGCCTGACGGCGCTGACGGCGCTGCCGGCCCTGCCGGCCCTGACGGCCCTGACGGCGCTGCCGGCCCTGCCGGCCCTGCACATGTCTCCGAAGCCCCCTAGTTATCTCGCGCAAGAAAGGAGTGGACTCGGAGGCAAGTGCAGGGTTGGCTCGGGGCCGCCGCGGGCACGCCCGGGGCAAGGGCAGGGCCAGCCCGGGGCCAGCCCGCGGCAAGCCCGGGGCAAGGGCAGGCAGGCCAGCCGAGGGCAAGCCCTCGAGCGGCCCGAAAGCAGCGCGCCATAATTACGGGAGCTAACCTTCATAATTGTGTTACGGTGAGTTCGCCCCGATACCGGGCGCCCGCTCACCTGGAGACTCATGGCTCGCACAGACACCGCACAACGCCCGCAAATTCCGCTGCTGCTCTCGGCGGTGTTTCTTGCATACCTCGCGCAGATGACGCTCAACCCGATCATCGCGCCCCTCGCCCGCGAGGTGGGCCTCGCCGAGTGGCAGATCGGCATCACCATCAGCGCGGCCGCGGTGATGGTCGTTGCGACGAGCCAGCTCTGGGGCCGCCGCTCGCAGTCGTGGGGCCGCAAGCCCGTGCTCGTCGCGGCGCTCGCGCTCGCCGCAGTCACGATGGCGGCCTTCGCGGCCGTAGCCGCCGCCGGCATGCGCGGCCTGCTCACCGGCACGGCGCTGTTTGCGCTGTTCGTGCTGCTGCGCGGCATCGGGTTCGGTACAGCGATCGCCGCCGTTGCCCCGACGGCGCAGGCCTACATCGCAGACGTCACGCCAGACGAGGCGACGCGCGTGAAGGGCATGGCGGGCATCGGCGCGGTTCAGGGCATCGCGATGATGGCGGGAGCGGTTCTTGGTGGGTCGCTCGCCGGGTTCGGGCTGCTCACGCCGCTGGTCACGGTGCCCGCGTTGCTGCTGCTCGGGCTGGTGGTGGTAGCGCTGGGGCTGCGCCGGGAGCCGCGGCACGAGCTCGTCGCCGATCCGCCCCGCGTGCGCGCCACTGACGCGCGCGTCTGGCCCTTTTTGCTCGCGGGCTTCGGCATGCTCACCGCGCTCGGTTTCATTCAGGTCATCGCGGGCTTCATCGTGCAAGATCGTTTGGCGCTCGACGCGGCCGCTACGGGCCTCGTCACGGGCGGCGTATTGCTCGCTGCGGGCCTCGGCATGGTGCTTGCGCAGACGGTCATCGTGCCGCGCACAGGCTGGGCACCGCCGCGACTGCTGCGCGCCGGATCCGCGACCGCGGTCGCAGGCTTCGCCCTGCTCGTGCCCGACCTTGGGGCGGCCCCGCTGATCGGGGCGATGCTGCTCATTGGCCTCGGCCTTGGGGTCGCGATGCCCGGCTACGCGGCCGGCCCGTCGCTGCTCATGACCCGCGAGGAGCAGGGCGGGCTTGCCGGGCTCATCGGGGCAACCAACGGGTTGACCTTTGTGGTGGCGCCGACGCTGAGTACCGCGCTGTACGGCGTGTGGCACACGCTGCCGATCATCTTCGGGGCGATGGTCATGGCAACCGTGTGTGTGTTCGTCATTGCACACCCCCGCTTTCGCCACGTGGCACCATTGCATGGGGAGGGTGACCACCCTGAATTGCACGAGTGAGGAGCGCCATGGCTGAAGCACCGCGGCGCGGGCGACCCCCGCGCCTTACCCGTGACGATATCGCCTCCGCGGTGCTCGAAGTGGGGTTCGCAGGGCTCACCTTCGGGGCGGTGCGGGAGCGACTCGGGGTCAGCGAGAGCACTCTATATCGCCACGCGCCCGATCGCGACGAGCTCGTGCGCATCGGTCTCGAGCGCGCGCTCACCGGTGTGACCTGGCCGGGGCTCGAAGGGCCGTGGCGAGACATGCTGCGCGCCTACGGGCATGCAGCCTGGCACGCGCTCGCCGCATACCCCGGGTCGGCGACCGAGGTGGCCCGAGGCGTCGTGCCTGCGGCGATGGCCGGGCTGTTCGACGGCGTCGGTGGCGCGCTCATGGCTGCCGGGTTTAGCGCGGAACACGCTGTGCTCGCAGGCGACCTGGTCTTTGATCTTGCGACCGACAATCGTCGAGGCGTCGAGCACCTTGACGCGCTCGTACCGACGGCGGGGCCGGGGCGCGGAGTCGTCGGCGAGCACTGGCAGGCGGGCACCGCCGAGCAGAGGGCTGCGAACCGCAATGGGGATGCACCCGGCGCTGCGAGCAGCGCTGCTCACAGCGCCGCCAGCCGGGCCACCAGCAGCGCCGCCCTGAACGACGGTGTGCAGGCCGCCATCGTCGCCGACCCCGTCGAGTGGTTCAGCGCGAAACTCGATGTGGTGCTCGCGGGCATCGAGGCAACGCTTGCGCCGCGGCGCTCAGCGTAAGCGCGGCGCTCAGCGTAACCGCAGGGCAGCGAGCGGCGCGAAACGCACCGCCTCGCTGCCGGCCGGGGCGCGGCGGCGTGGCTAGGCGCGGGCCTGCTCGGGCGCGCGCCCGCGGTGCAGCGCGAGCCCGATGGCGCCGAGCGCCGCTCCGATAATCGCCCCGAGCGCGTTGGCGAACAGGTCGTTCGTCGTGCAGCTGCGGCCGAGTGCCGGCAGGAGTGCCTGGGTCGCCTCGATGCAGGCCGACGCACCAATGGCCGCGATCGCTGCAACGACCGGCCTGCGGGTGAGGAGCGCCGTGAGGTAGCCGAGGGGAACGAACAGCACGACGTTCGCGAACGGCTCGGGCCGGGTGGGCAGCGGTAGCATCCAACTGAGCGTGCACTCCACGGCCATCGTGCGCCCGGTCGGAAAGAACACGATCGCGCACACGAGCGCGACCGTTGCAACGAGCAGACCGAGCGTGAGCGAGCGCCGGGGCGCCAGCCACCGGCCGAGCGCGGGCCCGGCCGCGAGCAGCGCGATGAACGCGAGCGGCGCGAGCCACGGGTAACCAACGAGCAGCGTTGCGAGCAAAAATACGCCTCCTGGGCCGTCTCATAGGGCGGGTGGATCGGCCCGACGCTTGAAAACGCGAGCCGTCCAGGGAGCGTAACAGGGGCTTCCTATGAATGCTCCTGAGTCTGCCCCCGGCGGGGCCGCAGCACGACGATGCCGAGCACGATCGCGCCGAGCGTGAGCACCGTGCCCCCAAAGAGCACCGAGCCGCGCAGCCCGAACAGCGAGCCGAGCACCGCAACGGTCAGGCCGCTGAAGGTCATCATGCCTGGCCCGAACATCGTGTAGGCGCCGATGACTCGGCCGCGCTCATCGTCTGGCGCGCGCAGCTGCACGATGCTCATCGCCGTCGAATCTGACGTGATACGGGCGATACCGCCGATGAATAGCGCGACCACCGCGAGTGGGTAGATCGAGCTCGAGGCGAAGACGATCGTCGTGATGCCGAGCACCGTTGTCGCGATGATCGCGGTGCGCGGGGAGATAGGCACCTTGCCGGTTGCCTCAAGCAGAAACCCGCCGATGACCCCGCCCGCGCCGTTCGCGAAGAGCAGCACGCCGTAGGCGAGCCCGGCCGAGCCGGCTCCCAAGCTCTCGGCGAACTCCGGCATCGCGTTTTGAATCACCGACCCGATCGTCGCGGCGCTGAGCGCAGAGAGTATGATCATGCCGAGCAACTGGCGATCCTTACGAATCGTGCCGAGCACGCTGAACGCAGAGATCAGGGTCATCGGCTTCGCCTTCGCCCCGGCGGGCGTGCCGGCCGGCGGCCGCGGATCCGCACCCGACGTCTTGTCGAATCGCACGAACCACAGGAACACCGTGAGCGGCAGATAGAACAGTATGTTCACGAACATGCCGACCGCGGGGCCCAGCCCGAGCAACAGCGCGGAGCCCACCACCGGCCCCGCGAGAAACGCGAGCGAGCGGAACGTCGCGTTCATGCGAATCGCCCCCGGCAGCTCCCGCGGCCCAGCAAACTTGTAGAGCAAGAGCTGCTCAGCAGGCATCCACAGGCACCCGGCGAGGCCGTGCAGCACGAGCAGCACACACGCGTGCCAGAGCTGCAGCGAACCCGTGATGAACAAGACGCCCCACGCGGCAGAGACCGCCATGAAGAGCGCCTGGCCGATCTGAATGACGCGCCGCGGGTCGAAGCGCTCGGCGAGAGCGCCGGCCGCGACCGAGAACAAGAGGTATGGGAGCCAGTGGCTCACGATCTGAAACCCGACGAGCCACGGCGAGTGGAACGTTTGCCAGAGCACCCAGTACGCGAGCACGTGCTCGACGTTGTCGGCCATCATCGAGAGCGCGCCGCCCGCAATGTACGGGCCGGTGCGCCGGTCTCGGAGCGCTCCGAACTTGCGCGGCGTATTCTCGGGCACCTCGACGCTATTCATCAGACCTTACCTTAGCAAGGAGGCGCAGCTGAGAGAATCAGTGCTCGCGCGACAGCGACCCGTGTGACCATCGCGCGAGGGCACGCCGAAGGCTTCGGGCGTCGCTGTAACCGCAGCGCTCCGAGATCTGATCGAACGTGAAAACGCCCGCGGTGCCAAGCTCTGCCACCCGGTGGCGGCGCGCATCGTCGAGGAGCCGGTGGTAGCTCGTACCATACTCGGCCAGACGCCGCCGCAGGGTGCGTTCGCTTATATGGAAGGCGCTGGCCGCCGCGATAATCGTCGGGGATGCCGAGAGCCGGTCGTCGATCCATTTCACCAACTCGTTCACCCACCCGGTGGCGGCCGGGCAGGCGGCGAGCTCTGTGTTGAGCAGTTCGAGCATTTGGTGGTGACAATGCTCGTCTGCTCCAGGGAGCGTGAGTCTCAGGGTCGACCGCGGAATGACGATTTCGGCGGGGCCGTCGACAAGTTCGAACCCTGGCCCGAAGGCGCTGCGCAGCCGCTCGCTGTGCTCCCGCATCGAGAACGGGAGTCGAACGGACACGTCGGGGTTGCGCTCGGTAATGATTCGCAACGCTCCCACCGCGCTCGCCAGCAGCTCGGTGACTACGAATGTGCCAAGTGGTTGCCGATGGCTCGGCTGCCGCACCTCGATACGAAGCGATTCTGGGCTCCGCACCGAGGTGAGCTCGGTATCGGCGCCCGCCAGTTCCTGGAAGCGCAGCCCTACCGCTGCCGCCGCTTCCACCGTTGGCGCCGACATCATTGCCACACCGAGCGGCCCCCAGTGGGTGATGCGCTGCCGAAATCCAATGAGCAGGCCGATCAGTGGGTAAGCCGCCTCAAGCGAACTGAGAAACTGCGATGCTTGGGCTGGAGCGACGCGCGGAGACGGCCCGCGAAGCGCGGCCGCTCCGATTCCCGCATCGGCCAGTGCGCCCGTGGCATCGATGCCCGCCCGTTCGGCAATGCGCAGCGTGAGCCGAGTGAACAGCGGATCGATTGTGACGCGCATAACGGTGCTCTCCCGTGTGCTCAGTTGGGCCTGGGCGGCCCTACATCTGGCCTCCAGCGTCCTATACCCACCCGCGAAGTTCAAGCACACTGGGCGGCAACCCAGACAAAGGAGCGTTGCCATGGACCGAAAACAAGAACCCGCAGCGGCAGTTGGGGCGGCTGCGCCCGACGCAGATCCCACGTCGCGCGTCTGTGTGATCGGCGCGGGGCCCGCCGGGCTGGCTGCCGCGCGGGCGTTGCGCGAGAGTGGTGTCGCCTACGAACAACTTGAGCGGCATGATCGAGTTGGCGGAATCTGGGACATTGAGCGTGAGGGTGGGCCGATGTACGACTCAGCGACGTTCATTTCGTCACGGACGATCTCAGCTTTCCACAGGTTTCCGATGCCCGCAAGCTACCCTGATTACCCCGGGCACCAACAAATACTTGAGTACTGCGAGCGATTCGCAGCGGAGTTTGGCCTCCTCAAGCACATCGCTTTCGGCGTGGAGGTGCAACGCATCGTGCCAGAGGAGGGCGGCAGCTGGCTGGTGACCGTCGCGCCTGCTGGGTCGAAGCAGGGGCCCAGCGAGGTGCGTCGGTACGCCGCCGTGGTGTGCGCGAGCGGCGCGCAGTGGACACCGCGTGTGCCGGAGAAGCTTGGTTTGTTCGCCGGCGACTTGCTGCCAGCACGCGACTATCGATCGCCAGCGAGCTTCGCGGGACAGCGAGTGCTTGTTGTCGGCGCAGGTAACTCGGGCTGCGACATTGCTGCAGACCTGGGCGGCGTGGCCGCACGCTGCGTGCTCAGCCTGCGGCGCGGCTACTGGTTCGTGCCGAAGTACCTCTTCGGTAGACCAGCAGACACGCTCGGCACGGGCGGCGCGAAGCTGCCGCGGCAGTTGCGGGTCGCGGCAGCCGAAGCGCTGCTTCGGCTCGTTGTTGGCCGCCCACAACGGCACGGACTGCCACGGCCAGACCACCGACTCTTCGAGTCACACCCGAACGTTGGTACCCGGGTGCTCGCATCGATTGCCAGCGGAGTCGTGACCCCGCAGGGCGATATCGCAGCGGTGAGCGGCAGGCTGGTAACGTTCGCGAGCGGTGATTGCGAAGAGTTCGATACCATCATCGCGGCGACCGGATATGAGCCAACACTGCCATACGCGCCAGCCCTCATTTCGGGCGTGGATGACTCTGAACTTTACCTCGCGGCCTTTGCAAGGCGGCATCGGAACCTGTTCGTCCTCGGGCTGGGAGAGTCGAACGGCGGCGGGTTTCCGAACTTCGATCTTGCGGCGTTCATGGTCGCGCAATACCTCGCAGACACCCGCCACAACCCCGGGCGTGCTACACGTTTCGCGCAGCGCATTCACGCGCACTACCCCGACCTCACGGGCGGTGCTCGGTTCACGGAGTCACCCCGGCACCAAGGTTACGTTGACGCCGCAGCCTATGCCGCAGCCGCGGCGGCCACGTTTGCCGAGATGGGGTGGTCGTCGCCGCGCGTCGGCCCCGTTCCGAGCCTTGCCGGGGTGAGCCCTGCCGCCTCCACCAAAGTCGCGCAGCGGCGGGCCCCGGCCCGATACCGAGCCGGCCGGTTCGATTTCTCAACGGCGGTAGTGGTGGTCACGGGAGCTGCCGGCGGCCTCGGAACGCACATCTGCCACCAACTGGCGCGGCGGGGCGCGACGGTCGTCGCTCTCGACTCCACCGAGCGCGAACTCGTAGATCTCGTGGCAGCCCTCCCCGCTCGATGGGGTCAATGCCACCGATCGATCGGCGGTATTGACCTCGCTGACGCGACAGCTGCCGGGCGGATCGCGGCCGAGCTTCGCGACCTGCCACGACTCGACGCGCTCATTAGCAATGCAGGCATGGCCGTAGGCGGCGCGCTCACGGAGCGTTCGGATGACGAGCTTGAGCGCGAGATTCACGTCAACCTGGTAGCGCCGCTGCAGCTGCTGCGACGCACAATTCCGCTGTTGAAACTCTCGCCGCACCCGCGAATCGTGCTCACGGGCTCGTTGGGCGGGGTGGTCGCAATGGGAACCGACCCGGTCTATGCGGCGAGCAAGTTTGGCCTGCGCGGAGCCGCGCTGTCGCTGCACATTGCGCTCCGTGCAGAGGGCATTCCGGTGACCGTGGTGCAGCCCTCCGCTATCGATACGCCGATGCTTGAGCGTGAGGCGCGGGTTGGCGCAGAGCCGTCACAGTTTCTCACGGCCCCACAGCGCCCAGAGGTCGTCGCCGCCGAGGTTGTGCGCTCCCTCGTGCGCCCACGCCCTGAGGCCTATCCGCAGGCCCTCGACGGGCTGCTCGCCCGTCTCGTGATGCTGGCGCCCGGCGCGCTGCCGAGGGTGTCGGCACTGGCCGATCGGTTGGGTAAGCCTGGAATGCGGCGCTACATCGCAACTCTCGAAAGGAGGCGCAGCTGAGGGCGGGCTCGCGACCGGCGGTGAGCGTTCCTTGGAGATTTCTTGGTGCGGGGGCGCGAGGCTTGAACGGTGGCGACGCGAATGGGTCACCGACCCCGGAAGCGGCGCCGAAGTGGACCGGCAGCGGCCCGGCAGCGGCCCCGAAGCAACCCCGAGCATCGACAAACGACCCCGAATGGAACACCCTATGCGCAACACCCCGCTCCTCGAGACTCCGGAGCCCGCCGGCCGGCCTCGCATGAGTAGGCGGCGGCGCAAGCGCCTCGCGATCGTCATCTCGCTCAGCCTCGTCACCGCGTTGCTGCTCGGCGTCGCCGCTGTGGCGTTCGCCCTCAACCGCGTCGACCGCAGCATCGTGCGGTCAGAGATCGTACTGCCGCAGGTCGAAGAGATCGTGCCAGAGGCAGGGGAGCAGAACCTGCTCATTATGGGGATGGACAGTAGGCTCGACCAAAACGGTGACCCGCTCCCCGAGGGCGTCTACGAGGCGCTCCAGGCGGGCAATGCCGACGACGGCGGTTACAACGCGAATGTGCTGATGTTCTTGCACATTCCCGAGGATCGGTCGAAGACCGTCGGCTTCTCGATTCCGCGCGACAACTACGTTGAGATTCCCGGGGCACCGCTGGGCGTGACCCACACGAAGATCAAAGAGGCGTACGGGCTCGCGATGCAGGAGAAAATGAACGAGCTCTCGTGGGGCGAGGAGGAGCTCTCGGAGAGCGAGATCTACCAGCAGGCGCGCGCGGCCGGCCGGCAGGCCCAGATCGAAACAGTGTCGCACTTTCTCGGTGATGTGCGCATCGATCACTTCGTCGAGATGACGATGGGCGGCTTCTTTCACGTCGCCGAGGCGGTCGCGCCGGTGTCGGTGTGCCTGAACCAGGCGACCGAAGATTACTATTCGGGCGCGCGGTTCGAGGCCGGGCTGCAGGAGATCGACGCGCAGCAGGCAATCAGCTTCGTGCGCCAGCGCCGCGACACGGGGTTCGACGGGCCCTACCTCACCGACCTCGACCGGTCTCGTCGGCAGCAGGCGTTTATGATCGCGCTCGCCGACAAGCTGCGCCAGAAGAGCACACTGATGAACCCGAAGACCGTGTGGTCGCTCGTGAACACCACGCAGAAACACGTCGCCCTCGATTCGGAGTTCGACGTGCTGGGCTTCGTCGGCGTCGCCCACGATGTGGCGCAGAGCGGCGTCGAATTTATCACGCTGCCCATCGTTGGCTTCGAAAATGTCAACGGCGCCGACGTGAACATCGTCGACGTTGCCGAGGTGCAGGCGATCGTGGCCTCGGTGCTCGACGGCAGTTATTTCGATGCGCCGCCGGCGTCGGGTGGTGACGACGCGGTCGATGGCGGATCCGACGGCATCGACGGCGCTGACGAGGCCGATACATTCGACGAGAACGGCGAGCCGATCGCAGCCGACCCCGCAGCCGACCCCGCAGCCGGTCGTGCCCCTGAGGCTGCGCCGGGAACCGCGCACTACGACTCGTGGGAGGAGCCCATTCGCGCGGGCTCGATTCCCTGCGTGAACTGAGCGTGAGCGCGCAGTGCGGCAGCACACTGTCGTCTTAGAACCCACACGAGGAGCGCGAGCCACCATCGTGCCGGCCGAGCCCGGCAGGCTGCGCACCCTCACGATCGCGCTCTTGAGTATCGTGCTCGGCCTCACCGCTGTCGGGGTGATCATGGTGCAGTCGGCGAGCCAGGTTGTTGCGATCTCGGCGGGCAGACACCCGCTCGACGGGCTGCTGAAGCAGGGGGCGTACGCCGTGCTCGGCATCGGGCTGATGTTCGCCATCAGCCGGGTGCCGACCGTCGCGCTGCGCAGGCTGTCGTGGCTCCTGCTTGTCGTCGGCTTCACGCTGCAGGCCCTCGTCTACACCCCGCTCGGCTACGAGGCGGGCGGCAACCGCAACTGGCTGCGCCTCGGCCCGATCTCGATGCAGCCGGCCGAGTTCATGAAGGTCGTGTTGCTCGTGTGGGTGTCTGCGGTGCTCGCGAACAAGCAGCGCCTGCTCGACCGATGGGTGCACGTTGTCGTGCCGATACTGCCCGTCGTCGCCGCGTCGATGTTCGTGAACGTGTTGGGTGGCGACCTCGGCACGCTCATGGTGCTCGCCGCCCTCGTGTTTGGCTGCCTGTATTTCTCGCGGGTGAGGGGGCGCGTGCTCGCCGGGGTCGCCGCCATCGCGCTGCTCGGCATCGGCGCGATGACGATCATCAAACCCAACCGGGTCGTGCGCATTCTGCACTTCTTCGAAGTCGACTGCCTCACCGCGGCCGAGCACGCCTACGCGGGGTGCTGGCAGACCCTCAACGGCTTCTGGGCGCTCGCCAACGGGGGAGTGCTCGGCGTGGGCGTCGGCAACTCGACCGCGAAGTGGCACTGGCTGCCCGAGGCCCAAAACGACTTCGTGTTCGCGGTTGTGGGTGAGGAGCTCGGCTTCGTCGGCGCGATGGCGGTGATCTTCGCGTTCGTCGCGCTCGCCGCAGTGCTCATCGGGCTGATGACCTGCTGCGATTCACCCTTCGCGCGCTCGATTATCGGGGGTGTGACCGTGTGGATCGCGGTGCAGATGATGATCAACATTTCAGTCGTGCTCGGCTTCGTTCCGGTTCTCGGGGTGCCGCTGCCGTTCATCTCAGCTGGTGGCACTTCGCTGCTGTCGCTGCTCACCGCGACCGGCGTCGTGCTCGCCTGCGTGCGCGAAGCGGCGGCTGCGCCCGAGACCGCCGATGGCAGCCTGAGCGCCGCGCGATCCGCCACGGCAGGCGCGAGCCCCGACACCGCCGCGCCCAGCGGCGGCTAGCGCAACGTGGGAGAATCGTGCGCAGACACACTCAGCACTGGTACGCGGGGCCCATTCCCGGGCTCGACACGGGGAGGTCAGAGATGGCGCGAGCACACCGCAACCCGTTGCCCGACGAGCAGGCGTACCGCCGCTCGGCGTCGAAGATCGGCTGGCAGGTCATGGCGGTATGCGCCGCCCTCGTGGTGATCGGCGGCGGCGTGATTCTCGCCTTCGTGTTCTGGCAGACCACGCCGGGAGAAGCGAACAAGCCGCCGCAGCCCGGGGAGATCGAGGTGCGGCTCGATCCCGGTGAGCTCGCCCTCGCGACCGCGCTGCTCGCGACCGGCGCGATCATCTGTGCTGGGCTCGCAGCGCGGCTCATCGCCAGGCGCGCGGTGCACCCGCTCGACGAGGCCTTTCGGCTACAGCGCAGGTTCGTCGCCGACGTGAGCCACGAACTGCGCACCCCGCTCGCGGTCATCGACGCTCGCGCGCAGCAGCTCGCGGCGCTCACCCCACCGGGAGACACCAGGCAGCGGGTGCTCGACGAGCTGCGACAAGACGCCCGCATCATGGCCGAGACGATCGACTCGATGCTCGCCGCTGCTGGTGGCGCGGAGCCCGTGTCGGGAGCAGCCGACGTCGACGAGATCGCGGCGGAGGTCGCGGCAGACCTCGGGAAGGTCGCCGCCCCATTCGGTGTGACCGTGGGGTGGGTCGGCGAGACCGCCACGGTGGCCATGCCGGCCCAGGCGCTGCGGCGCTGCCTCGTCGCGCTCGTCGACAACGCGATCGATCACTCCCCGCACGGCGGGGCGGTGACTATCTCTGCTGCGCGGAGCGACACGGGGCTCGAGGCGGGCGCGGCCGCCGTGGTAACCGTGCGCGACGAGGGCGACGGCATTCAGGGAATCGCACCCGAGCGGGTGTTCGACAGGTTCGCCCAGGGAACGCCCCCGCGCACCCAGCGCGGCGCCGCGCGCACGAGCCGCGGAATTGGGCTCGCGCTCGTGCGGGAAATCTGCGCAGCGCACGGCGCTCGTGTGCGACTCGCGGAGTCGGGGCCTGGCGGCACCGCCTTCGAGCTGATCTTGGCCATCTCCGACAGCCCCACCGGCCGGGGCGGCGAGGCGAGCTGATGTTGCGCGTGCTGGTGGTCGAAGATGATGCGAGGCTCGGGCCGATCATGCGCGACGTGCTCGCGCTCGATTGGCAGGTCGAGCTCGTCGGGAGCGCCGAGGCGGCAGACGCCGTAGCCCTCACCGGCCACTTCGACGCGATGATCGTCGACCGGGGCCTGCCTGGCGCGAGCGGCGAGGAATGGGTGCGAGCGCTGAGGCGGCGGCGCGTGCAGACCCCCATTCTCATGCTCACCGCGCTCGGGGAGCTGCACGATAGGGTCGAGGGGCTCGACGCCGGGGCAAACGACTACCTGGTGAAACCGTTCGAGTTTGCCGAGTTGAACGCGCGGCTGCGCGCGCTCACCAGACGCTACGACGGCACCGGGCCGCGCTACGACATCGGCGGGTGGGAGTTCTCACCCGAAGACCAGCGCATCGAGTCGCCCTACGACGGGCCTGTGCAGCTCACGGGCACAGAGGCAGCGTTGCTTGGTGTGCTCGCGGCCGAACCGGGGCGGGTGTTCTCGCGCGAGGAGCTGCTTGCGCTCGTGTTCACGCAGGGGGAGCGCGAGACGACCGTCGAAACCTACGTGCACTACCTACGCCGCAAGACCGACAAAGACCTCATCGAGACGGTGCGCGGGCGCGGGTATCGGCTGGGGCGGCTCGCGTAGGCGCCTCACAGACAGGCGCGCGTGCGTAACTATTCGTTGCGAACACGCAGATTCTTATTTATGATTTGGAGTGTATTTGCCACCTGAGGTGCGGAGGCACTGATGTCAACTGCGTACGACGAGGAGCCGTCAGGCATCGACCGACATGTTGACGCCGCGAGCGCGCCGGCAACGTGGAAGACGGAGGTTCGTGCGAACGCAAACGCTGAGCTCAGCGAACGACAACTCGCCGAAATGTGGCAGGCCGTTCGGAGTCTCACAGCGCGCGGTCGATTCTCATTCGATGTCACGCTCGCGATGCTTGACGTTTCGGTGGAGCTGTTGGAAGAGCGGCACGCGACCGGTGGCGCACTCTCTGCAGACCAGGCTCGCTTTCTCGTGGAGTCGGGGGCATTCGAAGCAGACGAACTTAATGCTACCGAGGCGCGAGTCGCCGCTGGCGAGCTCGCGTCGTTGGAACGCCGAACGCGTCTCGGCGAGATCTCGGCTTCGTTGAGCGCGGCAGAAGTTGCGGAGCGACTCGGTATTGATGCGTCGAGCGTGCGCCACCGTCAAGCGAAGGGGCTGCTCTACAGCTTTCTCGTTGGGGGCAAGCGACGCTACCCTAGCTGGCAGTTCACCGGAGAAGCTGCGATGCCCGTGGTGCCTGGGCTTGCCTCGGTCATCAAAGTGTTTCCCGGCGACATGCGGCCCGCGACCGTGCGCGGTTTTATGGAAACGCCGCAGCCAACGCTGCGCGTCGAGGGCGAACCCACTGCCCCCACCGGGTGGCTGCTCAGTAGCGGCGACCCAGCTGCGGTCGTTGAAGCTCTCGCCGGGTTTCTCGAGCAATGAATGAACGACCGAAAGTGCCGCTGCGGCCACCCGAGACATTTGTGACAGAAGCTGCGCACCTTCGCGGGTTCGACTCGGTGCTGTGGCGCGTGTTCGCAACGACTTCCCCGCACGCACTGCGGTGGAACGAACTTCGCCGGTTCGGCCCGATTGCCGGAATGCGGTTCGACCCGCACAAGCTTCCGCAGGGTATGGACTCGCAGGCGGGGGTTATGTACGCGGCGACTACTCCTCACACCGCGCTCGCAGAGACATTTCAGGCCACCCGAGTCATCGATCGCTCGCTATTTGGGCGAGAGATTGTTGCGTGGCGGCCCACCCGGGCGCTGACGCTGCTCGACCTCACCACGAACTGGCCCGTGCTGAACGGGGCGGCGGCGTCGATGATGATGGACGACAAGGTAGCAACGGCCGCGTGGGCGCGTGCCATACACAGCGCGATGGGTGGAGAGATCGACGGGCTCTTTCATCACTCATCAATCACCGCCGAACCCGTGGTGACGCTGTTTGGCGGCGGCAGGCGCGAACCGGGGCTGCCGAAACGACCAGAGTTCAGTGCCCCGCTCGGAGCCGCCCTTGCTGACGAAATCGTGAGCCAGGCCTCGCGACGGCTCGGGTATCGAGTCGTGTGAGCGCGTGCGGTTGCCGATGTAGGTGATGTGCGCGGGCGCGGGTATCGGCTGGGGCGGCTCGGGTAGCTCCCGCTGTATTCGGCACTCTCATGAGCAAAACACAGCGGGAGCTGCGCGCCCGATAACGTGCGCCTGCCCGTCGAGCCTGAGCCGGTGGGCTACGCCTCTGGCATGCCGAGCATCGCCTCGATCGGTCGCCTGACGAGTCGCAGCAGGAGCGCGCTCACGATGCCGATGGCTCCGACCATGCAGAAGAACCCGATCGAGCTCATGCTCGTGTAGAGCGTGCCGAGAACAGCTGAGATCGTCGAGCCAACCCCGAGGGTGAGAATCTTCAGGGCAACGGCCTGCGACCGGAATTTCTCGGGTGCAATGCTCGTGATGAGTGACATGCCGATGGGGCTCACGAACAGCTCGGAGGCGCCGGCGATCGCGAGACAGAGCGCGATGAACCACGGCGACACCGTGCGACCCGGGGTGAGCTCCGTGAGCACCATCAGCAGATACGCGAAACCGATCATTGCGAGCCCGAACGAGAACTTGTTCGTTGGGGTCAGGCGCCCGACCCTGCTGTTCTTCCAGATCGACCCCATGAACCAGAGCGTCACGACGAGGGCGATGGTGCCGACGAACGAGAACCAGGCCTCGGGAATCTCCCAGTTGCCAACCGTCAGGTCGACGCGTGCGGTGACGAGGAGCGGGATTGTCGTAAAGATCTGCAGCAGCAGCCCCATGTAGACCGCCTCTGCCACCCACATCGGCAGATAGCCGCGGATGCGCCGCTTCTCGCTCGCGGTCACGGATCGCGTACCGAGGATGCGGCCGAAGCCGTACACCGCGACGGCGATGATGACCCCGCCGACGACGAGATTGAGGTTGTCGGAGTGAATGATGCCTGCGCCGAACAGCGCAGCGCACACGCCGATTGCCACCGCGGCGCCAGCGACGACCGCGGCGAATGCCGATGGGCGAATCGGGTTGAAGACCACTCGACTGGCCTCGGGGAGGTCTCGGTAGCGCAGTAGAAACTGCACGAGGCCAAAGAACATGCCGATCGCGGCGAGCCCGAAGGCGAGGTGGAAGCCCCATGTCACCTGCGCGAAGCCGGTGAGTAGTGGCCCGAGCACCGCGCCCGTGTTGACCCCCATATAGAAATACGAGAACCCGGCGTCGCGGTCGACTCGGCTGCGGCCCCCATACAGCGTGCCAACGAGCGCAGAGACGTTCGTCTTGAGTAGGCCCGTGCCGATGGCAATTGCCGCGAGCCCAATAAAGAGCCCGGTCGTGCCTGGCACGAGCGCCAAACTGATGTGGCCGACCATGATGATCGAGCCGCCGACGAGAATGGTGGTGCGTTGCGCGAGTAGCCGGTCGGCGATCCACGCGCCCATCACCTGTGACAGGTAGACGGCTCCACCGTAGGCGCCGACGATGCTGATCGCCGTCGTGGGGCTCAGCTCGAGCCCGCCGTCGGCGAGGGAATACAGCAGGTAGTAGGTGAGAATGCCCTGCAGGCCGTAGTAGCTGAAGCGCTCCCAGAACTCAGTGAGGGTCACGCTCCAAAAACCTCGGGGCGCACGGCCCTCGGCGGCATCAGCCGGGAGGGGTGACAGCGACGATTGCTGTGCCATCAGCTTGCTCCCCCGTGTTGCTCACCGCGAACCTGCTCGTCGAACTCGACCGGGGCTCCGTCGCGGATAACGGTGACCCCATCGGCCACGATCGTGACACCGCGTATCGTGGCATCAAAATGTACCTCACTCCGGTTCAACCCGCCCGGGTAGACATGGTTGTCGCCGAAGCCAATATGTATCGTGCCGAGCAGCGCTTTTTCCGTTTCTCGCCCAAACTGAGCGCGCGGGTTGCCTCCGACGCCGAGCTCACCGACGACGTTCGAACCTTCGTCGAGCGCGAACAGCCTGCGGAAGTCGTCGGCATCGCTTTCGCCGTGCACAGCGGTCACACGGCCGCCCGACACGGTGACCGTCACCGGCGCTGCAACGGTTCCCATTTCTGCCCTTGCCTCGGTGAGCCCGTCAAACACGATGGTGCCCGTTGCCGAGTTCTCGATCGGCGCCCAGTTGTATTCTCCCCACAGCGGCACAGAGAGCCCGTAGGCCTCTCCGCGCTCGGGCACGGGCATGATTGGCAGGCAGGTGCGGCCGGCGAGCGAGAGTCGCAGGTCTGTGCCGCCCGGCGCGGTGATGTGCACCTCGTGCGCGCCGTTCAGCGCCGACTGAATGTGCCCGCCGAGCTCGTTCACGTATGCGATGTCGCTGCCGCTGAGGTTCCACGTGCCGAGGCCCTCGTCGACCTTGAAGATCGAGCAGTCAGGGCCTGTGCGGAAGAGTCGAGAGACCTTGTGATCGAGCCGAAAACCGTAGGTTTCGTCGACAACGAAGATGTTCACGTTCGTTGCTTGAATGAGCGCGCGCAGGTGCGCCGGCGGGTCAATCCAGAACTCTTCGCTGGCGCGCAGCGCCGCGACCTGCTGGGCAACGTCGACGCCGACGACCTCATTGCCGAGTGCGCGCACCGCTGCGAGCACCGCTGCTGCTTCGGCGCGGTGGGAGTCGTCGCCGAACACCGCAACTGTCTCCCCGGGTTTGAGGCGAACGAAGTCGTTTACGATCATTTCGGCCTCGGCGGCCAGGCGTGCTTCTCGATCCACTGATCAATCCTTTGCTCATGTCGATGTGGGTGGGGCAGTTGCCCCGCAGCGGCTGAAGGCCCGGCGGCGTGAGTGCCAGTGAGAAGTCGGCGATGCGTGGTACTCGCTGACTCCCTTGTCTCCGTGTGAAAAGTGCCACTAAGCAGAGATAGTAGGCTAACTTCACAAGATCGCGCAACCGACAGTCTTGCTTCACGTATCATGAAGTATGTCTGCGAATCCGGAGAAGAAGAGCCCCAAGGGTGACACCGTCGATGCCGAGGCCGCCAAGCGGCTCGTTGGGAAGCAGGTGAAGTTTTTTCGGCAAACGCGCGGGTTCTCAACGCGCGAGCTTGCGGCAATGACGAGCGTGACCGGGTCGCTGATCTCCCAGATCGAGCGCGGCATGGTCGCGCCGTCGCTGAGCACGCTGCTGAGCCTGGCCGGGGCGTTGAGCGTTGAGGTGGGGGAGCTGTTCGGGAGCGCAGCCGCCGTCGGGAAGGTCGTGCGGCGGGCCGAGCGCCGGGAGATTGAATACCCCGATCAGGGGTTTCGTGACGAGTGGCTGTCGGCCGACGCGAGTGGAAGGTTGCTCGTGCTGCGCTCGGTCATTGACCCGGGTGCGGAAAGCGGCCCCGAGCGTCTGCTCCACGGCTCCGAGGTCGAGTTTGTGTTCGTGCTTGCCGGTGAGATCGAAATACTGCTGGGTGAGCAGGAGGTCGTGCGGCTCGCCGAGGGTGACTCGCTCACCTTCCCCGGGACCCTGCCGCACGGGTTTAGAAACCTCGGGGGGCGGCGCGCGGAGCTGCTCTGGGTGGTGACGCCGGCGAACTACTAGCGTCGGGGAATTGCGCGGCTGGCAAAAGTGCCACTACTCTCGCTGTTAAGTAAAACTTATCAAGGGAGGGTCGGGATGACCTCAGCCGAATTGGATCAACGGGTAGTGATTGTGACGGGCGCTGCGCGCGGCCTCGGTGCGGTGATCGCTGAGTGCCTCGAGCAGGCGAGCGCGAGCGTTGTTCGGGTGGACATCGCAGGGGGTGACTTCGCCGCCGACATCAGCACGGCCGCTGGCAACGAGGCGATGGTCGCCCACGCACTGCAGCTACACGGTCGACTCGACGGGATCGTGCTGAACGCCGGGGTGCAACACGTGCGACCGCTGACAGAGTTTCCCGAGGAGCAGTGGGATCGCCTGCACGGCGTCATGCTCAAGGGGCCATTTCTTGGGTTGCAGGCGGCCTGGCCAGCCCTCGCGGCCTCCGGCACCGGCCGGGCAGTGATCGTGTCGTCGACCTCTGCCATTGCGGCCGAGCCCGACAAGAGCGCCTATGTCTCTGCCAAAGCTGGCGTGATGGGGCTCGTGCGCGCGACCGCGGTCGAGGGTGGGCGCGACGGAGTCGCGGTGAACGCGGTGCTCCCGGGCTGGATGCGCACGGAGATGGCCGAGGCGCAGCTGCGAACGGCCGTCGACGGCGGGCTCGACCGGGCGGAGGCCGAGGCGCGGATGTTCGCCCGGCAGCCGGTGAAGCGATTCGTCGAGACCGGCGAGGTCGCGGCAGCGGTGCGTTTTCTCCTGAGCCCCGCGGCGTCGGGCATCACCGGTGTCGGCCTGCCGGTCGACCTCGGGCTGCTCGCGCAGTAGCGACGCGAGCGCGCGAGCAGCCGGGCCCGGCCCGTTGCGCCGCTAGTGCTCGCGCACCACCACGCCGTCGCGACGGCGCGCGTCGACACGCAGCTCGAACACATCGTTGCGGGCCGAATGCCCGACGACGTCGAGGTCGTGGTGGGCCCGCTCGATCGCGGTCAGGTCGATCTCTCCATAGACGATCCCCGCCGTGCCCCGCACTGGCTCAACGACCCAGTTGCCGTCGGGCCCGATGATCGACGACCCGCCGTCGAACAGGAGCCCGGTCGTGGGTGCGCTCGGCCCAACACCGACCCTGAAGGGCTCGCGCAGCGGCTCGGGCAGGTCTTCCACTGCGAGGAAGAGCCCTGCCGAGAGCACGAAGCAGCGGCCCTCAAACGCGTAGCTGCGCGCGGCGATGAGGTGAATCTCGCTCGTCTCTGGCCACGCGGCGACGTGAATCTGCTCGCCGCTCGCGTGGAGTGTTTGCCTGGCGAGGGGCATCCAATGCTCCCAGCACACGAGCCCGCCGAGCCGGCCGACGGGGGTGTCGACCGCGCGCAGCCCGGCGGCGTCGCCAGCGCCCCAGATGATGCGCTCCGAGTGTGTCGGTACGAGCTTGCGGTGCAGGTTGAGGGTCGAGCCGTCTGGCCCGATCGTCACGAGGCTGTTGTAGAGCGTGCCGCCGCGCGGCGCCCGCTCGTTCAGGCCCATCATTACGGTGACCTGTCGGCTCGCAGCGACCGCGCGCAGCTCGGCGAGGGCGTCGTCGCCCGCGGGCGACGGGTCGAGCACCGGGCTTTCGGCGAGCAGTCGGGCGTGCCAGCGCCTCGCCTCGGCGTCATCCCACCCCGCCATGCCAAATGCCCACGCCGGGTAGCAGGTGAGCCAGGTTTCAGGGAAGACGATGAGCTGTGCGCCGTGATCGGCCGCTTCGGTGATGTGCGCAACGGCGCGTTCGATCGATGCGGCGAGGTCGAGCACCGCGGGCGGGTGCTGAATGATTGCGACGGTCTGGTGCGTCACGTGATCTCCTTCTGAAGTGGTCGTGTGGCGTTGTTGGAGTGTGGCGTGGTCGGAGTGTGGCAGAGCGAGACGCCGGGGCCGGCGCGGTGGGAGGCCGCCTGTGGGCTAGCGCCCGCCCTCGAGCTCGCGCTCGCTGCGCTCGATCGCGGCGGCCTCTGCCGTGCGGTCTTGGTTGCGGGTGAGCAGGTAGTACAGCCCGCCCGAGACAATGATCGCCGGCACGAACGAGAGGTCTGCGCCTCCGAGCGCGTGGGCGACCGGGCCCGTGTAAATCGGGAGCGCGAAGAACGGGATGGCGACGATAAACCCAGCGGCGTATGAGAGCAGCCCGCGCCAGGCCCAGCGGCCGTAGATGCCGTTGGGGTTGAAGATCTCGGTGATCGCGTAGCGCCCGTGGCGCACGAAGTAGAAGTCGACGAGGTTGACCGCTGTCCACGGCACCAAGAAGTACAGCATGAGCGTGACGAACGAGTTGAAGCTGTCGAGGTAGTTGTCGGGAATTGCGAGCGCGACGACGAGTGCGAGGAGCCCGACGAGGGTGAGGCTCACCACTCGGAGCGCCACCGTCGGCCGCATGCGCTTGAACCCGTCGACCGCGCTGATGCCGGTGAGCATCGCACCGTAGGCGTTGACGCCCATGATGGTGATGAGCGCGACCGAGCCGACGAGCACGACGACGGTGCCGAAACCGGGGAACAGCAGATCGCCCGTCTGCATGAGCGCCGGAATGCCGTCGATGTTCGGAATCTTGCTGCTGAGCACGGCGCCGAGTGACATGAGCCAGACCGCCGACCCAGCTGCTCCGGCATACGTCCACCCAATGAGCTTGCCCGCCGGGGCGTTCTCTGGCAGGTAGCGCGAGTAGTCAGAGACGTATACCGAGTAGCTGAGGTTGAACCCTGCGGCGAGCGAGAGCTGCACGAAGAACGCCGCGGTGTTCCACCCGGCGCTCAGGCCGGGCGCGCCGGCTGCGGTTGGCAGCACGAAGATCGCGAGCACCGTGACGATGCCGAAGACGACGATGAGCACATAGGTGAGCCAGCGCTGCACGACGTGCAGCAGGTCGTGGCCAACGATGGCAATGACGATCGACACGACGATGAGCACCGGGTACCAGAAGAACTCGCCGCCGGGGGCGACGGTCTGAATGCCCTGGGTGCCGATGATCGTGTCGAACACCATGAAGCCCACGTACACAAACACGGTTGCGATGAACGGAATGATGGCGCCGCGCGAGCCGAACTGGGCGCGCGACTGGATCATCTGGGGCAGGCCCATGCGCGGGCCCTGGTTCGCGTGGAACGCCATGAAGAACGTGCCCGAGCCTGCGCCGAGCACGATCGCGAGCACCGTCCATGGCACGCTGAGCCCCATGCTCGGGCCGGTGAACCCGACGAGCATCGTGAGAATCACGAAGTTGCCGGTGAACCAGAAGGGGCCCTGGTGCCACACTTTGCCGCGGCGCTCGGCGCGCGGCACGTAGTCGATCGACCTCGTCTCGATGGTCGGGGGAGTCGGGGATGCTGACATCGTTGTCCTCTCAGCTCTGCGGGTGCCCAAATTAATAGTCGCACAAGTGTGCGAATTGAGATAGTAGCACATTTGTGCGAGAATGATGCCATGGCAAGACAGCTCGATCACGAGGCCCGCGATCGAGCGGTTGTTGAGGCCGCCTGGCGGGTGATCTCGCGCGAGGGGATGACCGCGCTCACGGTGCGCAGCGTGGCAAAAGAGGCCGGGCTGGCGCCGAGCTCGCTGCGCTATTCGTTTCCGACCCAGAGCACCGTTCGCGAGCGAGCGATCTCGGCGGTGCTCGAGCGGCTCCAGGAGCGCGTGACGGCGCTGCCGAGAGACGGAGCATGGGGTGAGAGCGCGCTGCTCGAACTCATTCCGGTCGACGATGAGAAGCACACCGAGGCGGTGGTGTGGCTGGCGCTCGAAATGGCGGCGGTTGCTGACGTCGAGCTGCAGCCGGTGCGGGCGCGCGCCAACGCGTATATTCGCGCCGTCTGCCACGACGTCGCGGCATGGCTCGGGTCTGATTCAGACGACTTCGTTGACCAGTTGCACGCCTTCGTCGACGGCCTCACGCTGCACGTCGTTGTGCGCGACGAGTGCACGCCTGCATGGGCGCGCCGAGCGCTCTCGATCTACCTGAACGAGGCGAGGCAACGGCTCGAGGCCCCAGGGGCCTCTCGCGGGTAGCGCAGTGATCGCGGGGCGACCAAAGTGCGAGATACTGGTGGGTGGCACATTTTCGCCCGCACGCACCTGGGAGGGCAGCATTATGGATCTGTTGGCATCGAACGAATCACCTTTGAATCGATACGGGTCGCTCGATGAGGCGCTGGTGCACCGTAGGGCCCCCGTCGAAAACCGCGTGTTTCTCAAGACCCTGCTGAATCGCATGCCGATCGACCGGCTGTTGCGCACTGACGGCGGCATCACGGTCGTGCGCTCCGACGGTGCCCCCGACATTCAGGTGCGCAAGGGCTACAGCGTCGGCTTTCAGACCGAGGAAGAGATCGTCGCGGTCGTCGGAAGCGAGGCGCCGCGCTGGGAGAGCCGCCGCCGCCCGGGCACCTGGGCGGTAGACCACCCGCTCCACGGCCGAGGCGCGATCATCGAGGCCGAGGAGCTCGCTGCCGAGCGCGGCCCCGTGAAGCCGGCGCGCGGCGCCAAGCGAGGCACCGCGCGCGTCGCAAAGCCGAAGGCTGAGCCCAAGGTCAAGCCCGCTGCGCAGCAGGAGCGCGTGCAGCCGGTGTGCCCGAACTGCTTCATGCTGATGGCGCTGTCTGGCGTCTGCGGAAACTGCTCGTAGCGGCAACGGTGCCCGCGCGGCCGAAGGGCTGAGCGGGCGGTAGGCTCGTCTGGTGCCCCCGCGTTCGCCCCTGCCCCAGCGTCTCGGGCTCGACGCCGCCTGGCTGAGCACGGCCGCCCGCCCCGGGGAGTCGCCAGACGAGTGGCCGCTCATGCGCGACTGGCTGCACCATCGCGTCGGCGCGCACGTTGACGTCGACGCCTTTATTGCCGACGAGCGTTTCGTCGTGGCATCGGGGGAGCCGGTGCGGGCGACAGATCGCTACCGCTCGAACATCTTCGTGTGGTTCTATCGCGACCTGCCAGAGGAGACGCCCGTGCCCGGGCAGATTCGCGTGCTGTTTCGCGACGACCGCATCATTGTCGTCGACAAGCCGGCGTTCCTCTCGACGATTCCGCGTGGCAGGCACGTGCGCGAAAGCGTTGTCGTGCGGCTGCGGCACGAGCTTGGCCTGCCCGAGCTCACCCCCATGCACAGGCTCGACCGGGTGACGTCTGGGGTGCTGTTGCTGTCAACCGAGCGGCGGTGGCGCGGCGCGTACCAATCGCTGTTTCAGTACGGCGAGGTGACGAAGACCTACCGCGCCGTTGCGGGCATTCGCGATGACCTCGCGCTCCCGGTGACGGTGCGCAATCACCTCGCGAAAGAGCCCGGCATCATGCAGGCCGAGGTGATCGACGGGGCCGAACCGAACTCCGAGTCGCTCGTCGAGTTCGAGCGCGAACTCACCGCGGCCGAGGAGATGGCGCTTGGCGGTGACGGCGGTGGTGACGGCGGCGGTGGTGCATCTCGCCGGGGCGTGTACCGGCTCACCCCGCGAACGGGCAAGACGCATCAGTTGCGGATCCACCTCTGCGGGCTAGGAATTCCCATCACGGGTGACCCGCTCTACCCGACCGCCCGCCAGGTCGCCGTCGATGACTTCACGACGCCCCTGCAACTGCTGGCGAGCGAGCTGCAGTTCGTCGACCCGGTCGACGGCAGCGAGCGGCGGTTCGCGAGCGAGCTGCACCTTCCGCTCCAGCCAGCGCCGCAGCGCTAGGCGCGCGACGCCGGGCGCGCCACCCAGCAGCCTCCCAGCGTTCTGCCACGAATTTGTGACGAATTCCGCTCGCGACACGACCCACCTGTAGAGCGACGTTCTTCGCTCGTAACGACGGCATGGCCGCGTGGCCGTGCCACCACAGTGGAGGTACTTCTGATGGCTACCGAAGACAAGAACACAACCGTTGCAGCTGACGCGACCGAGTCTCCAGCGCGCCGGGTTGCCCAGGCGACCGTGGGCTCCGCGCGAGTCGACCGCGTGCAGCCTAGCGGTGGCTCCAACGACGACCAGCACTCAGCTGGCCGCACCACGGTGGCCGAGGGCGTCGTCGCCAAAATCGCCGGCATCGCCGCGCGAGAGGTCGCAGGGGTGTATGCGCTCGGCGGCGGCGGGGCTCGCGCGCTCGGCGCGCTGCGAGACGCGGTGAACGCGACAGACCTCACCCAGGGGGTAAAGGTCGAGGTCGGCGAGACCCAGGCCGCGGCCGACATTACAATCGTCGTCGACTACCCGGCGCCCATGCAAGACGTCGCCGAGAATGTGCGCAACGCGGTCGCAGGCGCCATCAGCCGCATGGTCGGGCTCGAGGTCGTCGAGGTGAACATCGACGTCAACGACGTGCACCTGCCGAGCGACGACTCCGACGACGACTCCGAGTCGCGCGTCTCATGAGCGCCACAGTGACCGGGGCGCTGGCCGGCGCAGTGCTGGCCTTCGCCGGGCTCATCTTCGGGTTCTGGGGCTTTCTGCTCGTCGCGTTGCTCATGGGCGCAGGCGCGCTCGTTGGCCGCATGCTGTCGGGCGAGCTTGACGTTCGCGCCCTCGCCGGAGTGTTCAGCGGCAGGCGAACCTCGTCATGAGCAGCGCGACCGGTGGGGCGCCCAGCCACGCGACGGTCGCCCCTGTAGCCCCGGTCGGGGGCACCGTGCGCGTGCGCCCGCGGGCGCTCGAGAAGGCGGTCAGGGCGGCCTCCGCAGACCTGGCGGGCGCTCCTCGAGACGGGGTGAGCGTTGACATTGCGGAGTGGGGCGGCGGCCTGACTATTCGCGTTGCGACGAAGTTACCGATACCCGGGCTTGAGCAGAGCGAAGAGATTCGACACGAGACGCCGATCTTCGAGCGGGTGCGCGCGATGCAGATTGCCCTCGCGGAAGAGTTGGCCCGGCTGACGGGGCGAGACATTCGCCGCGTCTCGGTCACCGTGACCGGAGCCATCGTACCGGAGAGAAAGCGGGTGAGATAGATGGGCAACGCAGTGCTCACGCGCGTCGTGCGCAGGGAGATGCACTCGCCACGCACGGCCATTGCCGTCATCGTGTTGACGCTTGTCGCCATCGCTGCAGTGTACGCGGGCACCGAACTCGTGCTGCACCTGCTCGGCGCGAAGCCGCTGCTTGTCTCCCCGGGGGAGGCAACCACCTGGCTCGTTAACCTGCCAGGCGATGAGGGCTCGACGATGATCGCGGCGGGAGCCGCCGTCGCCGCGGCCATCGGCCTCGTGCTCATCGGGCTCGCGGTTGCGCCGGGAATGCGCTCCAGGCATCAGCTCGGCGCCGCGGCCCACGCGGTCGTCGTCGACAACGGCGTGGTCGCCTCTGCGGTGGCCGAGCGAGTGCGACGCGAGCTCGACCTCGCGCGCGATGGGGCGGTCGTTGGCATCGGCCATCGCAGCGCTGACGTCACGGTGCGGCCCGAACCTGGGCACACGGTCAACAGCTCGCAGGTGCGGGCCGTCGCCGAAGCGGCGCTTGCCGACTACGGGCTGCGGCCCGCGGTGCGCGTGCGGGCGAGGGTGCAGTCGCGCACACATCAGGGAGGTGCAGAGTGAACGCCACGAACCGCGGGGTCAACCGTGCCGTATTGCTGATCATCGGGCTGGCGCTGCTCGGAGCAGGAGGGGCCGCGCTCGCCGCCGCCGTGTGGCCGGCTGCCGCGACCCGCTGGGAGACCGCCATGGCGGGGGCGCAGGCCTGGCTGACAGCGGCCGAGGCGAGCACGCGGCTGCACGAGTCGACCACCGTGAGCTGGCTTGTCGTCGGTGCGCTCGCACTGCTGCTCGCCATCGTCGTGGTCGCGGTCGTGATCGTCGCGCGGCTCGGCGGGGGTCGAAGCACGACGGTGACCAGAGAAGACGCTGGCGAGGGCCCCCTCGGCGCAGTTACTATCGCCCACGGCTTCGCCGCAGACGCCCTCGCAGATTCGCTTGCGCGGCACGACGAGATTCTTGCCTCGCGCGTGAGTGCGGGGCGCGTTCGGGGGGAGAACGTGTTGCACGTGAGCGTGACCCCGCGGCAGAACGTCTCGCCCGTTGAGGTTGCGGCGCTCGTGGGAACCCTGATCGACAATCTCGAGCTGCTGACGGGCAAGCAGACACCCGCGTTCGTCTCGATTCACTCGAGCGTGCGGTCAAAGCTGGCGGCTGAGCAGCCGCGGGTGCGGTAGCGCGGTTGGCATGGTACCCGTCAACGACAGAGTTTCTGGCTGAATAACAGCGCGTGAACGAACGGTGAAAAAGCTCGCGGGAGTCGCAATGCGAAACGAGGATGAAAGCGGGGCGGCACCGCTGCTGCCCGAGCCCCTCCGACCGGTGGGACCCTTCGAGCGAGGGAGCAACGGATGAACGACGACCAAGACAGAAGCGCCCTAGAGCACGCCGACGATCGCATTCTGGCTGGGCGCGCCGCCGACGGAGACGCAGCGGCGTTCGCGGTGCTTGTGCGCAGGTACGCGCCCATGATGCGCGCCTACGCTCGGCGCATTCTTCCAGGAACAGCAGAGCTCGACGACGTGGTGCAGGAGGCCTGCATCGCCGCGTGGGAGCAGCTCGACACGATCGAACACCCCGACCGCGTGAAGAGCTGGCTCATGCGAATTACGAGCCGCAAGGCGATCGACCGCATTCGCTCGATTCGGCCGTGCTCCGATATTGAAACGCTCGAGATCTCGGTCTCGGCCAGCTCCGACCCTCCCCGCAGGGCCGAAGCGAACGCGGGTCTTGCCGCGCTCGCTGAAGCGCTGAACCAACTCCCCGAGAGCCAGCGGCAGTGCTGGGTGTTGCGAGAGATCGGGGAGTATAGCTACGACGAGATTGCCGAGGAGCTCGGCCTCTCGACTGCGACGGTGCGCGGGCAGCTCGCACGCGCACGCAAACACATCATTGTTCGAATGGAGGAGTGGCGGTGAACGCAAACGAACATCGCAGGCTCCTCGGGTTTGACCCCGAAGATCTTGATGGGCACACCATTGAGGAGCTCTCCGATTACCTCGAAGCGGGCCGTGTGCCCCCAGACCCGTTGATCGACGAATCTGCCAGCTGCCAGATCGCCCTCGAGGCGCTCGAGCGGCTCGGCCCACTCACGCAGCAGCTCTTCGCTGCAGACACGGCCGCCGAGGCGGGGGCCGATCAGGGCTGGGTGCAGCGCATCCTGTCGAGCATCTCTTTCGACGCGCGGGCCGGGCGCCGCATTCCCATCGCTCCGGCTGAGGCGGGCGCTGACCTTGGCATTACGGAGGGCGCGGTGCGCGGGCTTATTCGCGGCGCCGAGCGGGCTGCGCCAGGGGCGCTGCTCGGCAAGTGCACGCTCCACGGAGACATCACCGAGCCGGCCGCGCCGGTGAGCGTCAGCGTCGAGATGAGCGCACCGTACGGCGCGGCGGTCGTCGAGCTTGGCGAACTCGTTCGGGCCGAGATCGGCGCCTACCTCGCAGCACACACCACGCTGAACATCGTGTCGGTCGACGTCGTCGTTCGAGACATACACCGGGCACCCGCACAGACAGAGAATGGAACATGACCGAGGCAACTGCACCCCTGCTCGCTACCGAGATTGAGCGCTCGATTCTTGAGGTCGCAGGCGTGACCGGGCTCTTTCGCTCGGGGTCGGCCGTGTCGAAGCTGCTCGAGGCCGGGGAAGAACTCGTCGGAGGGCAACGGCGTGCCGATCCGCTCGTGCGCGTTGAGCGCACCGACGAGGGTGTGCGCGTTTCGGCATCGATCGGGGTGCGGCAGACGTCGAGCAGCGTCGACGTGCTGCGGCTCGCGCACCGCGAGGTCGCGACGCTGCTCGCCTCTTTCGAACTCCCCGTGGCGTCGATCGAGCTCACGGTCGTTCACGTGAACGGCGCACGCTAACCGCCGCGCGCTAACCGCCGCGCGCTAACCGCCGCGCGCGAAAGCGCTGCCCAGCAAGCTAGCGTAAAATCAGCGCAATGACCGAAACACCCGTTGGGGCCGTGCCCGAGCCGAGCGCAATCGACCCCGCGGAGCTGAACACCGCGCTGCGCGTGATTGCCGCGGCCGCGGCGCTGCCGAGCGAGCATCCCGATGTGGTTGCGATTCGCCGTGCAACGTCGGCGATGTACAAAGCGGCGAAGAGCGAGCGGCGCCGGGCGCAGCGCAACGAGATCGCCGAGGCGAACCGTCTGGTGATCGAGGCGACGGCGACCGGTGCCCGAGATCGCATCGACGACGAGACGCGCGGGCTCACGCTCACCGCGACCTCGGAGGCGAAGTTTGTTGGGGAGCTGCGACGCGCGCAGGCCTGCTACATCTGCAAACAGCCATACACCAAGGTCGAATCGTTCTACCACCAGCTCTGCCCGAGCTGCGCCGAGTTCAGCCACGGCAAGCGCAACGCCCGCACCGACCTCAGCGGCAAGCGCGCGCTGCTCACCGGCGGGCGGGCGAAGATCGGCATGCATATCGCGCTGCGGCTGCTGCGCGACGGGGCGCACACCACCATCACCACCCGCTTCCCGCGCGACGCAGCGCGCCGGTTCGCCTCGCTGCCAGACTCGGCCGAGTGGATCGACAGGCTGCGCATCGTCGGCATCGACCTGCGCGACCCGTCTCAGGTCGTCGCGCTCGCCGACTCGGTCGCGGCGCGCGGCCCCCTCGATATTCTCATCAACAACGCGGCGCAAACGGTGCGGCGTTCGCCGGGCTCATACTCGCTGCTCGCCGACGCGGAGTCGCAGCCGCTGCCGGCTGGCGTGTTCCCCGAGACAGAGTCGCTCGGGCACCCGGCAGAGCTGCACCCGCGCGCGCTGCAGTCGTCGGTTGGCGCAGACGGCACCGTGTCGCTCGATGCGTTCTCGAGCGCAGCCCTGGCCGGCACGGTCGCGGCTGGCCTCACGACGCACCGCAGCGCCGAAGACCTCACGGCGCTCGCGATGTCTGCCGGCTCATCGTCGCTTGAGAAGCACGCCGACGGCTCGGCGATCGATGCGGGCGGGCTCGTGCCAGACGTCGCCCACGTGAACAGCTGGGTGCAGCACGTGCACGAGGTCGACCCCATCGAGATGCTCGAGGTGCAGCTGTGCAACTCGACGGCCCCGTTTATTCTCATCAGCCGGTTGCGGGCCGCGATGGCGGCGTCGCCCGCGCGGCGCACCTACGTGGTCAACGTGTCGGCGATGGAGGGGCAGTTCGCGCGCAAGTACAAGGGCCCGGGCCACCCGCACACGAACATGGCGAAGGCCGCGCTGAACATGCTCACCCGCACGAGCGCGGAGGAGATGTTCGAAACCGACGGCATCTTGATGACGGCGGTCGATACGGGGTGGATCACCGACGAGCGCCCGCACTTCACGAAGCTCCGCATGGCCGAGGAGGGGTTTCACGCCCCGCTCGATCTCGTCGACGGCGCCGCCCGCGTCTACGACCCGATCGTGCGCGGCGAGGCGGGCGAAGACCTCTACGGCTGCTTCGTGAAAGACTACGAGCCGAGCCCCTGGTAGCGCTCCAGCGCCGGGCCCGAAGCGGCTGAACGGGCGTACAAAGTGCGATTTATACCCGAGCTGACTCGGCCCACACAAGCCTCTTGAGCGGGCCTTGAGGTTACTCACAAATAGTCGGCCCGACACGCTGGGAATGTTTGACTTGAGTCATCTATTTCGAGAGTCTCGAAGGTGGCCTGAGTTGCGCTCAGCCTCGCGAAGTCGCGAATGTTCACGGCGGTCATTGGGGACCGATGAAGGAGATTAATGCAATGAGGCATAAGCCTATTGCGGTGGCGCTGGGAGCGTCATTGGTACTGTCGCTTGGGGTCGGGGTGAGTCTGCCGACGGCGAGTGCTGCCGAGGAGCAGTTCCAGCCGAGCACCACCTACGACCTGTCGCTCACGGAGGCCGATCGCGCAGCGATTCACGCCGAGGTCGAGGCGCTCACCGGGCGCGTCGCCAAGGCGCGCGCCGGCGACGGCTCGTACGACCCGCTCAGCCTCGTCGGAGCAATGCTCGACGGCTCGAGCTACGATTCGATCTCGCGCGGCAAGGGGAGCGAAGCGGTGCCGACCGCCTACCCGTTCGCCGTCGGCAACAACGAGCAGAACCAGTACGAGTACGACCGCAAGGTCGCGAAGCTCGCCTGGGTCGTGAAGCTCGGCCAAGACCTCGGCTTCCCCGTCGTCGTGCAGCGGCAGGAAGACAAGTACGTCTACGTCGAAATCGGTGACCCCGAGGCCCCCGAGATGATCTCGGCGCTCAGCCACCTCGACTCTCCGACATCGTCGGTGTCGGCGGCGCAGCTCGAGCGCTGGCGCGACGCCGACGGCAACCTCGGCACCGAGGGCGCCTACCACTCGCCGTACATTCAAGACGGCTGGATTTACGGCGCCGGTATTCAAGACGACAGCGGCCCGACGCTCGCGACGATGTTCGCGGCGAAGGCGCTGCTCGAGGCCGGCCTGCCGCTCGACCGCCGCATTCGCATCACGATGGGCGTCTACGAAGACGGCGGCCCCGGCACCCCGACCGCTGCCGACACGGCAACGTTCCAGTCGATCCCGTACAACGCGAACCCGAGCTTCTACGACAACTGGGCCTACAAGAACCTCAACCGCGAAGAGACGCCGATCGCGGCGTACACCTCTGACTCGCGCTTCCCGGTGATCATCGGCAACACAAGCGCGGTGACCCCGAATGTGTCGATGGATCTGTCGGCCGACGCAGGGAAGGCGTTTAGTCTGACGGGCGCGACGGCCGGTGTGACGCTCCGCGAGGGCGACCCGACGCTGAAAGACATCGCGTACGGCAGCACGACACAGGTGGCCTCGCGCGCGATCTTTACGCTCAGCCTCGCGGGCGTCGAAGACACCGATCGCGAGCGCTTTGTCGCGGCCGTGACCGACGCGGCGACCGCGAAGAGCTGGCTGCCCGCGGCCGAGCACACGACGCCGAAGGTGCAGACGAGCATCGCCGACGACGCGCTCACGCTCGAGATCAACACCGGCCTGACGATGGAGATGCCGACACCGCAGTACGGCAAGAACGCCGTCGTGTGGGGCATGTCGCTCATCAACAGCGCGCTCGACGCCATGGGGGTCACCCCAGACGAGCTGCGCCTCAAGCAGGCGGCAGCCGGCCTCTCCGACCTGTTCTTCCGCGGTGAGGTCGAGGGCGAGGCCTACCTCGGCAAGTACCTGGGCATTCCCGAGAACCTGCTGCGCAACCCGGCCAACGGCGCCCCGAACCTCACGTTCGCGCTAATGGGCGGCATCAAAGACGAGAAGCCAGCGCCGTTCTACACGGCCGCCACCGGCGCCCTCGACATTCCGCTCTTTATTCGCAGCATGCACGTCACCGAGGCCGACTCGGCCCAGGCGATGACCGCGGTCAGGGCCGCGTTCGAGGGGCAGGGCTTTGCGATCGGCGATCTGAAGGCGCCGATCGGTCAGGGCCTCTACGTCACGCACGACAACCCGCTCACTGCGCTGCAGTTCGCGAGCTACGAGGCGTCGATCAACCACGACCCCGCGTCGTTCGACGGCCCGGCACAGCTCAGCGACATCGTCTACCCGCTCGGCACCACCGGCGGCACGCTCGCGAGCAACTTCCGCAACAAGATGACCGCGTTCGGCGCGGTGATTCCGGGCAACGAGCGCTGGTGGCACACCGCCAACGAGCGCATGGGCGTCGAGTCTGCCGTGCAGATGACGAAGATGATGGCTGACGCGATGCTCGAGATGGCCCGCTACAGCGGCCCGGCCGGCGCGCAGTTCATGTGGGCCGACATGCCTGGCCTGAACGCGAACCGCTCAGATCTCGATCTGCTCGACGTGACGATCGGCACGTTCGCAGACGCCTCGGCTGCGGTCACCCCTGAGCACCTCGACTCGCAGGCACTCCTCGGCGCGACCTCGTTCAACATTCCGATGTGGGACGGCCGTGGCAACACCACTAAGTCGGCCGCGTCGTACGACCTCGGGCACGAAAAGGGCGGCGTCTACCTGCCCCTCGATGACCCCGAGTACCTCGACAGCACCTACGTCGCGCCGATGCGGCTCGAGTTCAAGGTGGAGCGCCCGGCGCACATGAGCGACGAGGTCTGGGCCAAGTTCGTCGACGGCGGCTACGGCGACTTCGCGTTCAACATCATCGTTGACGGCCAACCCGTGGAGCTCGCGGTGCCCGAGGGGCAAGACGCCTCGCAGTTCTTCTCGTCGCGCTCTGCCGAGACCGACCCGAACGCAATTTACCTCTCGGTCAACCTCGCGATCACCGACTCCGACTACAGCGGTGTCGAGGCGATCGTCGCCGACTCGAAGACCGACATGTACACGGTGAACCCCGAGTTCTTGAAGACGAACGAAGACCCGTTCCCCGAGCGCGGCAAGATCGAGAAGCGCGGCTTCTTCACGTTCGGCGACGGCGCGAAGAACGCGGAGTTCTCGTCGCCAGAGGCGGTCTACGTCTCGATCGACAACGCCGTCATCGACACGAAGGTGTCGACCGAGGTTGTGAAGGAGGGCGCGCAGAGTCGCCTCACCATCACGCTCACGAACACCCACATTGACGGCACCGAGTCGACCGAGTCTGAGTCGTTCCTCATCGACGGCGATAACGTCGCTGGCAGCTACACCGTCGGCGACACTGTGGTGCACGTCGATTCGAAGGGCAATGTGCTCGACGGCGCTCCCGACACGGTTGTCATCGTGCGCGACTCGAAGGGTAACGTCTTCGAGGGTGCGACCGTCGACGCGAACGGCAAGTGGGTCATCACCGGTGAGGTGCCGTGTGGCGAAACGCTCACCGCGGTGAAGCGCGCAGGTGACGGGCCTGAGACCGAGGCCGCCGAGCCCTACAAGGCCGAGGCCTGTGGCACCGACGGTGGCGGCACCGGGCCAGGCAGCGGCAACGGCGACGGCAAGGGTGGCGGCAACGGCAAGGGTAGCGATGTTGCGGCGACCGGTGGGCTCCCGCTCGCCGGCCTCGCTGGCGGCGCGGCCCTGATCCTGCTTCTCGGCGGCACGCTCGTGGTGCTGTCGCGTCGCAAGCTGCGCCAGTAGCAGGGCACGCGCGTCGCTGAGGGCGCGCGGCCCCTTGCACGGGCCGGGGTGGTGAGATCTGCGGATCCGCCACCCCGGCCCTGCCCGTTCTCGGCCCGAGGCGCGCGGCCACATTCCCCGCCCGGCCCCGCTGCGCCACCCGCGAGAGCGCGCTCCGCTGGCTCCCACCTTGGCGGCCAGCCAGTAGTGAATAATGTGGGTATGCAGTCAGCCTCACGCCTGCCGCACCTCGTGCGGGGAACGAGCGCTGCTGCCATCGCAACCTTCGCGGCGCTGTTCTCGCACGTGCTTGCGGGCGGGGCGATGCCCGAGCCGCTCGGCATCTGCGTGCCCTTCGTGCTCTCCCTGCTCGTGAGTGTGCTGCTCGCGGGGAGGCGGCTGTCGCTCGCGCGGCTCTCGCTGTCGGTCGTCGCGAGCCAGACGCTGTTTCACACGCTGTTCGTGCTCGGTGCGCCGAGTTCGAGCGGCGGGCCGGCGGCGGCGCTGGCGAACGCGCACCAGCACCACGGCGCGGCCGCGATGCCGATGCCGCTGGTGACCGACCAGCAGGCGGCGCTTATTCAGGGCGACGCCGTGATGTGGTTCTCGCACATTGTCGGCGCGGTCATTACGATTCTCTTCCTCTACCGCGGCGAGCAGGCTATTCACGCCCTGCGGGCGCTCGGCGAGCGCCTCGTCGCGTGGGCCCAGCACGGCCTCACCGAACCGCTCAGTGTTCCCGCGGTGTTTCGGCGAACTGCTGCCCCAACGATCGGCGCGGGCGAGACCGCGGGCTGGGCGGTGCTGGCCCAGCTCACGGCGTCGGCTCGCTCCCTTCGCGGCCCGCCCCGGCCCCGCGGGGCCGCCAGCTAACACCCGCCGCGGCCCCACGCAGCATCTCCATTTTCTGCACCGCGCAGGGCCATGCCCCGGCGCGGTGCCCGGCCGACGCCACACGCGTGCGGCCGGAGATTTGCATGCTTGAAAGGCACACAATGTTGAAGAATTACACTCGCGCGACCCGTTTTGGTGTTGTGCTCGCCGCGGCACTCATCGCCCTCACCGGCTGCTCCGGCGGCGCGGGCGGTGACACGAAGAGCGCCCAGCAGACGGGCGCTCAGGCCGCAGACTCGGTGACCATCGAAGAGGCCTGGGTGAAGTCGGCCGGGCCAGGCGACATGACCGCTGGCTTCGGCGTGCTCGAGAACTCGAGCGACACCGATGTGAACGTCGTCTCGGTCTCGTCGGCGGCGTCTCCCATGATGGAGCTGCACGAGACCGTCGCGAACGAGTCGGGCCAGATGGTGATGCGCGAGGTCGAGGGCGGCTTCGTGATTCCCGCCGGAGGCAAGCTCGTGCTCGAGCCCGCAGGCAACCACATCATGCTCATGGACCTGCCCGAGGCTGTGACGGCGGGCGACGACGTCACGTTCACGCTCACCTTCGCCGACGGCTCGACCCTCGACTTCACCGCGATCGTGAAAGACTACGCTGGCGCGAACGAGAACTACGAGGGCGGCCACGGCGAGATGAGTCACGGCGCCGAGCACGGCGCCGAGCAAGGCGCCGCCTCCGGTGAGGCAGCCGACTCTGCGCACGACGCCCACAGCGGTCACTGAGCACCGCGGTGACGACAACGGTTACGGCGCCCGCGGCGGGCTCACCAGCCCCGCCGCGGGCGCCCCGCGCCAAGCCGCAGCGGGGCTGGTTCGCCCAGCTCATGCTGCGGCTACACTTCTACGCCGGCGTGCTCGTCGGCCCGTTCATTCTCGTCGCGGCTGTCTCGGGCGGCCTCTACGCACTTGCCCCGACGGCCGAGCAGATCGTGTATTCGCACGAGCTGCGCGCCCCGGCGAGTGACACGCAGCTGCCGCTCGCCGAGCAGATTCGCGCCGCGCAATCGCACATCGGCGACGGCGGCGCGCTCAGCGCGGTGCGACCGGCACCCGAGCCGGGGCAGACGACCCGCGTGATGTTCGCCACCCCCGGCCTCGGCCCGAGCGAATCGACGGCGGTGTTTGTCGACCCGGCGACGGCCGAGATTCGCGGCGAGCTCGTTGCCTATGGCTCGAGCGGTGCCCTGCCGCTGCGCACCTGGGTGTCGAGCCTGCACCGCAACCTGAACCTCGGCGAGCCGGGCCGCGTCTACAGCGAGCTCGCCGCGTCGTGGCTCGGCATCATCGCGCTGGCGGGGTTGGGGCTCTGGGTCGTGCGCGTGCGCAAGTCGCGCACGAAGAAGGATTTCGTGCGCCCGAACCGCAGATACCGCGGCTACCGCAAATCACTGAGCTGGCACACCTCGCTCGGCATCTGGGTGCTGCTCGGTGCGCTGTTTCTCTCGGCGACCGGCATCACCTGGTCGCAGTACGGGGGAGGCAACGTCGGAACGGTGCGACACGCGCTCGGCGGCGCGACGCCCGCGGTGAACACGAACCTCGACGGTGCCCCTGCTGGCGGTGACGAGCATGCGCACCACCACGGCCCCGTCGCTGCCCCGACCGGGGAGGCAAACCCCGACACGTTCGACGCGATGCTCGCGATCGCGCAGCGCATCAATGTGAACACGGGGCAGGTCGAGATCTCGCCGCCGGCGGCACCGGGGCAGGCCTGGGTCGTGAAAGAGATTCAGGCGAAGTACCCGACAGAGGTCGACGCGGTTGCGATCAACGGCAGCACGATGGAGGTGGTGGATCGGGTCGACTTCGCCGGCTTCTCGCCGCTCGCCAAGCTCAGCCGCTGGGGCATCGACCTGCACATGGGGGTGATGTTCGGTCTGGTGAACCAGATCGTGCTGTTCTTCATCGCCGCGGGGATCGCGACCCTCGTTGTGCTCGGGTACCTCATGTGGTGGCGCAGGCGCCCGACGCGCAGCTCCCCGCTCGAGTTCGCGAGCCCGCCGCGGCGCGGCGTGATTCGCGGCGCGCCGTGGTGGGGAGTAGGGCTCGTGTTGCTCGCGGCCGCCGGCGTCGGCGTGCTGCTCCCGTTCGTGGGGTGGACGCTCGTCGGGTTCGTGGTTGTTGACACGCTCGTCGGGGTGGTGCGCCAGCGGCGGGCGTTGGCGCACGCCGGCCCGGGTGCCGAGCGGAAGCCGGGCTAGCCGCTGCGCGCTGAACGAGCAAAGCGGCGCGGCCGGCGGTGGGAGGGGAGACCTGAATCTCCCGAACTCCGCCGGCCGCGTCGTGCAAATTGCGCACGGCGCTCGTCAAATCGCGCACACTTCGGCCCGCTCTGGCAGGTGGGGTTGCGCGCGATTCTAGGCTTGCTGGCATGTCTTCTCGTCTGCCCTCTCCAAGGCGCACCACTGCTGGCGCGCCCACACCTGTTCGAACTGGCCGCGCCCGTGCGCGCAAAGCCGTTGCCGCCGTCGCGCTTGCCGCGCTGAGCCTGGGCGGAGCCGGGCTCGCCGGCGCGTCACCCGCGCTTGCGGCGCAGGATGCCCCCGGCGCCCTTGCCGCGCCTGAGGCCCCCGCAGCCTCGCCACAGCAGAACACGGCTACGGTGTCAACGGCATCGTTCGTGGAGCTGAGCAACGGCCCACTCGTTTACGGTCTGCCCGGAATCTTCACGTTTCGGGTCGAGATGAGCGCGCATGCATTTGTCGGTGTTGTGCCAGTTGCGCTGATCGTCGACGGTGTCGAGGTCGGCGCAGGCGCAGTCATCAGCTTTGATGGGATGAAGTATTTCGGCATGCTGCCGGCCGTCTACAGCCTCAGCGCCGGCGAGCACACGATCTCTGCCCGGTTCGACGGTGCAGAGTCGATTGCGCCGGGTCGCCCGGCGGCACTCCCGTCGGTGAGCGAGCCCTTCACCGTGACCGTCGCGCAGGCGTCAACATCGACCGAAATTGTCAGTGCGCCAGCTGCGGCTCACGCATTCGAACGCATCACGGTGAACGCCAAAGTCACGCCGGCGCCCCTGGTGCTGCCCGAAAAGCCGGGGGCTCCCGGCATCGCCGGCACCGCGCAACTGCTCGCCGACGGGGTAAGCATCGCAGAGGCTCCGGTGCCGGCGAACGGCGATGTCACGTTTGCGGGCGTTGAGGTGCCGGGTGCGACGACAGTGCTTTCTGTCTCATACCTTGGCAGCGCGAGCGGCAACTACGCGCCCTCGAGCTCGGCTCCATCCCAGATCACGGTAAGCGAGGTCGAGACCACAACCAGCCTGCGTGCCGCGCGGGCCGACGTGCGCTCGGGCGTTGTCGCGAAGCTGACGGCCGAGGTGCGCAGCGTCGGCGCTGACGTGACGGCAGACCCGCGCGGCGGCATCGAGATTCTCGTCGACGGCAACGCTGTCTTCACCGTGCCGACCGCGACCGACAGCGACGGCGTCGAGGGTGACGGCGCCGCTAGGTTCGAGCTCGACTTCGATACCTTCGACCTGCCGCTGGGGGAGCACCAGCTCGCCGCGCGCTTCGTGCCGGTGCCGGGGTTTGTGGGTTCGACGAGCGCGCCGACACAGCTCAAGGTGAACGGTGTCGAGACGCAGCTCGCTGTCGAGTCGGAGCGGGCGACGGGCACCCCTGAGCGGCCCGCGACGGTGCGGGTGGTGGCCTCGATTGTGCCTGAGCTGGAACCTGAGGGGCCTGGCGGGCCGGGCGAGTCAGAGGGCCCAGTGCTCACCCGTGCGGCAGCTGAGCCGCTGAGCGACGCCAACCCCGAGGCCGCGCTCGTCGGCGGAGTGGTGCAGGCATTCAGCGGTGACGCTCCTGTCGGTCAGCCCGTCACCCTCACCGAGGGCCGCGGCGAGGTGGTGCTCGCGGGCCTTGGGGTTGGCACGCACAGTGTCGAACTGCGCTTCACCCCGAGCGATGCGCGACAGCTCGCGAGCTCGGCCACAGTCGCAGTCACCATTGCTTCGACCCCGGCCCCCGGCGGCGGTACGAAGACCCCCGGTGCGGGCACAGCCTCGAAGACCGACGCGCTGAGCAAGACCGGTGGCTCCGCGAGCTCGAGCGTCGCGGTCGGCGCGGGCGTGCTCCTACTGGGTGCGGCAGCGGTCATCGCTGGCGCAGTGCGTCGCCGAGCCCAAACCGCTCACGCGGAGTAGCGGAGTAGACGGGAATGGGTGTGGGCGGCATGCAACGCATACCACCCACACCCATTCCGCGCGGCGACCGATCCACACCGCGCGGTTGGCCACGCCAACCACACCGGGCTTGTCGGTGAGCGGGTCAGCGAATGACTGAGACGCCGAGCGTCGCGAGCACGGCGAAGATCACGCCCCACATGATGATCGAAATGATTTGCCAGAGAATCACCTGGTTTTTCGGGGCGCCGAACGAGATCATCGCGGCCGAGGTGATCTGGCTGGGGAGCAGGGTCTGCCCGAGCAGGCTCACGCCCGGCACGCCGTACCTGTCGAATCGCTCCTTGAGCTTCGCGCGGCGGGGGCTGAGCTCAGCCGTCGCCTTGCCAGCGACGACCTTGGAGCGCACGCTGTGGGCGACAAACACGAATGCGAGCATCGAGATCACGTTGCCCACGACGGCCGCGGCGACGACGATCACGGGGTTGAGCCCGGCGATAATGCCAACGGCCGAGCCGATATACGATTCGAGGAATGGCACAGCGCCGATGAGCAAGATGCCGAACCACTGCAGAAACTCGGGGAGCGAAGCGGTGAATTCTTGGAGCGAGTCGAGCATGGCGACCTTTCGGGAAGCGGCGTGATTCGAACGAAACGCGCCGAGGCGATTGCGGCGGTTGCCGCGGTACCTCAATGCTCTCGTGGCTCGAGCGGCGCGCCCAGTGCCGCGGTGTCACGCCTTCGCGTGGCAGAACGCACGCTCCACCCGTGACATCTGTCACATCTCTTGCCAGGGTAGCCCCTGGGCGCCCGGCTGCCGTTGCGCAGCCTCTAAGCTGAATTTGATGGCTACCAACTCTCACCCACCCGCCCCGTTCGCAGGGGTGAACGCGACCTGGGTCTACACGCTTGGGTCGATGGTGTTCTTCTTGGTGATGCTCGACCTGCTCGTCATTACCGATGTGCTCGGGGGCCTCGCCGAGACCCAATCGCCTGCGCTGTTTGCGCTCGCGGTTGTGTGCGTGCTGGCGTCGGCGCTGCGCATTCGCTACTGCTGGTTCTTGCGTGATGGCTCGGGCAGTGGCCAGCCGCCCGTGGCATGGACTGTTGCGATGTTTGCGCCGGCGGTGGTGGCGTGGGGCATCGCCTTCGTGGCGCCGCAGGTGCCGGCCTTTGCCGCCGCGCAGCTCTGGCTGTCTGCCGTGATGTTCAGCCTCGTGCTGCGCCGCTCGGTGCGGTGGCCAGTCTTAGTTGTGTCGCTCGCTGTCGCGCTCATTCCCGTGATCGCCCAGGCGAGTCGGGGCGTCACGCTCGCCGAGCAGTTTGGCCGGCCGGTCGGCATGATGGTCGCGGTCTACGGGCTGCTGCTCCCGTTCGCGCTGCTGTCGAGCCTCTGGTTCTGGCGCATCGTGCGCAGGCTCGACGAGGCCCGTTCGCTCGCCGGAGAGCTCGCGGTGACGCGGGAGCGGCTGCGTTTCGCGGCAGATCTCCACGATATCCAGGGGCATCACCTGCAGGTGATCGCATTGAAGGCCGAGCTCGTCGAACGCACGCTCGCGACGAAACCCGAGTACGCCGCGGAGCAGGCCGGCGCGATCAGGCTCATCGCGAAAGAAGCGATGGAGGAGACGCGCTCGCTCGTCGCGGGGCTGCGCGATGTCAGACTGAGCGATGAGCTCGAGAACGCTCGCGAGGTGCTGTCGCTCGCCGGAGCTGCGTGCACGCTCGAGGTCGCTGCAACCCCCGAGGCAGGTGGGCCCGAGCGCGTACTCGCGTTTGCAGTGCGCGAGGCGACGACAAATATCTTGCGACACAGCGACGCGAGCCGAGCAAGAATCTCGCTCGCTCCAGTCGGGGGAGGCTTCGAGCTGGTCGTCTCGAATAACGGCATTGGCGAGACCGATGGCCTTGGAAACGCCTCGGAGGTCGCCGAGGGCACACACGGGGGCGGGGGCTCGGGCCTCGCCGGGCTGCGCGAGCGGGTCGCCGCGATCGGTGGATCGCTCACGGCCGCAGTGACGCGGGCCCGGGCAGCCCCGGTGGGCGCTGCAGACACACCCGGTGCCCGACAGCCCGGAGGGTCGGGGTTGGAAGGGCCGCAGTTTGAGCTGCGGGTATGGGTTCCTCAGGAGGGGGCAGCGTGACTGTGCACACGGAAGAAGGCGGCGCTTCGGCGAGCGCGCGGCAGATTCGACTGCTCATCGCTGACGACGAAGAGCTCATTCGCAGTGCCCTCGAGGCGCTGCTCGCTCTCGAGCCCGACATCGACGTCGTCGCGGGCGCCGACAATGGCGTGGCCGCCGCTGAGCTCGCGCTCGAGCTGCGCCCAGACGTGTGCCTGTTAGATCTCGAGATGCCCCGGGCAGACGGCATCGCCGCGGCGGAGCGGATCGCCGAGCACGCCCCCGCCACCCGGGTCATCATCGTCACCCGCCACGCCAGGCCCGGGGTGCTGCGCCGCGCCCTCACTGCTCAGATCGCTGGATTCGTGCCGAAGTCAACGCCAGCCGGCGAACTCGCCAGAGTGATTCGCGACGTGGCGGCAGGCAAGCGCTATATCGACCCGGAGATCGCCGCCGCGGCGCTGACGGCGGAGCGGTGCCCGCTCACCGACCGCGAGCTCGACGTGCTGCGCGCGACCCGCACGACATCGAGCGTGCAAGAGATCGCCGACACGCTCTTTCTCTCGGGCGGCACGGTGCGCAACTATCTGTCGGCCGCGATGACGAAGCTCGGCGTGAGCAATCGGCACGACGCGGCCGAGCAGGCATGGCAGCAGGGGTGGATCTAGGCGGGGAATATCTCGGATATTGCTTGAACGGCAGCAGCACAGCTGGTACCGTAAAGTCGTATTTTGGAATCTAGTTTCCGTATAGTGAAATTATTGCTGAATTGCATCGCGTGCGATGCGCGAAAGGTGGGCAACGATGGCCGCTACTTCACCCCGGCTGGTTCCGGGCGACGTTCCGGGGAATGTTGAGTTCGTCGGGCTCGATGGCGGGGCGGTGACGCTCGAAAGCCTGCGTGGTCGCGCGACGGTGCTGTATTTCTACCCGGCGGCGTTTACCCCCGGCTGCACGACCGAGGCGTGCGACTTTCGCGACAATCTCGCGAGCCTCAGTGCGGCCGGCTATGAGGTGGTGGGCGTCTCGGGCGATGATGTCGCGACACTCAAGCGATTCTCCGAGGAGGAGTCTCTCGGCTTTGCGCTGCTCAGCGACCCCGGTCACGAGGCCGCTCGGGCCCTGGGCGCATGGGGGGAGAAGGTGATCGCAGGCGAGACGAAGATTGGAGCGCTTCGCTCGACCTTTGTGCTCGATGCTGACGGGCGAGTGCTCTCGGCAGAGTACAACGTTGACCCCAACGGGCACGTCGCCCGGCTGCGGGAGTCGCTCGGGGCCTAGCCGCAGGCGCCGCAGGTTCTGCCCCCGCAGCGGCGGTGGCGGGCGTTTGTCGCGCCTTCCGCACCCCGGCTCCCGAGTGTCTGTGAAATATCTTTCGGGGCTTGTTTCGGCGCACCGGGGTGTGCTTAGCTACCCATATCAGAACATGGAAATTGTTTTCCACAATACGAAATTTAAGGTAGGCAATGTCGCTTGCAGCGTTTAATGCCCTGGAACCCCAGGCCGCAGCCGAACTGATTCGCCCGTGCGTCGACAGCGACGGGTGGGTCACCGCCGTTGTCGCGGGGCGCCCCTACTCCTCCGTCGACGACGCTCTTGCCGCTGCCGAGACAGCGGCTGCCGGCTGGGTTGAGGCCGACCTCGACCAGGCGCTCGCCCACCACCCGCGCATTGGCGACCGGGCGGCAGGCACGAACTCCGAGGCGACGATGTCGCGAAGCGAGCAGGCGGGTGTCGGCCTCAACAGCGTGACCAGTTCGCAGATGCTCGCGGGCAACCGCGAGTACGAGCAACGATTCGGGCGGGTGTTCCTCATTCGTGCCGCGGGCCGCAGCGCGGCTGAAATTCTCGCCGAGCTCGACCGCAGGCTCGGCAATTCCCCAGACCAAGAAACCGGGGAGGCGATCGAGCAGCTCAGGCAGATCGCGCTCCTCCGACTGAGAGGAGTGATTGAGCAATGAGCCTCATCACCACCCACGTGCTCGACGCCGCGCTCGGTGGCCCGGCCTCCGACATTGCCGTTCGCCTGCTCGACGCCGCGGGCTCCGAGCTCGCGACTGGGGTCACAGACGCAGACGGCCGCGTCAGCGAGCTCGGCCCCGAGTCGCTCGAGCCCGGCGACTACAGCCTCGTCTTCGCTGTCGCGCCGTACTTCGCGCGCACCGGCACGCCGACCTTCTACCCGGTCGTCACCATCCACTTCACCGTCAGGCAGGGAGACGTGCACTACCACGTACCGCTGCTGCTCAGCCCATTCGCATATTCCACCTACCGAGGGAGTTAAGTAGATATGTCCACAGAGAAGATCGTCCTTGGCGACAATCAGTTTGGCAAGGCCGAGAATCATCTTGTGCGCGTCACCAAAGACGGTGACCTGCACACGATTGAAGATCTCACCGTAGTGTCGCAGCTGCACGGCGACTTTGCGTCGGCCTACTACGACGGCAACAACGAGCACGTCGTGCCAACCGACACCCAGAAGAACACGGTGTTTGCCTTCGCCAAAGACGGCGTCGGTTCGCCCGAGGAGTTCTTGCTGCGTCTCGGCCAGCACTACGTCGATGACTTCGAGTGGGTGACCGGCGGGCGCTGGGGTGCGCGCCAGGTGAGCTGGGATCGCATTCCCGTCGCTGGCGCGGGGCACGATCACTCGTTCTATCGTGGCGGCTCCGGCGGCGAGACTCGCACCGCCATCGTGAAGATCGACGGCGACGCGAAGTACGTGATTTCTGGTCTGCAGGAGCTCTCCGTGCTGAAGACAACGCAGTCGGGGTTCGAGGGCTTTCCGGTCGACAAGTACACGACCCTGCCAGAGACAACCGACCGCATTCTCGCGACGAGCGTGACAGCGAGGTGGCTGTTCAACACGACCGACGTCGACTTCAACGCGAGCTATGACTCCGTGAAGCAGATCTTGCTCGAGACGTTCACGAATCACTACTCGCGCGCGCTGCAGGAGACGCAGTACCTCATGGGCAAAGCCGTGCTCGAGGCGCACCCCGAGATCGACGAGATCAAGTTCTCGATGCCAAACCTGCACCACTTCGCGCTCGACCTCTCGCCCTACGGCCTTGAGAACGACAACGAGGTGTTCTGGGCCGCGCACAGCCCCTACGGCCTGATCGAAGGGACGCTGCGCCGCGAGTCCCTCGGCGATACTGACAAGATCTGGAAGGGCGTTCCGGCCTTCGTCTAGCCCGTCATCACGGGGCGGCCTGTAGGGTGGCTGCCCCGCGCTTGGCCAACAATTCCTACACACCATCATGCCGACGAGGAGGTCAGCAATGAGGAAAAATGCGACGGGGGAGCTCCCCGGCTACATCAACGTTGAAGGCGAACCAGAGAACGAGCGACTGCCGATCGGTCGCACCATCGCCTACGGCCTGCAGCACGTGCTCACCATGTACGGCGGTATCATCGCGCCGCCGCTCATCATCGGAAGCGCCATCGGCGCCACCCCAGACCAGATCGGCATGCTCATCGCCTGCTGTCTGTTTATCGGCGGTCTGGCCACCATTCTGCAGAGCGTCGGCATTCCGTTCTTCGGCTCGAAGCTGCCGCTCGTGCAGGGCGTGTCGTTCGCCTCGGTGTCGACCATGTCGGCGATTGTGGCGGGCGGGGGCACGATCAACGAGATCTTCGGCGCCGTGCTGCTCGCCTCGGTGTTCGGCTTCATCATTACGCCGTTCTTTGCGCAGATCATTCGCTTCTTCCCGCCCGTCGTCACGGGGGTGGTGATCACCGCCATCGGGCTCACACTCATGCCCGTTGCCGGTAACTGGATTATGGGCGGCAACGCGAAGGCCGACGACTACGGCTCGGTGAAGGGCATCGGCCTGGCGGCGCTCACGCTGCTCATTGTCATCGTGTGCAGCAAGCTCGGGCAGGGCATGCTCGCTCGCCTCGCCGTGCTCGTCGGCCTCGTCGTCGGCACACTCATCGCCGTGCCGATGGGCATCGCCGATTTCTCCGGCGTGCTCGAGGGCGACATCTTCGCGCTGCCGACACCGTTCGCGTTTGGCTGGCCCGAGTTTCACGTCGCCTCGACGGTCTCCATGTTCATCGTGGTGCTCGTGATCCTCACCGAGACCGCCGCCGACATTCTCGCCGTTGGCGAGATCACCGGCTCGAAGGTCAACTCGAAGCGCATCGCCAACGGCCTGCGCGCCGACATGATCTCGAGCATCCTGTCGCCGATCTTCAACTCCTTCACCCAGTCGGCGTTCGCCCAGAACGTCGGCCTCGTGGCGATCACCGGCGTGCGTAGCCGTTTCGTGGTCACCGCGGGCGGCGCCATTCTCGTGGTGCTCGGCCTGCTGCCCATCATGGGCAGGGTCGCCGGGGCGATTCCCATGCAGGTACTCGGCGGCGCGGGTATCGTGCTGTTTGGTTCGGTCGCGGCGTCTGGCATTCGCACGCTGTCGAAGGTGTCGTACAAAGACAACATGAACCTCATCATCGTCGCGACGAGCCTCGCATTCGGCATGCTGCCCATCGTGAAGCCCGACATCTACAGCCAGTTTCCCAACTGGTTCGAGGTGATCTTCCACTCCGGCATCTCGTCTGCCGCGATCATGGCGATTCTGCTGAACATCATCTTTAACGAGCTACAGTTCGGCAAGTCGCGAAACAAGAACGCCTTCGCGGCAAGCCCGCCGCGCATGGTGCGCGAAGACGAGATTCGCGCGCTCGAAGACGGCGACACGTTCGTCGGCGGCAAGCTGTACTCGAAAGACGGTGTCGAGGTTCCGGTGGAGCGCATCGACGAAACCGGCGACGTCACCTCGTCGCTGCACATTCCCACGGTCGACAGAGTGCGCCCCGACACGGGCAACGTCAAGACCCCGAAGTAAATCTACACTCACGCGCAGCGGAGGGCGGGGCCACTGCCCGCTCTCCGCTGCGCGTCTTGAATGAAACGAGTAGTCGTGTACACCTCAGCCGACACCCCACCGCAGCGCTTTCGCCGCCACGTGCTGCAGCAGCACAGCGCGCCAGAACGGGCCGCAGCACACCCGGTTGACCCCGATGGCGAAGAAACCGCAGAGTGGATCGAATCGATCGACGGCCTCCTTGCCGCGCGCGGCTCCGAGCGAGCCGCAGCCATCGTCGCCCAATTGAGCGAGCGCATCGGCGCGACCCGGCAGGCTCCAGCTGGAGCCCTCACGACCGACTACGTCAACACCATCCCGGCGAGCGCAGACGCGCACTACCCGGGCGACGAGGCCGCCGAGCGGCGCTACCGCGCCTGGATTCGCTGGAACGCCGCTGTCATGGTGCACCGCGCGCAGCGCCCCGAGATCGGGGTGGGCGGCCACATCGCCACCTACGCGGGTGCGGCCACGATCTACGAGACCGGCTTCAACCACTTCTTCCGCGGCAAAGACCACCCCTCGGGTGGCGACCAGGTCTTTTTCCAGGGGCATGCCTCTCCCGGCATGTACGCACGCTCGTTCGTCGAGGGGCGGCTCACAGAGGCGCACATGGACGGCTTCAGGCAGGAGCGCTCGCGCGAGGGGTTCGGCCTGCCGAGCTACCCGCACCCGCGGCTGCTGCCCGACTATTGGGAGTACCCGACGGTGTCGATGGGCCTTGGCCCGATGAACGCGATCTACCAGGCGCAGTCGAACCGCTACCTCGCCGCGCGCGGCATCAAGGAGACCTCGGAGCAGCAGGTGTGGGCCTTTCTCGGCGACGGCGAGATGGACGAACCCGAGTCTCGCGGCATGCTGCAGCTCGCGGCGAACGACGGGCTCGACAACCTGAACTTTGTGATCAATTGCAACCTGCAGCGGCTCGATGGGCCGGTGCGCGGCAACGGCAAGATCGTGCAAGAGCTCGAGGGCTTCTTCCGCGGTGCTGGCTGGAACGTCATCAAAGTGCTCTGGGGTCGCGAGTGGGACGAGCTGCTCGCTGTCGACCACGACCGCGCGCTCGTCGACCTCATGAACGCGACCCCCGACGGAGACTTTCAGACCTACAAGGCCGAGTCTGGCGGCTTCGTGCGCGATCACTTCTTCGGGCGCGACCCCCGCACGGCGAAGCTCGTTGCTGGCCACACCGACGAACAAATCTGGAACCTCAAGCGCGGCGGCCACGACTACCGCAAGCTGTACTCTGCGTTCAAGGCAGCGAGCGAGCACCGCGGCCAGCCCACGGTTATTCTCGTGAAGACGGTCAAGGGCTACAAGCTTGGCCCGAGCTTCGAGGGCCGCATGGCGTCGCACCAGATGAAGAAGCTCACGGCGAAAGACCTCATGGACTTCCGCGATCTGCTGCGCATCCCGATCTCAGACGCCGCGCTCGAGCGCGACGTCTACCAGCCGCCCTACTACCGGCCCGAGCCCGGTTCGCCCGAGCTCGAGTACATGCTCGAGCGTCGCCGCGCGCTGGGCGGCCCGGTGCCGCAGCGCCGCTCGAAGTACACCCAGATCCCGCTGCCAGACGACGGCGCGTACGCGCTCGCGCGCAAGGGCTCGGGCAAGCAGCAGGCGGCGACGACGATGGCGTTCGCGCGTATCTTGCGCGAGCTGCTGCGCGACACCGGCATGGGGCACCGCATCGTGCCGATCATTCCCGACGAGGCACGCACCTTCGGCATGGACGCCTACTTCCCGACGGCGAAGATCTATAACCCGAAGGGCCACACCTACATGTCGGTTGACCGCGAGCTGCTGCTCGCGTACAAGGAGTCGACCTCTGGCCAGATCTTGCACGTCGGCATCAACGAGGCCGGCGCCGTCGCGGCGTTTACCGCGGCCGGCACCGCGTATGCGACGCACGGCGAGCCGCTGATTCCGGTGTACGTGTTCTACTCGATGTTCGGCTTTCAGCGCACCGGCGACTCGTTCTGGGCCGCCGGCGACCAGATGGCGCGCGGCTTCGTCATCGGCGCGACGGCCGGGCGCACGACGCTGCAGGGCGAGGGCCTGCAGCACGGCGATGGCCACTCGCCGCTGCTCGCCGCGACGAACCCCGCGGTGATCAGCTACGACGCCGCGTACGGCTACGAGCTCGCGCACATTGTGCGCGACGGCTTCGAGCGCATGTATGGCGGGGAGCACCCCGACCCGAACGTCATGTACTACCTGACGGTGTACAACGAGCCGATCGCACAGCCAGCCGAGCCCGAGGGCGTCGACGCCGAGGGAATCTTGCGCGGCATGCACCGCGTCGCCCGGGCCGAGGGCGAGGGGCACCCGGCGCAGTTGCTCGCGTCGGGGGTCGCGGTGCCGTGGGCGATCGAGGCGCAGCGCCTTCTCGCGGCCGACTGGGGCGTCGCGGCCGACGTGTGGTCGGTGACGTCGTGGAGCGAGCTCAGGCGCGACGCGCTGCTCGCCGACGAGGCGGTGCTCTCGGGCGCGGAGGCGCGCGAACCGTTCGTGACGCAGCGATTGCGCGAGGGGAGCGGTGGCCCGGTGATCGCTGTGAGTGATTACATGCGCCAGGTGCAGGATCAGATTGCGCAGTACAGCCCAACTCGATTCCTGTCGCTCGGCACCGACGGGTTTGGGTTCTCAGACACCAGGGCCGCGGCCCGGCGCTTCTTCAGGGTCGACGTCGAGTCGATCGTCGTGCGCGCGCTCGAGGGGCTCGAGCTTGATGGCGTGCTGCCGCAGGGCACCGCGCGCGAGGCCGCCGAGCGCTACCGTCTCGCAGACGTCACGGCAGGCACGACAGGCAGCGCAGGCGGCGACGCCTGAGTGCGAAAAACCGGGGCGTGCCCGCACCTCACGGTGTTGGGTAAGCCCCGGTTTTCGCCGCCGCGCGCCCGCCGCGCGGCGGATCGAGCAGTCGACTACTGCGGAAAGGAGGCGGCGATCACGCTCGCCGCGCGCTGTAGCAGTGGCACGGCGCGCAGCCCGAAGGCCTCGTCGACGCGCGACGTTGGGCCCGACACCGAGATCGCCATCGGCGTCGGCGAGCCCGGGATGGCGACGGCGAAGCAGCGCACGCCAATCTCTTGCTCGTTGTCGTCGATGGCGTAGCCGCGCTCACGAATGCGCGCGAGCTCAGCGAGCAATTCGTCGACCGTCGCGATGCTCTTCTCGGTCGCACGCGCCATGCCCGCCTGCTCGACGATGCTGCGCACCGTGCGCTCGTCGAGCTGGGCGAGGATGGCTTTGCCGACGCCGGTGTTGTGCATCGGGGCGCGTTTACCAACCTCGGTAAACATGCGCATGGTGTGCGGCGACGGCACCTGCGCGATATAGAGCACCTGGTCGGCCTCACGCACGGCCATGTTCGCCGACTCCTCGAGCTCTGCCACGAGTGCGGCCAGCTGCGGGCGCGCGAAAATGCCGAGCTGAGTGCTTGCGGCGTCGCCGAACCGCATGAGGCGGGTGCCGAGCGCGTAGCGGCGGTCACCGAGCTGCCTGATGTAGCCGCGCGCCGTGAGTGTGCGCGCGAGCCGGTGAATCGTGGGGAGTGGCAGCGCGCACCGCTCGGCGAGCTCGCTCAGGGGGAGCGCACCGCCCGCGTCGGTGAGCACCTCGAGAATGTCGAATGCGCGCTCGACTGATTGGACCCCACCCTGGGTTTGAGCTGCCATTGCGATGTTCCTTATGTGTTGACGTTTCGTTCACAGTACCGGGCCGCGGTCGCGTTTGACCAGGGGCGCTGCGTGGGCGACCGCTCGCGTGCTCGGCCGCTGCGGCCGAGCCGGAATGGCGCTTGCCAGACCGGGCGAGCAGTCGTACTATTATTTCACACACCAGAAACATTTATCCGTATCGTGGAAATAGTGTGTTGGGCGCTCGCCCAAGATTGTTTTGCAGATCGAGGAGGATCACCATGGCAACTCCCAGTCCCGGCTATTCCGTGACAATCAGGCTCAAGACCCCGTCGGGGTACACGGTGACGAGCGAGCTCGTCGCCGCCGCGGGGGCCACCGGTGCCCAGATCACCGCGGTCGATGTCGTGGAATCGCACCCCGAGTCGATGGTTGTCGACGTCACAGCAAACACCTCCTCTCCCGCGCACGTTGAGGAGCTCACTGCGGCGCTCGGCGCCGTCAGTGGTGTCGAGGTCGAGCACGTGAGCGACCGCACCTTTCTCATTCACCTCGGCGGCAAGCTCGAAGTTGTGCCCAAGCTCGAGCTGCGCAACCGCGACGACCTGTCGCGCGCCTACACACCCGGCGTCGCCCGCGTTTCGAAGGCGATTGCCGAAGACAAGGCGCTCGCTCGCAACCTGACGATCAAGCGCAACACCATCGCGGTTGTCACCGACGGCACCGCCGTGCTCGGCCTCGGCGACATCGGCCCAGAGGCCGCGCTGCCGGTCATGGAGGGCAAGGCCGCGCTGTTCAAGCAGTTCGCAGACGTCGACGCCTGGCCCGTGTGCCTCGACACCAAAGACACCGACGAGATCGTGATGATTGTGAAGGCGCTCGCGCCCGCCTACGGCGGCGTGAACCTCGAAGACATCTCGGCGCCGCGCTGTTTCGAGATCGAGGCGAGGCTTCGAGAAGAGCTCGACATTCCGGTGTTCCACGACGACCAGCACGGCACCGCGATCGTCGTTCTCGCCGCGCTGAACAACGCGCTGCGGGTCGTTGGCAAGCGCATCGAAGACATCCGCGTTGCGGTGTCAGGCGTCGGCGCCGCCGGCAACGCGATCATTCAGTTGCTCCAGGCATCGGGCGTCACCCACATCGTCGCCGCGGGCCGCGCTGGAATCGTCGCGCGCGATCACGAGCACACGGATCCGCACCGCAAATCGATCGCTGAGACGACGAACCCAGATAACCTCACCGGCACGCTCTCCGACGCCGTGCGCGGCGCTGACGTGTTCATCGGCGTCTCGGCGCCCGATGTGCTGACCGCCGAAGACGTGCAGAGCATGGCGAGCGACGCGATTGTGTTCGCGCTCGCGAACCCCGACCCCGAGATTGACCCCGCGATCGCCGGTCAGTACGCGGCCGTCGTCGCAACCGGCCGCAGCGACTACCCGAACCAAATCAACAATGTGCTCGCGTTCCCCGGCATCTTCCGCGGCCTGCTCGACGCCGGCGCCTCCGAGATCACGAGCGACATGCTCGTCGCGGCGGCCGCGGCGATCAGCAAGAACGTCTCTGACGACGAGCTCAACCCGAGCTTCATCATTCCGAGCGTGTTCGACCGCGCGGTGACCCGCGACGTTGCCGAGGCGATCGTCGAAACCGCGCGCGCGGCCGAAGCCGTGCCGGTCGGGAACTAACGGTGGCCGCACCGATGGCGCTGACCCTTACCGATTCACACCCCACGCCCCGCGCCCCCGAGATCCTCACACCCGAGGCGCTCGAGTTTGTCGGCGAGCTCCACGAGCGCTTCGCCGGGCGCGTGCCCGAGCTGCTCGAGCGGCGCGAGGCCAGGCGGGCGGCGCTCGCGGCGCGCCCGAAACTCGACTTCGACCCAGAGACCGCGGCGATCCGCTCGGCAGACTGGCGCGTGCCGCCCCCGCCGCCCGGGCTCGTCGACCGGCGCGTCGAGATTACGGGCCCTGCCACCCCGGCCAAGATGGCGGTGAACGCCCTGAACTCGGGCGCGAAGGTGTGGCTCGCCGACCTCGAAGACGCCTCGACCCCCACCTGGGCGAACGTCATTGACGCGCTGACGAACCTCACCGACGCGGCTCACGGCCGCCTGCGGGCCGTCTCGCACGGCGGTAAGGAATACCGGCTGCGCACCGACGGCCAGACCGCCGTTGTGGTCGTGCGCCCGCGCGGCTGGCACCTGCCAGAGGCGCACGTGCTGATCGGCTCGCAGCCAGCGGTCGGTGCGCTCGTCGACTTCGGGCTGCACTTCTTTCACAACGCTCGCACGCTCGCTGAGCAGGGGCTCGGCCCGTTCTACTATCTGCCGAAGATGGAGAACCGGTTTGAGGCCCGGCTCTGGAACGAGATCTTTACGTTCGCGGAGGAGTCGTTCGGGCTGCCAGAGAGCACCATTCGGGCGACGATGCTCATCGAGACAATCACCGCGGCGTTTGAGATGGACGAGATGCTCTACGAGCTGCGGCCGCACGCCGCTGGCCTCAACGCCGGCCGGTGGGATTACCTCTTCAGCATCATCAAAAACTTCCGCGATGCCGGCCCGGCGTTCGAGCTCCCCGACCGCGCGCAGGTCGTCATGACCGCGCCGTTCATGCGCGCCTACACCGAGCTGCTCGTGCAGACCTGCCACAAGCGCGGGGCGTTTGCGATGGGCGGCATGGCGGCGGTGATTCCGAACCGCCGCGAGCCCGAGGTGACTGAGCAGGCATTTGCCAAGGTGCGCGCAGACAAACAGCGCGAGGCCGGCGATGGCTTCGACGGCTCCTGGGTCGCCCACCCCGACCTCGTGCCGGTCTGCGAAGCGGTGTTCGACGAGGCCCTCGGCGAACGACCGAACCAGATCGACCGGCTGCGGCCCGAGGTCGCGGTGACGGCCGACGACCTGCTCGCGATCTCGTCGTTCGAGGGCACCGCGACGCTCGAGGGGCTGCGCAACAACCTCTATGTCGCTGTCGCATACACCGCGGTGTGGCTGAGCGGCAACGGCGCGGTCGCGATTCACAACATGATGGAAGACGCGGCGACGGCTGAGATCTCGCGCTCCCAGGTCTGGCAGCAGCTGCGCAACGGCACAGTGCTCGACTCGGGCGAGAGCGTCACGGCCGATCTTGTGGCCGACGTGCTCGCCGAGGAGTCGGATCGACTGCGCGGCGAGGTGCCCGCCGGCGCGTTCGAAGCGTTTTATGTCCCAGCGATCAAGCTCATCGGTGAGATAGTTCTCAGTGACGAGTATGTGTCGTTTCTCACGCTCCCGGCGTACCGGGAACTGGTCGGAGGTACAAATGACTGAACCCTATGCAACGACGTTCACCGAGCGCGAGTTCGCAACGGCGGCCGAGTGGCTCGCGCCGACCGATCTGCTGCTCGAAACCGCCTACCCGGGCGACGACGGCTCGCGGCAGCCGATTCACACCGTCTACATTCCCGGGCAGCACTACCGTGCCGGAATCGCGCAGGAGTGGGGGGAACGTGCGGCGGCCTACGTCGCCGCGGCCGGTGGCTACGCTGCGCTCGGCGAGGCGCTCGAGCTGCCACCTGCGGAGCGCGCGGTAGTGCTCGATCGGGTGCGCGACAAGCTCGCGAGTGAGCCGATCGAAGACCTGCGTATCGATTTCGAAGACGGCTTCGGCGATCAGGGTGACGAGGCGGAGGATGCCGCGGTGGTCGCGGCCGCGCGTGCGCTCGTGGCGGATCTCGCCGCCGGCACCGCGCCGCCGTACGTCGGCATTCGCTTCAAATGCTTCGAGGTGGCAACGCGTGAGCGCGGCATGCGCACGCTCGACCTCTTTCTCACCACGCTCGTCGGCGAGCTCGGCCCCGAGGGGCTGCCAGAGGGGTTGATTCTCACGCTGCCGAAGGTGTCGACCGTCGAGCAGGTGCACGTGATGGTGATGCTCGTCGAGCGGCTTGAGCTCGAGCTCGGGCTCGCGCCTGGCCGGCTGACGTTCGAGGTGCAGATCGAAACGCCGCAGGTGATTATCGCGGCCGACGGCACGTTTCCGATCGCGCGCTTTCTGCACCGCGGTGCGGGGCGCATCTCGGGGCTGCACTACGGCACCTATGACTACTCGGCCTCTGTCGGGGTGTCTGCGGCGCAGCAGTCGCTCGAGCACCCTGCGGCAGACTTCGCGAAAGAGGTGATGCAGGTGGCAGTCGCTGGCACCGGGGTGCGGCTTTCCGACGGCTCGACGAACGTGATCCCCGCGAGCGAGGGTGCCAGCGCGGTGCCGACGTGGCAGCTGCACGGGCGGCTCGTTACCCGCTCGCTCGAGCGGGCCTACTACCAGGGGTGGGATCTGCACCCCGCGCACCTGCCGAGCCGGTTTGCGGCGAGCTACGCCTTTTTCCGCACCGGGGTCGCCGAGGTCTCGACCCGGCTGCGCAACTACGTGCAGCAGAACACCGAGGGGTTTCTCGACGAGCCCGCGACGGCCCGCCCGCTCGCTGCATTCCTCGCGCGGGGGCTGCAGTCGGGGGCGGTGACGGCGGCCGAGCTGTCAGACAACGTCGGCATCAGCCAGGAGCAGCTGCTCGAAATCGCCTACCCACAGCGCGGCCGCGCCGCCGCGCCACACACGAACGAAGGAGCCGAAGGCCGATGACCTCCCCAACTTACGCAACCGTCGACGCGACGATGCCCCCGCAAACCGATTCGCTCGGCTCGGCCGCGATCGTCAAGAACGCCTACACGGTGATTCCCGGCTCCGTGATGCGCGATATCGTGACGAGCTTCTACCCGGAGTGGGAGGGCACTCGCTCGTGGATCTTGAACCGCCCGGTCGCGGGCGGCGCAACAACCTTCGCCCAGGCGATCCTCGAGGTCGAGCCGGGCGGCGGGTCGGATGCGCCCGAGCCGCAGGCCGAGGTCGAGGGCTTCGTGTTTGTGCTGTCGGGGGAGTTCACGCTCACGCTCGCAGGTGAGTCGCATGCGCTCACCGCCGGCGGGTACGCGTTTGTTCCGGCCGGCACCGCGTGGCAGCTGCGCAACACCGGTGCGGTCGCCGGGCAGTTCCACTGGTTCAGAAAGCGCTACGAGCCTGTCGCCGGCCTCACGCCCCAGCCGCTCGTGGGCAACGAGCAAGACATCACGCCTGGGGCTATGGCAGGCACCGACGGTCGCTGGGCGACCACGCGCTTCTTCGACCCTGAAGATCTGGCGTACGACATGCACGTCACCGTCGTCTCGTTCGAGCCGGGGGCGAAGATTCCCTTCCTCGAGACGCACGTCATGGAGCACGGCATCTTCGTGCTCGAGGGCAACGCCGTCTACCGGCTCAACGACGACTGGGTCGAGCTGCAGGCCGGCGACTACTTCTCGCTGCGCGCGTTCTGCCCGCAGGCGTGTTACGCCGGTGGGCCAGGCAAGTTCCGCTACCTGCTGTATAAGGACGTAAACCGCCAGATCACGCTCTAGCGAGGGGCGGCACAGGCGCCGGTTGCGACTTCACCCAATGGGAGCGCGGCCGGCGCCTGTGGTGTGCCTGCGCCCGGTTGCTGCGCCGCTGAGAGAGGCAGAATTCTGCCGCGTAGCCATTGACATTCGCGCCGCCGGCGGCCTACGATAATTCCATAACATAGAAGTTTTCTTCCGCATTGTGAAAGTTATCGCGCGAATAGCGCGGAGCGGGAGAGTACCCGGCGAAGGGATTCGCCCCGACAAGGAAGTCAGGTTGATCACATGACCTATACCGTGAACGCGTCGATCTTGCTCACCGAGCTGCCGCTGCTCGAGCGGCCCGCAGCCGCCAAAGCCGCAGGGTTTGACGCCGTCGAGTTCTGGTGGCCGTTTGCCGAAGCCGTGCCGGCCGACGCCGACGTCGACGCCTTCGTGCGCGCGATCGAAGACGCTGGAGTGCAGCTGACGGGGCTGAACTTCTTCGCGGGTGACATGGCCGGGGGCGACCGCGGCCTGGTCTCGTGGAAGGGGCGCTGCAGCGAGTTCAAAGACAACGTTGCCGTCGTCGCAGGCATTGGTGAGCGCCTCGGCACACGCTCGTTCAACGCCCTCTACGGCCTGCGCCAGTCGGAGCACTCGCCAGAGGCGCAAGACGAGCTCGCGCTGAAGAACCTGCAGGCGGCCGCCGAGGGCGTCGCCAGCATCGGCGGCGTGGTGCTGCTCGAGCCCGTGTCGGGTGCGCCCGATTACCCCGTGAAGTCCGCGGCGCAGGCGCTCGAGATCATCGATAAGCTCGACGCCGAAAATGTGAAGCTGCTCGCCGATTTCTACCACCTCGCGGTGAACGGTGACGACGTCGCCGCCGTCATCGAGGCGCACGCCGCAGACTTCGGCCACATTCAGATCGCCGACG
>NZ_BAAAKZ010000010.1:0-199403 GCF_039528015.1 Leucobacter albus | reverse complement strand
TCGGCTACGCCGGCCCGATCGGGCTCGAGTACAAGCAGTCCCAGGCAGACCCGTTCGCCTGGGTAAAGACCTTCGGCTAACCACACCATCCACACACCCTAGAAAGGCAGACTATGTCGAACATCGCCTTCATCGGCCTTGGAATCATGGGCCTCCCCATGGCAAAGAACCTCGTCGCGGCGGGGCACTCGGTGACCGGCTACAACCGTAGCCAGCCGAAAATCGATGCGCTCGTCGCGGCCGGCGGCACGGGCGCCGCATCTGTGGCCGAGGCCGTCGCGAACGCAGACGTGATTCTGACGATGGTGCCAGACTCGCCAGACGTCGAGGCGGTCGTGCACGGTGCCGACGGCATCTTCGCGAACGCCCGCCCCGGCGCGACCTGGGTCGACTTCTCGACGATTCGCCCCGACGTTGCAGCCCGCCTCGCCGCTGACGCAGAGGCCGCCGGCCTGCGGGCGGTCGACGCCCCCGTCTCGGGCGGCGAAGCCGGCGCAGTCGAGGGGGTGCTCTCGATCATGGTGGGCGGCGACGCGGCCGTCGTCGAGGAGCTGCGCCCGGTACTCGACGTCGTCGGCAAGACCATCGTGCACGTCGGCCCCGCCGGCTCGGGCCAGACTGTGAAGGCAGCAAATCAGCTCATCGTGGCTGGCACGATTCAGCTCGTCTCTGAATCGCTCGTTTTTCTCGAGGCGCACGGCGTCGACACCGAGGCAGCCTTCGCGGTGCTCGCCGGTGGGCTCGCCGGCAACACGATCTTCGAGCGCAAGGGGGCCTCGATGCGGGCACGCAAGTTCGACCCCGGCTTTCGCATCGACCTGCACCACAAAGACCTCGGCATCGTGACGAGTGCCGCACGCGAGGCCGGGGTGCACATTCCGCTCGGCGCCGCGACCGCCCAGATTATGGGGGCCGCGCGCGCCAAGGGCTACGGATCGCTCGATCACTCGGCGCTGCTGCTGCTCGTTGAAGAGCTGTCTGGCCGGTCAACGCAGGCCTGACCCACGGCTCCGGGGCCGGTGCGAACCCTACCGTTAGAACTCACATTCTGTCGCGCCGGCCCCGGCTCACCCTCCCTGGCAACGATGCCACCACCCCGCGGCGCAGCAACTGCGCCGCTGTCTCACAAAGGACCAATCTCATGGCTCAAATGCGCGCTGTTGACGCAGCTGTTCTGATCCTCGAAAAAGAGGGCGCGACCCAGGCGTTCGGCCTTCCCGGCGCCGCGATCAACCCCTTCTACTCCGCAATGCGCGCCCACGGCGGCATCAAGCACGTGCTCGCCCGCCACGTCGAAGGGGCCTCGCACATGGCTGAGGGGTACACCCGCGCCGAGGCCGGCAACATCGGCATCTGCATCGGCACGTCGGGGCCGGCCGGCACCGACATGATCACCGGGCTCTACTCGGCCGCGGCCGACTCGATTCCGATTCTGTGCATCACCGGCCAGGCTCCGGTCGCCAAGCTCGACAAAGAGGATTTTCAGGCGGTCGACATCGCGTCGATCGCGAAGCCCGTCACCAAAATGGCGAAGACGGTGCTCGAGGCAGGGCAGGTGCCCGGCGCGTTTCAGCAGGCCTTCTACCTTATGCGCTCGGGTCGCCCCGGCCCCGTGCTCATCGATCTGCCCATCGACGTGCAGCAAACGGTGATCGAGTTCGACATCGACCTCTACGAGCCGCTGCCGGTCGCAAAGCCAGTCGCAAGCCGGGCACAGATTGATGCGGTGCTCGCGCTCCTCGACGCTGCGAAGAAGCCCGTCATCGTCGCGGGCGGCGGCATCATCAACGCCGACGCGGCTGACGAGTTCGTGCAACTCGCTGAGGCGCTCGACATTCCCGTGATTCCCACCCTCATGGGCTGGGGCGCCATTCCAGACGACCACCGGCTCATGGCTGGCATGGTCGGCCTGCAGACCCAGCACCGCTATGGCAACGAGAACCTGCTCGCAAGCGACCTCGTCATCGGTCTCGGCAACCGGTGGGCGAACCGCCACACCGGCTCGCTCGATGTCTACACGGCCGGCCGCAAGTTCGTGCACATCGATATCGAACCCACGCAGATCGGCCGCGTGTTTGCGCCCGATCTTGGCATCGTGTCAGATGCGGGGGCCGCGATTTCGGGGCTGCTCGCCGCTGCGCTCGAGCGCAAGGCCGAAGGCACGCTGCCCGACCGCAGCGACTGGGTCGCCGAGACCCAGGAGCGCAAGGGCAGCCTGCAGCGCAAGACGAACTACGACAACGTGCCGATCAAACCGCAGCGGGTCTACCAAGAGATGAACCGCGCCTTCGGCCGCGACACCCGCTATGTCACCACGATCGGGCTCTCGCAGATCGCCGGCGCGCAAATGCTGCACGTCTACAAGCCACGGCACTGGATCAACTGCGGCCAGGCCGGCCCCCTTGGCTGGACACTCCCCGCCGCGCTCGGCGTTGTCGCGGCAGACCCGAAGACCCCGGTGGTCGCGCTGTCGGGCGACTACGACTTCCAGTTCATGATCGAGGAGCTCGCCGTCGGCGCGCAGTTCAAGCTGCCCTACATTCACGTTGTCGTGAACAACTCGTATCTCGGGTTGATTCGCCAGGCGCAGCGCGGTTTCGAGATGGATTACCACGTGTCGCTCGCGTTCGACAACGTAAACAGCCCCGAGACTGAGGGCTACGGTGTCGATCACATCAAGGTCGCCGAGGGGTTCGGGTGCAAGGCGATTCGCGTGCGCGAGGTCGACGATCTCGGAGCCGCGCTCGTGCGGGCGAAGGATCTCATGAACGAGTTCCAGGTTCCCGTCGTCGTGGAGGTGATTCTCGAGCGCATCACGAACATCGCGATGGGCGGCGCAGGCATCGACGCGATCAACGAGTTTGAGGATCTGGCGGAGGGCCCGGAAGACGCGCCGACGGCGACAATTCTGCTCAAGCAGCCCGCCGACGCGCGCAAGTAGACTGGGCTGCCATGCGCGTCGTTATTGCCCCCGATAAGTTCAAAGGGTCGCTGCAGGCGGAGGAGGTGTGCGCCGCCGTTGCGGCGGGCATCCGCTCCGTCACCCCCGACGTCGACATCGTGCACGTGCCGATGGCCGACGGCGGGGAGGGCACGCTCGACGCGGCAGTGGCGAGCGGCTTTGCTCGCCACACGGCGACGGTCTCTGGCCCGCTCGGGGCCCAGGTAGGGGCCGACTTCGGGGTACGTGGCACGGAGGCCGTGGTCGAGATGGCCACAGCCTCCGGGCTCGCCCTCGTTTCACGGCCCGAGCGCGATGCGCTCGCCGCGAGTTCGTATGGCACGGGGGAGTGCATTCGCGCGGCGCTCGACCTTGGCGTCACCCGCATCACTCTCGCAATCGGCGGGAGCGCCTCGACCGACGGCGGCGCAGGGCTGCTCGAGGCCCTCGGTGCCAGACTGCTCGACGCAGACGGCGCGGCGCTCGGGCGCGGCGGCGGGCCCCTCACCGAGCTTGAGACCTTCGACCTGAGCGGCCTCGACCCTAGGCTCGCGCGCACCGAGTTTGTGCTCGCGAGCGACGTCGAGCACGCCCTGCTCGGCCCCGAGGGCGCTGCGGCCGTCTTCGGGCCGCAGAAGGGGGCCTCGCCGGCCCAGGTGGCAACGCTCGAGCGCGGGCTGGCGCGGCTGAGCGAGGTGCTCGATCGCGCTCTCGCCGGGGCGGGGGCCGTCGCCGCGGAGCCGGGCTCTGGCGCCGCCGGCGGGGTCGGCTACGCGGCGATTGCCGTGCTCGGCGCAGAGCGCAGGCCCGGGGTTGAGGTCGTCGCCGGTCTGACCGGCCTCGCAGACAAGCTTGCCGGCGCCGATCTCGTGATCACGGGGGAGGGCTCGTTCGACGAGCAGAGCCTCGGCGGCAAGACGCCGTGGGGGGTCGCCCGAGCCGCGGTGAGCGCCGGCTGCGATGAAATCATCGCGGTGTGTGGCCGATCCACCCTCGCCCCCGAACAGTGGCGCGCAGCGGGCTTTACCGCCTGCTGCACCGTCGCCGAGCGCGCCGCGAGCACCGACGAGAGCATTCGCGACGCTGCCCGCTACCTGACCCAGATCGGCAGCGACCTCGCAGCCCGCCTGCTTCGCACCAGCCCAACCGAATCATCACGCAACACCGCACGACCGACGATGGAGTCCATGTGAGTAACCCCACCACGCCCCAGCACAGCACCGATGCCTTTGACCTCGTGATCCGAGGCGAGCGCATCGTCACAACCTCCGGGATCCGCCCGCGCGAGGTCGGCGTTCGCAACGGCCGCATCGTCGCCCTTGAACCGTTGGGCAACGGGCTCGTCGGCGCCGAAACCATCGAGCTCGCCGACGACGAGACGCTCATTCCCGGGCTCGTCGACACGCACGTGCACGTGAACGAGCCGGGCCGCACCGAGTGGGAGGGGTTCGAATCGGCGACGCGCGCCGCGGCAGCCGGCGGGGTGACGACAATCGTCGACATGCCCCTGAACAGCATTCCCCCGACGGTCAACGTCGCGGGGCTCGAGGCGAAGCGAGCCGTCGCCGCACCCCAGTCGCACGTCGACGTCGGGTTCTGGGGCGGCGCAATCCCTGGGAGCCTGCCAGACCTGCGCGGGCTGCACGATGCCGGCGTCTTCGGGTTCAAGTGCTTCCTGCTGCACTCGGGCGTCGACGAGTTCCCGCCGCTGAACGCCGATCAGATGGAAGAGGTGATGCGCGAGCTGCTCACCTACGACGCGATGCTCATCGTGCACGCCGAAGACTCGCGCGCCATCGATCGCGCGCCCTCGCCCGAGGGCGACACCTACGAGCGTTTTCTGCACTCCCGGCCGCGCGGTGCAGAAAACCTCGCGATCTCCGAGGTGATCGAGCGCGCCAGGTGGACGGGGGCTCGGGCCCACATTCTTCACCTCTCGTCGTCAGACGCGCTGCCCATGATTCGCTCGGCGAAGCGAGACGGGGTGCGCCTGACCGTCGAAACCTGCCCGCACTACCTCGCGCTCACCGCAGAGGAGATCCCCGCCGGCGGCACCGCCTACAAGTGCTGCCCGCCGATTCGCGAGGCGCACAACCGAGAGCTGCTCTGGGAGGGGCTGCTCGACGGCACGATCGACTACATTGCCTCCGACCACTCGCCCTCGACGCTCGACCTGAAAGACCTCGACAACGGCGACTTCGCGGTCGCCTGGGGCGGCGTCTCGTCGCTGCAGCTCGAGCTCCCCGTGATCTGGACGGAGGCGCGGCACCGCGGCATCACCCTCGAACAGGTGATCGCGTGGATGTCGACGAAGCCCGCCGCAAACGTTGGGCTCACGGGTAAGGGCATGATCGCGCCTGGCAACGACGCCGACTTCGCGATCTTCGCGGCCGACGATGCCTTCGTCGTCGACGCGGCGAAACTGCACCACAAGAACCCGATCACGCCCTACGCTGGGCGCGCGCTGTCGGGCGTGGTGCGCAAGACCTACCTGCGCGGGCGGGTTGTGACGGGAACCGACCCGCACGGCCAGCTCATTCGGCGAGGAATGCTCGAGGGGTAGTCGGGGCTGCCCGACTACCCGGCCTCCCGGGTCGCCCTGCCGCCAGTTACACGCCGCCGGCAGCGCGGATGAGCTCGGCGAGCGCCCAATACCCCCGCGCCTGCGCGTTGGCAAGTGGAGTCACGCCGCTGCCATCGCGCAGGTTCGGGTCGGCACCGCCAGCGAGCAGCAGCCGCACCGTTTCTTGATGTTCGGCGCCGTCGCTGCCGAGAATGACGGCCTCTTGCAGCGCCGTCCAGCCGAGGTCGTTGACGTGGTTGGGGTCGACGCCCGCGGTGAGCAGCATGCGCGTCACCTCTACGTGGCCGTGTTCGCCAGCCGGTATCAGGGCCGTGCCGCCGTAGCGGTTGGTGCTCGACAGGTCTGCACCGTGCGAGAGCGTGAGGGCGAGAATCTCGTCGTAGCCCTCGGCGCCGGCGTAGAGGTACGCGCTGTCTTGCATGTCGTCTTTGGCGTTAACGTCTGCGCCAGCCTCGATCAGGGCGGTCGCGGCCGCGACGGCGTTTGCCTTCGTCGCGGCAACCACCGGGGTCATGCCGCCCTCTCCGCGCAGCTCGATGTCGGCGCCACGCTCGATCGCGGAGCGCACGGCCTCACCATCGTTCGCCGCGACGGCTGCCGCCAGGTCTGCGTTTGCCTGCGGGTCGGGGGCAGCGGGCTGCTCACTCGGCGGGGTCGGAGTTGCGGTTGCGGGTGAGCTGCGCTCAGGCTTCTGCTCCGGCTCCGGCGCACAGCCAGCGACGAACAGCAGCGCGGCCGCGAGCGCGGCAGGAACGGCGACTCGCAGCGCCCGCGGTGCGCGGTGTGCGCGCGGTTTGCGCGGTGTGAGCGGTGCGAGCGGTGCGATGGAATGAGCGAACGGTGCCACGGCCATGTCTCCTGAAGCTGAGTCGGTGTGCGTGAATTCTAGCCGCGGCGGGTGCGCTTCGAGCTGCGAGCGCCGCCCGCGCCGCCGCGAGCGCCGCCCGCACCGCCGCGCGCCGCATTCCGCGCCTGGCCGCGGGCGCTTTGCGACTTGCCGCCCTTCGGCTTGCCGCCGAGTGGCTTGCCGCTCTGCGACTTGCCGCCCTTCGGCTTGCCGCCGAGTGGCTTGCCGCTCTGCGACCTGCCGCTCTGCGACCTGCCGCTCCGTGGCTTGCTTCCCTCGCGACCGCCGTCGTGAGCCCCGCGACGCGCCACCTCGCCGCCACCTGACGTGCGCACGCCCGTGGGGCGATTGCGCCTCGATTGATCCTGCGCAAACACCGGCATCACGATCTCGGCGACCTCACCGACGAGCTCGACAACGGCGGGCGAGTCAGCGGTCACAGCGCGCGGCCTCACCGAGATCTTTGCCCTGCGCAACAGCTCCTCGGTCTCTTTCCGCTGCGACGGCTGCGTAATCGTGACGACCTCTCCCTGCTTGCCCGCGCGAGCGGTGCGGCCCGAGCGGTGCAGGTAGGCCTTGTGCTCGGCCGGCGGGTCGACGTGAACCACGAGCTCGATGTCGTCGACGTGTACGCCCCGGGCGGCGACGTCGGTTGCGACGAGCACCCTGACGTCGCCCGCGGCAAACGCGGCGAGGTTGCGATCGCGAATGCCCTGGGTGAGGTTGCCGTGGAGGTCGAGTGCGGGAATGCCGCCCGCGGTGAGTTCGCGCGCGAGCTTCTTCGCGGCGTGCTTCGTGCGGGTGAAGAGAATGCGGCGGCCCGTGCCCGAGGCGAGTTTGCGCACGAGGGCGCGCTTGGCCAGGGCACCCTCGACCACGAAGACGTGGTGCGTCATCGCGGCAACGGGGCTGTTCGCCTCGTCGACTGAGTGCAGCACCTGGTTGCGCAGGTAGCGGCTGACGAGCTTATCGACGCCGTTGTCGAGCGTCGCGCTGAAGAGCATGCGCTGGCCCGACTTCGGAGTTTTGTTCATGAGGCGGGTGACGACGGGCAAGAAGCCGAGGTCTGCCATGTGGTCGGCCTCGTCGAGCACAGTGATCTCGATCGCGTCGAGCGTCACGTGCCCCTGCTTCATCAGGTCTTCGAGGCGACCGGGGCATGCAACGACGATGTCGACGCCTTCGTTCAGGGCGTTCACCTGGCGGCTCTGGTTGACGCCACCGAAGATCGTTGTGGTCTTCAGATCGTACGCCTTCGCGAGCGGCGTGATGACGGCGCTGATCTGGGTCGCAAGCTCGCGGGTCGGCGACAACACGAGGGCGAGCGGGCGCCCCGGGCGGCGGCGCCCGCCCGCGAGCGCGCCGCCGAGGCGCGCGACGAGCGGAATCGAGAACGCGAGCGTCTTACCCGACCCCGTCTTGCCGCGCCCGAGCACGTCCCGACCCTTGAGCGTGTCTGGGAGCGTGTCGACCTGAATGGGAAACGCGGTCGTCTTGCCCTCGGCTGCGAGGCTCGCGACGAGCGGAGCTGGCACGCCGAGCGCGCTGAAGGTTGTTTCGGTCATTGGTGTTCGTGCCTTTCGGGCGGGGTCGCGGGCGGGCTGTCGGGCCCGTTCGGGGCCCGTGCGCCGCGTCGCTCGTGTGTGTCTGGCCGGGCGGAGAGGGGCCCGCGGCGGTCACTTTCGTTCGCCGAAGAACAGCTCTGCACGCTCAGCGGCCCGGCGAGAACAGGGGGCCGATGGGGCGTTCTGCGATGCATTGAAACCGCGGGGTTTCGCACCCTGCAGCCTATCAGTCTCGCGCTTCTTCCATAGCGAGCTGCAGCGACACGAGCAGCCTGTCGTCGGCGCGGGCAAGGTCGATCCCAGTGAGTTCTTCGGCTCTGCCGAGGCGGTACCGGAGCGTGTTCGGGTGAATGCCGAGCTGCCGCGCCGCCTCACGGGCGTTAAAGCCGCACTCCACATACGCCCGCAGGCTGGGGAGCAGATCGGCCCGGTGGCGACCGTCGTAATCGGTGAGCGACGCGATGCGCGGATCCGCGAGTTCTGGCCGCGCGGCGAGCAGCGCCATCGCTTCGCGGAGCAATACAGAGGTGCGCGCCTGCGTGAGCGAGGTCACCCGTCTGCCGCTGCCTGCGATCGCGTCGAGCACCCGGTCGGCCTCGAGGCGGGCGGCCGCAACCTCGGCAAAACCGGCGATCGGGGCGACGATCGCGATGCGGAGCGAACGCGCGTGCGCATCGGCCCGCGCGTCGAACTTCGCCACGAGTTGCTCCGCCCACTCGTGGAGCCGATGGATCGCCTGCAGGTTGGGCAGCAGCACGTACGCACGATCGCCGAGCAGCGCGAACCTCGCCTGCGGGGCGAAAGCCCCGATGTGCAACCGCAGCAGCTTCGCGTCGGCGGCCAGGCCAGTGGGTGCGGGTGACCCTGGCGGCAGCGACTGGCCGCTGGTGTGCGTGGCTGCGGCATCGCGGGGCAGCGCAATGCCCATGACCGCTGCGTCGCCGAGCGCGGGGAGCCCGAGAAATGCTGCGGCGGTGCCCGCATCGGTTCCACCGTGCTCGCCGAAGACGCGTTGCAGCATCATCTCGCTCGCCGATGGGGCCTCGAGCTCGCGGGTCAGCACGCGGGATGCCGCGGAGGCCCCACCGCGAACCACGGTTTCTGCGTCATCGCTGAAGCCTTGCGCACCCTCCTGCACCCAGATCGAGCCGATGAACTGGCCGGTGGGCGAGTGGATGCCGGTAACGAGCCTCGGGCGCATTCCGAGCTCCTCGTGCGCGGGCACGCGCACCACCTCGCGCGTGGTTTGGATCTTGCGCATGACGCCCCACTGCCCGAGCAAGACCATCGAGTCCTCGGGGGCGGCACGGCCGAGGATCGCGCGTGCCCTGAGCCCGTCTGCGGTGCCGTCGGAGGGCGAGTACGCGAGCACGCTCGAGTCGGGCCGTTCGATGGTGACCATGCCGCCAGACCCCGCGGCGATCACCGAGGCGAGCTCCGCGAGGTCATTGAACGCCGCATTTGCGCCAGCGTCGTGGATCCCGACCCCAGTGAAGTGCGCGCGTTGGAGGCGGCGATTGACCGCGGTGAGTAGCAGATCCCACCGCGCCATGCGGTCGACGACGATGAGCCCGATCCCTGCTCCGAGCGCGAGCTCTCGCAATCCCGGCGAATCGATATCTTCCTTGATCACGACGGCCTTGGGGCGCTCGCTCGGGTCGCGGTGGCCAACGCGGGCGAGCCAGGTCGCGGTGAGCGCCTCGCTGACACCGACCGGCAGTACGAGGTCGGCTCGTGGCGACAGCGGGGTCGGCGCGGCCAGGTCGCTCGCTTCGGCGAGGGCGACGGTAGCGATCGTTGCGTGTGCGTGAGCGTCGACCACCAGCTCGCGCACCGCGGCATCGAGCGCTGCTGCGACCTCTGCGAGCGTGACGGTGGTCGCTGGGGATGCGCCAGGTGCGCCAGGTGCGCCAGGTGCGCCCGCTATGCCCGATCGGCGGTCCACTTCGTACATAGTGTCAATAATAGGCGAGTCAATTAGGTACTTTGCCCGACAGTCGGCAGGGTTGACCTGTGATTTCATTGAGCCGACGTGCGGTATCGGCCGGGCTATCGAGCCAACGCGGATGCCGCCAGTGCTTTTCTTGCCAACTCAAGGAGGAGACCGTGCAACCCATGACCTCACACCAGTTCAGCCCCACCGCGCCGGGAGGCGTGCGATGACCGGCGACCGCAAGCTCACTCCGTTCCAGATGCTGGCCCTTGGCCTGCTCTTGTTCGCCATGTTCCTCGGAGCGGGCAACACGATCTTTGCCCCGATGGTTGGCCAGGCAGCTGGCAGCGAGATGTGGATCCCAATGTCGGGCTTCCTCATCACCGGCGTCGGCCTCGTGCTGCTCGCGATCATCGCGCTCACCATGGCGGGCGGCACCGTCGAACAGCTCGCCTCGCGCGTGCACCCGGTGTTCTCCTTCGTCTTCTGCCTACTGCTGTTCCTCGCGCTCGGGCCGCTGTACGTCAACCCGCGCACCACCTCGGTGGTGTACGAGATCTCGATCAAGCCGATCCTCGGGCCCGAGCTCACGCAGGGCGTCTGGCCGCTCATCATCTTCTCGGTGATCTTCACGCTGCTCGGGGTCTACCTGTCGCTCACCCCGTCGAAGCTCGTCGACCGCGTCGGCAAGGTCATCACGCCGATCTTCTCGGTGCTGCTCATCGTCATCGTGGTGAAGTCGCTCGTGACACCGATGGGTGAACTGCACGACGCCGTCGACCCGTACAAGGACGGGGCCTTCATCAAGGGCTTCACCGAGGGGTACCTCACGATGGACGCGCTCGCTGCGCTCGTGTTCGCCGGCGTCTTCATCCAGTCGATTCGCGGCCAGGGCATCACCACCCGCAAGGGCATCTCGTTCACGTTCTTGAAGGCCGGCATCATCACCGTGATCGGCCTCGCGCTGCTGCACATCTCGCTCGCGTGGATCGGCGGATCTAGCGTCGACTCGATCGGCCGCCCCGACAACGGCGGCACGGTCATCGCCGAGGCTGCCCGCACGCTGCTCGGCTACCCCGGCGTGCTCATGATCGGCCTCGTGATCTTCCTCACCGGCATCACGACGCTCGTCGCCTGCCTCACCGCGGTCGCCGACTTCTTCGCGAAGCAGTTTCCGAGGGTGTCGTACAAGGCCTGGGTGTGGATCCACGCGACTGTCGGCCTGGTGATCGCGAACTTCGGGCTGCAGGCCGTGCTGTCTGCCGCGCTCCCGATCCTCTTCCTGCTGTACCCGCTCGGGATGACCCTCATCGTGCTCGCCCTGCTCGACCGCTTCTTCGGCGGGCGCCGCTCGGTATACGTCGGCGCGACGATCGGTGCTGGCGCGATCGCGATTCTCGACGCCGTGAAGGCGTCTGGCAACTTCGTCGATGAGCTCAACGGCTTCTTCTCGTGGCTGCCGATGTTCGCCGACAACGGCGGGTGGATCCTCCCCGCGGTGCTCGGCGGCGTGATCGGCTACTTCGTCGGGCGCGCGAAGGGCGAGCCCGCTATCGACCGCACCCAGCACATCGCCGTGATCGACGGAGCAGCGATCGACGAACCTGGCGTCGGCGCTCCGACGCCCGCAACCACCTCTCGAAAGGCGTAACCACCGCATGACGCGTGTCATCGTGATCGGGGCCGGCGCTGTCGGCCTCGCATCCGCGTACTACCTCCGCAAGGCCGGCCACGACGTCACCGTCGTTGACCAGGCACCGCTCGCAGCGAAGGCCTCCGGGCACAACGCCGGCTGGCTCATTCCGAGCATGTCGACGCCCGTGCCGGCTCCGGGCATGATGCTGCAGGCGATGAAGTGGATGGTGCAGCCCGACAGCCCGCTGTACGTGACACCGTCGCTGAAGCCGAGCTTCATCGGCTTCATGCTGCGAATGCTCCGCAGCTGCACTGACTCGAAGTTTCGTGAGGGGTCTGCGGTGCTCGCGGCGCTCAGCGCGACGGCGCTGTCAGACTTCGACGAGCTCGCGGCCGAGGGCGTCGAGTTCGAGCAGCACGACGAGCCGCTCGCGATGCTCTTCACGAACGGTCACAAGGTCGAGGGGCGGGTCACTGAGCTCGAGCTGCTCGACGGCAAGCTCCCCGGTTTCTCGTGGAACCACATGAGCGACGCAGACCTCAAGGCACACAAGCCGGTCCTGTCGGACCGGGTCGCCGCTGGCATCGAGTCGCGCGGCGACCGCTCGGTCGACCCCGGGTCGTTCGTGCGCGGCCTCGCCGCCGCGTGCGAGCGCGAGGGGGTCGAGCTCAGGCTCGGTGCTCCCGCCACGCTTGAGACGGGGGCCGGGGGATCGGTCGCCGTGCGGGTCGGCTCCGCGACACACGGCTCCGAGCTCCTGAGCGCCGACCGCGTGGTCGTCGCCGCCGGGGCGTGGACGAACGAGGTGCTGAAGGGCATCGGCGAGCGCGTGCCGCTGCAGTCGGGCAAGGGCTACGGCTACGACTTCCCCGTCGTGCCGGGCGGGCCGACAAAGCCGATCTACCTTGCAGAGGCGAAGGTCGCGATCACTCCGCTCGACACGAAGGTGCGCCTCGCGGGCACCATGGGGTTCACCGGGGTCGACGAGTCGATCAAGCGCCGCCGTGCGGGCGGAATTCTCACGGGTGTGAGCTCGTACTTCGAGGGCTGGCCCGACATCGAGGGCGCCCCGGAGCCCTGGACGGGGCTGCGCCCAACGACGCCAGACGGCCTGCCCATCATCGGCGCGCTCGCGAAGCACCCGAGCGTGCTCGTCGCGACCGGCCACGTCATGCTCGGCATCAGCCTCGCGCCCACGACCGGCAAGCTCATCACCGACCTCGTCGCAGGCGGGCCGGTGCCCGAGCTGCTCCGGGGCGTCTCTGCCGACCGCTTCTAGGCCGATCCGCCGTCGCACCGCGACCCCTCACCAAGGTTCACAGCAGCCATATTCCATCGCGGCCGCACTCCACCGCCGCACACGCAACACCTAGGAGAACACGATGATTGCCCCGACCGGACTCCCGTTCCTCTCAGCTGACGACGTTCGCGCGCAGATCGACCCCGACACCGCGCGCGGGCTCATCGAGCGGGCGCTCCTTGACGGCTTCGACCCCGCGAACGACCCCGCACGCCAGTCGGTTGATGCGGGGGAGGGGCACCTGCTGCTCATGCCGTCGACGCTTGGGCAGTCGGTGGGGGTGAAGATCGCGTCGGTGTCGCCGGGCAACCCTGCCAAGGGCAAGCCGCGCATCCAGGCGCTGTACCTGCTCATGGATGCAGAGACCCTCACCCCGCAGCTGCTCGTCGATGGGTCGGCGCTCACCGTGATCCGCACCCCCGCGACGACCGCGGTGGCCGTCGACCGGCTCGCGGCCCCCGACGCCGAGCGGCTCGTCGTGTTCGGGAGCGGCCCGCAGGCGATCGACCACGTCCTGGCGTTCTCTCGGATTCGCGAGCTCACCGACATTCGCCTCGTGGGCCGCAACCCCGAGCGCACCGCGCCAGCGATCGCGAAGCTCGCAGAACTCGGCATCCAGGCCACGCTCGGAACCGCAGCGGATGTCTCCGACGCCGACATCGTGCTCTGCGCGACGTCGGCGAAAGACCCCGTGTTCGACGGCTCCCTCGTGCGCGACGGCGCCTGCGTGGCCGCCATGGGGTCGCACGAGGCCGACCGCCGCGAGCTCCCAGGCGACCTCATGGCGCGGGCGCTCGTCGTCGTCGAAGACCACGACACCGCGCTGCGTGAAGCTGGCGACGTGATCATGGCGGCGGCCGAGGGCAACCTCGATACCGATACGCTGCGGCCGCTCGCGGGGCTCGTGCGCGGCGAGATCGTGCGCGATGCGAGCCGCCCCAACGTCTTCAAGGGCACCGGCATGTCGTGGCAGGATCTCGCGGTTGCCTCCGGGCTCACCCCGCCTGCCGTGTAGGCTCTCGTCCCTCCCCCCCCCCCCGGGCTCGGGGCGTCGCCGGAGCACACGTTATTCACCGGAGCACACGTAATCCCACGTTAATAACGTGTGCTTTGGTGGCTAACGTGTGCTCCCGTGAACTGGGTGGCAGCGCCGGGCTCGCTGGTCTAGATGCGCACGAGCATCTTGCCGGTGTTCGCACCCTGCATCATGGCGAGGAACGCGTCGATCGTATTGTCGATGCCGTCGACGATGGTCTCGTCGTAGGCGATCTTGCCGTCCATAAACCAGCCCGTCATGAGCTCCGTGAACGCCGGCGCCTTGTCCCAGTGCTCGCCAACAGTGAAGCCCTGCATGGTGAGGCTCTCGGTGATCATCTTCGACATGTTGCTCGGGCCGGCCTGGCGCTCGGTCGCGTTGTACGCCGCGATCGCGCCGCAGAGTGCGAGGCGGCCGCCGCGGTTCATCGAGGCGAGCGCTGCCTCGAGGTGGTCGCCGCCGACGTTGTCGAAGAACACATCGACCCCGGCTGGGGCGGCCTCAGCGAGCTGCGTGCGCACCAGGCCGTCTTTGTAGTTAAACGCTGCGTCGTAGCCGTACTTCTCGGTAAGGAGCGCCACCTTCTCGGCCGTCCCCGCTGAGCCAATCACTCGGCCTGCGCCGAGAAGCTTCGCGATCTGGCCGACGGCGGTGCCGACGGCACCAGCGGCCCCCGAGACGAAGACGGTGTCGCCCTCGCGCAGGCCGGCGATTGCAGTGAGCCCGACGTAGGCGGTGAGGCCCGTCATGCCAAGCATGTGGAGTCGGAGCGAGTTGGGCAGGCCCGTGACCTCGGGGGCGGCGCGAAACTTCGAGGCGTCTGCCTGAATGACGTCGGTCCAGCCATGCTGGTGCAGCACGACGGTGCCAACGGGCAGCTGCTCGGCTGCAGACGCGACGACGCGGCCGATCGCACCGCCGGCGATCACGCCGCCGATCTCGTAGGGTGCGACGTAGCTGCGGGCGTCGCTCATGCGGCCGCGCATGTACGGATCAACCGAGACGAACTCGTTGACGACGCGAACCTCGCCGGGGGCTGGGTCAGCGTACTCGACGGTGACCGTGGCGAAGTCTTCGTGCACTGGCCAGCCCTTCGGGCGGCGGGCGAGCTGGATCTGGGTGCTCATGTCGTGGCTCATGGTGCTCCTTCGGCAGGTGTGGGCGGGGGCATGGGGTGAAGCTTGGAGGGGCGCCTTAGCTGAGCGCGCCGATGGCCTCCACGATAGGGCAGAGTGCTGGGGCAAGCGATCAGGGGCCGCCGCGACACTCCGGTGCGAACGCACGGGCTTGACCGCGCCCGTGCGTTCGCGGCTATGCTGAGGGTTCCAGTACACATCCGCTGGGGGGGCCCGAACGGGCTGAGATTCGCCGAACGAGGCGAACCACTCCAGGAACCTGATCTCGGTAATGCGAGCGGAGGGAAGCGGTCACTATGTTGATCCATGTTCACGTGTCACCCACGCCAATGGGAGACGAAAACGGTCGATACAGCTGCGTCGAGGGCGCGATTCGCGTCATCGAGCAGAGCGGCCTCGAATACGAAGTCGGTGCGCTCGGCACCACAATCCAGGGGCCGGCAGATAGGCTCTGGCCGCTCATGCGCGAGCTGCACGATGCCACCCTCGAAGCCGGGGCCGACCGCGTCATGACGCACTTTCGCATTCTCGAAGCGAAAGACGACGTCGTGGAGGCGTCGATGGCAGACCTCGTCTCTCGCATCACTCACTAGCGCCCAGACGCCGTGAGAATTCTCACACGGCAGATTCTCCCGGCACTCCTCGCCGCCCTCGGTGCGGTGCTGCTGTGGGGGCTGCTCGTGCGCGTCACCGACGCGCCCAGTTACCTGCTGCCGTCGCCCGCGAGCGTCTGGGAGGCGGGGTGGAACGATCGCGCGCTGCTCGCAGCTCACCTCGCGGCGACGATGCGGATCGCGCTTGCCGGCCTCGCGCTCGGCGCAGTCTGCGGCATCGGCTTCGGCACGCTGCTCGGGCTCTCGGGCACGCTGCGGCGCGCTGCCGAGCCGCTGCTCATCGCAAGCCAGGCCATTCCGCCGGTCGTGTTCGCCCCGATTCTCATTGCGGCGATGGGGTTCGGTGCATTCCCGAAGATTCTCGTCGTCACGCTCGGCGCGTTCTTCCCGATCGCGATCAGCGCGAGCGCCGCAATGCGCGACGCAGACCGGTACCTCGTTGACCTGCTCGTGTCGATGGGGGCGTCGCCCGTCACGGTGCTGCGCCGGGTGAAGCTCCCGGGATCCACCCCTGCGATTGTCGCGGGCGCGAAGGTCGCGGCGAGCTACGTCGTGTTCAGCGCGATCATTGCCGAGTGGATGGGGTCATCCATCGGGCTCGGCGTCTACCTCCAACGCTCGCAAGCGAGCTACAAGATGGACCAGCTGTTTGCCGCGGTCGGCGTGATCGCCGTGCTCGGCGTGCTGCTGTTCTGGCTTACTTCACTCATCGGCGATCTCGTGCTCTCACAGACCCGATCCACACGCAACAGAAAGGGCGTCTGACAATGACCCCGAACAGCTCTCACCGACGCATCGCACTGAGCGCGGCGGCGCTCGCCGCCTCGCTCCTCATCGCCGGGTGCGCGGCCTCCGCCCCGAACCCCGACGCAGAGCAGGGCGCGGCCGCCGACGGCCTGCGGCCCGTCACCCTTATGCTCAACTGGACGCCGAACGCGCACCACGCCGGCATCTACTACGCGCACGAGCACGGCCTCTACGAGGCCGCCGGCCTCGACGTCGAGATTCTCGAGCCGGGCGACGGCATCGGGGCAGACGCCTCGGTTGCCCAGGGGCGCGCCGACTTCGGCATCTCGCAGGCGGAGTCGGTGTTGCCGGCGCGCGCGGCGGGCATGGATCTTGAGGCGGTCGCGACGCTCCTGCCCGTCAACGATTCGGTGCTCATGGGGCTCGCCGGCTCCGGCCTCACCGCAGACCCCGGGTCGCTCGCCGGCCTGACCTACGGCGGCTACGGCGGGGCGCTCGAAACCGAGATCATCTCTGCGCTCGCTGAGTGCGGTGGAGCCGATGCTGCCGCGGTCGAGTTTGTGGAGATCGGCAACGTCGACTACCTCTCCGGGCTCGCGCAGCAGCGCTTCGACGTCACCTGGGTGTTCGGCGGCTGGGATGCGCTCCGCGCGCAGGCGGAGCGCGACGACGTCTCCCTCATCGCCCTGGCCGACCAGCAGGCGTGCATTCCCAACTGGTACACGCCCGTGATTATCGGAAACGCGAAGGCGATGACCGAAGACCCGGATCTCACCGAATCGTTCTTGGCCGCGACGAGCGCGGGGTACGACGCTGTCGTGGCGGATCCGTCGGCGGGCGCCGCGGCCATGCTCGCCGCAGCCCCTGAACTCGACGAGGGCCTCATCGCTGCGGCCGTCGACTACTACGCGCCGCGGTTCGCGCCCGAGGGCCGATTTGGGGCAATGGAGAGCGAGGTCTGGCAGCGCTTCACCGAGTTCCTCGTGCGCGCGAACATGCTCGATGACGCAACCGCACTCGATGGTGCCTGGACCAACGACTACCTGCCAGCGGCCTAACATGATTGCCAGCACCGGGCCCTCGCCAGCGGCGGGTGCGGGCGGCTCGGGCCCGCACCAGCGTCAGCGCCCGCAGTCGCAGTCGCAGTCGCAAGCGCACCAGCGCCCGCTCCCGCTCAGGGTCGAGTCGATCTCGCACTCCTACCCGGCGCCCGGCCCACGCCTCCTCGGGCGCCGGGCGAGGCGCACACCGACGCTCAGCGACGTCTCGTTTACCGCCGAGCCCGGTTCGCTCACCGCCATCGTTGGCCCGAGCGGGTGCGGAAAGTCGACGCTGCTGCGCATTCTCGCTGGCCTCGAAGCTCCCGACGCCGGCGGTGCGTGGCTGGGGCCAACCCAGCTGCTCGGCGTGCCGGGAGGCGTGGCCTACCACCCGCAACGCGACGCGCTGCTGCCGTGGCTCCGGGTGCTCGAGAACGCGACCCTCGGGGCAGAGACCTGCGGGCGAAACCGGGCCGAGTCGCGGGCCGAGGCACTCGCGCTGCTCGAACGGTTCGGCCTGACGGGGTATGAACAGTCGTGGCCCGACGAGCTCTCCGGGGGCATGCGCCAGCGCGTCGCGCTCATGCGCTCGTTCTTGATGCCGCAGCGGGTGCTGGCGCTCGACGAGCCGCTCGGAGCGCTCGATGCGCTGACGAGGCGGCAGTTGCAGCGGTGGCTACTCGAGATCGTTGAGCTCGACAGGCGGCCCATTCTGCTGGTGACCCACGACGTTGACGAGGCGCTGCTGCTCGCCGACCGCGTGCTCGTGCTGAGCGCCCGGCCCGGCCGCATTGTGCACGTCGAGGAGCGCCCCGCCGCGGCCGTCAGGCTCCGTGAACACGAGAGCGGAGCCGACCGGGCCGCGGCGGGGAGACTGCTCGCGCGGCTGGGTGTGTGAACAGCCTCGGGGCGGTCTACGGCGCGGCCGTCACGTTCCACCAGGTGATCGATGCGTCGAACACCGCGAGGTTTTCGAGCCGGGTCGAGTAGGCGAACAAGTCGTGGGTGTCGCCGAGGCGGCTGAGCGGGCGCAGGTCTTCGATGTATTGCTGCATATCGTCGTACAGAGCCTGCGCGTCGGCGAGCGTCTCGGCGCCGCGGTATGCGGCCTCGAGGGCAGCGAGCTCGGGGGAGCCCGCCTGGTACCCGGGGTTGCTCGACACCCACCCGATGGTTTGGGTCGGCTCGTTCTTCACAACCTGGGTGATGATGCCGAGATCCCACGAGTCGTAGTCGTTGAGGTAACGGTCAATGAACGCCGCCCACTCCATCGCCTCGATGCTCACGTTGACGCCGATCGCGGCCATCTGGTCTTGCAGCACGACCGCCGCGGCCTGCGCGTTGTTCGAGCTGCTGCTCACGATGAGCGTCAGGGCCTCACCGTTGTAGTCGCTCTCGGCGAGCAGCGCCTTCGCGCCCTCCGTGTCGGCCGCGTTGAACCCCGCCTTGCCGACGTCGGTGTTCCACACGCTCTGCCACGGCGCCGCCATGTTGTCGTGGATCAGCGTGTAGTTCTTCTCGTCGCCGACGGCTGCGAGCATCATCTCATCGCGGTCGTAGGCCATGTTCATGGCCTGCCGCAACCGAACGTCTGAGGCTGGCCCGCTGTGAATGTTGTAGGCGAGATTTTGCAACCCGTACTGGTACGTCTCTGGCACGATCGAATCATCGGCCTCGATCTGCGGCACCTGATGGTGCCCCACGCCGGTGACGACGTCGTACTGGCCGGTCTGCAGGCCGGCGACCGCCGTGGTCGCATCGTCGAGGAACGTGAACACGAGCTCATCTATCGATGCGTTCTTCGCGCCCGCGAGCCCGCTCGAGGGGGCGTCGACAGACTGGTAGTCGTCCCACTTCGTGAGGGTCAACGTTTGGTCAGCAATCCACTCCTCGACCCTGTAGGGACCCGAACCGATCGCCTCTTGGACGGGGTCGTCGCCAGCGGCCTCGATGACCTCGGAAGGCATGATAGCCGGCACATTGAGGAGCCGCGCCGCAAGCTGTAGCTCGTGGAGAAAACTCGCGGTCGGTACCGTGAGCTCGACGGTCAGCGGGTCGATTTCTGCCCATGTCGCGTCGCCGAAGTCGTCTTGCCCTGGGGCGGTCAGGCGCGTCCAACGCTCCATTGACGCAACCACGTCGGTCGCATCGAGGTCGCTGCCGTCGTGAAACTTGAGCCCCTCGCGTAGTACGAAGGTGTAGCTGAGCCCGTCATCGCTTCGTTCGTAGGATTCGGCGAGCATCGGCTGAACGTCGTAGTTCGCATCGATGGTGAGCAGCGTCTCGTAGATCGGCCGAGTGATTTCGGCGATCTTCTGCAGCTGTGTGAGGTGGGCATCGAGGTTTGGCGGCTGGTCGCTCATCGTGACGCTGACGGAGAATTTTCCCCCCTCGGCAGTGTCGGTCGGGCCGCTGCTGGAACAGGCAGCGAGTGCCAGAGCCGCCGCGAGAGGGGCTGCGAGTAGTGTCAATCGGGTCATCGGCTTGTGCATCGGTACATCACTCCTTGGGCCGGGGAACCGTTTGCTGGGTTCCAATTGGTTGCGGTTTGGCTACGACTGCGCGAGCGGGTGTGTGCTCAGCAGGCGTTCTCGGGTCGCTGCCGTCGTTGCGAAGTCGAGCGCCGTCTGCGCGAGCAACACTGCGCCGTCGAGGGCGGCAGCGTCGCCCTCTGGGCCTGCAGCTGCCCGCGCAAAGTCGCTGGTGTGCAGTGTGAGTTCTGGTCGATTCAGCCCGATCATGGGGTGGATCGCTGGCACGACCTGCGACACGTTTCCCATGTCGGTAGACCCGCCCGGCCCCGCGACAGCGAGCGGTTCGCGACCGAGTGCGTTCGCGTTCGCGTGGTAGTGCTCGAGGAGCTCATGATCGAGCAAAATGTTGGTGTAGAAACCGGTTGTTTTGCGCGTGATCTCGACCTCGCAACCGGTGGCGAGCGCTCCGGCTCTCACGCAGCGCTCGACGATTGCCGTGACGTGCTCGAGCTTCTCGACAGTCTCGCCTCGCACCATCCACACGGCCGTCGCGCTTCCCGGAATCACATTCGCGGCGCCGCCTGGCTCGCTGATGGCGTAGTGAATCTGCTGCCCCGGTCGCAGCTGCTGGCGTGCGAGACCAACGGCGGTTGCCGCGATCGTAAAGGCGTCGAGTGCATTCACCCCCTGCTCGGGCGAAAGTGAGGCGTGCGCTTCTTTGCCAACGAACCGCACCCTGATGCCGTTTGAAGCGTAGGGGTTCATGCTGAGCACATCGACGGGAGCGGGGTGCACCATGATTGCCGCGTGAGTGCCGTCAAAGGCGCCGGCATCAAGCAGCTTGACCTTCCCGCCACCGTTCTCCTCCGCGGGCGTGCCGAGCAGCCGAACGGTGAGATCGAACGCGTCGACGAGGGGAGCGAGCGCGAGGAACGCGCCGAGTGCTGCTGTTGCGATGATATTGTGACCGCACCCATGGCCGACAACCGGGAGCGCGTCGTACTCTGCGCAGATCGTGATGGAGAGGCTTCCGGTGCCGGCCTCGGCGAGGAATGCCGTCGGGAGGCCCCCGACGCCTCGGGTGACCGGGATGCCGCTGACGCGCTCGGTCGTCGCCGCAAGCAGGGCGCTCGCGTGGGTCTCGTGCATGCCGAGCTCGGGGGTCGCGGCGATGCTGTGACTCACCGCGAGCAACTCCTCGCGAAGCTCCGCGACCCGCGCGGCGGCGGCGGCCTTTGCCTCGCCGGCTGTCAGCGCGTTCATGCTGTCTCCTTTGCAGCTGTGACGGCGTTGGCAAGCGCCGTGAATTGTCCGTACTTGGTGAGCACCGAGCGGGTCTCGGCCTCGGGGTGCCACTGCACCGCCAGCAACCAGCCTGGGTGTGCCGCGGAACCCTTGGCGTCGCCAGCCGGGGCGGCGGCCTCGACAGCTTCGACAGTGCCGTCGTCTGCCCGGGCGACGACTCGAAGCCCGGCAGCAACTCGGTTGATGCTCTGGTGGTGGGCCGAGGGCACCGTCACCTTCGTCGCGCCGTCGAGTGAACCAGCCACGAGGCTGTCAGGCTCGATCGAGACCTCGTGATGCACAAACACGCTGGAGTCTGTCGCGGCGAATACATTGTTGTGGTGCGGGTCGCTGCCGGGAGGTAAATCCTCGTGCAGCGTACCTCCCAGAAACACATTGATCGCCTGCGCGCCGCGGCAGATTCCAAGCAGTGGCAGGCCGGCCGAGAGTGCGTGGTCGATGAGCCAGAAGTCGAGCTCGTCTTGCAGCTCATCGACGCCGTACACATTGCCCGCCGGGTTACCGCCGTAGCGGTAGGGAGCGATGTCGCCCCCGCCGGGAACGACGACGGCGACGACTCCGTCGAGGCGTTCGGTGGGGTCAGCCATCACACGCGGTTCGAAACCGACCGCGGTGAGGCACTCCAGCACCTTGGGAAAATTGCCCGTGGAGAGCATCTCGCCCTCGCTATTTCTGCGCATGGGGAGCGCGACGACTGGCCGTATCGCTGACATTGAGTCTCCTGTTCAGATGAGGTGTGGTTTGCTCGGTGGGTGCGGGTCGGCACGAGTGAGCGCGGCCGCCCGTCGAGCCCGCTGAGCTACGGGGTCGGGGAGCGGAACGGCGCCGATGAGCGCCCGAGTGTATGCGGCGGTGGGGCGCTGAATGACGTCGGCTGCGCTGCCAATCTCGACGAGTGCGCCGCGCTGCAGCACAGCGATGCGGTCGGCCAACAGCTCGACAACGGCGAGGTCGTGGCTGATAAACAGGCAGGCAAACTGCAGCTCGCGCTGGAGCTCCTGGAAAATGTCGAGTACCTTTGCCTGCACCGAGACGTCGAGCGCGCTCGTTGGCTCGTCGGCGACGAGCAGGCTGGGGCCAAGCGCCAGTGCGCGCGCGATGCCCACGCGCTGACGCTGCCCGCCCGAGAGCTCGTAGGGCCTCCGGCTAGCCATCCCCCGTGACAGCTGCACGGCATCAAGCAGCTCCAACACTCGTGCGGTGCGGGCGCGCGCGTTCGGGGCAGCCCGGTGAATGAGCAGCGGCTCGGCGACCGATTCCTCGACGGTGAGGAAGGGGTTGAACGAGGTCGCGGGGTCTTGAAACACATAGCCGACTTTGCGCCGAAGCGCCCGTCGCACGGCTCCTCGCGTGCGCGAGATATCGCCTCCGAGTACGACAAGTGACCCGGCTGAAACAGGTGCGAGCCCTGCGATTGCGCGGCCAATAGTCGATTTACCCGAACCAGATTCGCCAACGAGCCCGAGCACCTCGCCGTGTGAGATCTCGAACGACACGTCGTCGACGGCGGCAAACCGCGGCTTGCGCCAGCCCGTCGCGAAACTCACACTGAGGCCGCTGGCCGCCACCGCAGGGGAGCCGCCAGGGTCAGGGAGCCCGGACGCGGCTTGCGGTTGCGCTCGTGGTGGCTGGGGAGCATCGTCGCTCCCCGTCGACGCGCCCAAACTCGGCACGGCCGCGAGCAGTCGTTGAGCATACGGGTGGCGGGGCGTGGCGAACAGCTCGTCTACCGGGGCCTGCTCAACGATGCGCCCCTGATACATCACCGCGACTCGGTCGGCGAGGTCGGCAACAACACCCATGTTGTGGGTGATGAGCACGATAGCGGCGCCGAAAGACTCCCGGCACTGCCGCAACAGGTCGAGAATTTCGGCCTGAACCGTAACGTCGAGTGCCGTGGTCGGTTCGTCAGCGATGATCACGCTGGGGCGCAGCGCGAGCGCCGCCGCGATGACGATGCGCTGCTTCTGACCGCCAGAGAACTGGTGCGGGTAGTAGTCGTAGCGCGTCTCCGGCTCGGGAATGCCGACGGCGCGAAGCATGTCGAGCGCGATCCGCTTTCGTTCGGCCCGCGGAGCGACCCCGTGAGCGCGAAGCCCCTCCTCGATCTGCCAGCCAACGCGAAACACGGGGTTGAGCGCGGTCGACGGCTCCTGGAAGATCATGGCGGCGTCTTTGCCCCGAAGGCTTCGCAGCTCAGCGGCAGAGGCCGTGAGCACCTCGGTTCCGTGCAAGTTGATCGCGCCGCTGGTGTGGGCGTGGGGTGGGAAGAGGCCGAGGGCTGCGCGGGCCGTGAGTGTCTTACCAGACCCCGATTCACCAACGAGCGCGAGGATCTCGCGTTCCCCGACCTCAAGCGTCACATCGCTGACCAACTCGAGCCTGGTGTCGCGGGTATCGACGTCGATGCCCAACCGAGACATGGTCAGCGGCGTGCTTAGCGCCATGGCTGTCATAGCTGTGTCCCTTCCGGTTCAATCGCGCGAGCGGTCGCGTCGCGGGGCGGGCGCTTGCGTGAGGATCGGGCGCGGCGCGGCTGGGGGCGCACCCCTCTGCTATCGACGGTGTCGCGGAGACCGTCGCCCAACAGGTTGAGCGCGAGCACGGTGAGCACGAGAAACAGGCTGGTGAACACGACAATCTGCGGGGCCTGCATGATGACGTCTTTGCCCTGGTTGAGCATGTTGCCCCAGCTCGCGAGCGGCTGCTGCACCCCCGCCCCGAGGAAGCTCAGGGCGGCCTCGGTAATCACCGACTCGGCAAAGATAAAGGTCGCCTGCACCGCGGTGATCGAGAACGTGTTGGGCAGAATGTGTCGCACCATGATGTGCACCGGGCGAGCCCCCTGCACCCGGCTGGCCTCGACAAAGGTGTCTGAGCGCACCGCAAGCGCGCGCGACCGCACGACCCGCGCGAGGCCCGGCGTGTAGACGATCGCCAACGCAATGATGAGGTTGGAGATCGTCGGCCCGAGCGCCGCCGCGAGCGACACCGCAAGCAAGATGCCCGGTATTGCCATCAGCCCATCGCAGATGCGCATGAGAATCTGGTCGAGCACGCTGTTGAACGCGGCGAGCACGCCGATGATTGAACCGGCGACGGCAGTCACCAGGCACACGATGAGGCCGACCCTGAGCGACGTGAGCGCGCCTGAGAGCAGCCGGGCGAACACGTCGCGGCCGTAACTGTCGGTGCCTGCGAGGTGCTCGAGCGATGGCCCCTGGAGCCGCTGAGTTGGCGCGACGGAGTACGGATCGAGTTGTAACACCAACGGGAGCGTCAGCGCCGATAGCCCGACCAAGAGTATCCAAGAGGCGCCGACAACGAGGCTGCGGCTGCGCAGCGCTCGCCGCCAGTAGCTGCTGTCTCGCGCTGGGAGAAGCGCCAGCGTCTGGGTGCTGGGAACCCGCGAAATCTCAGACATGCTTACTCACCGCTCTTTCTGCCGAGCCGCACCCGGGGGTCGACGAGGCCATAGAGCAAATCGATGATGAGGTTGACGAGCAGATAGCAGAGCGTGATCGCGAGCACGACACCCTGGATGATCGTGTAGTCGCGCCGCGTGATCGCCTGCACGAGTAGCGAGCCGAGCCCGGGAATGTTGAAGATTGTCTCGGTCACCGCGGCGCCCGTGACGAGCGAGCCGACGACGAGCCCGACGTTGGTGAGCACGGGCAGGCCGGCGTTCTTCAACGTGTGCGCGAAGAGCAGCCGAAGGTTCGAGACGCCTCGCGATCGCGCCGCGTCGATGTAACCTGAGTTCAACACGTCGAGCACGGCCGCGCGGGTGGTGCGCGTGATGAGGGCTGCAACGATGGTGCCGAGGGCGACGCCCGGCAGAATCAGCGTCTTGATGCCGGCCCCAAAGTCTGTGAACGGGTTGACGTAGCCAGCGACAGGAAACCACCGCAGATTCACCGCGAAGACGACCATCAAGAGCAGCCCGAGCACGAACGACGGCACCGCCATGCTCAGCAGTGTGGCCACGGTGACCGTCTGATCGAGCCCGGAGCCTCGGTAGCGCGCGGCCAACGTGCCGAAGGGAATTGCCACCCCGAGGGCGACGGCGATGGCGATCGTGGCAAGTTGGAGCGTCGGCAGAAAGTTGTCGGCGATCGCGGTGAGCACCGGCTTTCGCATGAAGAATGACTCGCCGAGGTCGCCGGTGAGCACGCCGCCGAGCCAAGAGAAGTACTGGGTAACGAGCGGCGCGTTCAGCCCGAGGGAGTCGCGAAGCGCGTCGACCTGGGCCTGCGAGGCGTCGGGGCCGAGGATGTTTCGTGCCGGGTCGCCGGGCGTGAGGTAGGTGATCGAGAAGATGACGATTGACACGACGAGCACAACCGGCAGCAGGGCGAGCAGTCGCTGCACAATGTATCGGGTCACGTCACGCTACTCCGTCGTAGCTGCGAGTGGGGTTTCACGCGAACTGCTCCTTTGCGGTTGCGGCGTCGGCAGCTGCAGTGCTGCTCTTGTCAGTTCGTGGAAAACCTCGCGGCCTCACAAACTCATTTGGCATGTCTGTTGAATGGTATGTACACGATTGTTAGTTGTGCAATGGTTGTTTGCTTATTGGTGCCATTTCAACGGACGTGTGATCGCCGCCCGCGCGGGAGTTCAATAGGCTGAGTGCATGACTGCAACTCTCGTCGCCCAGGGCGTCGCGGGCGGGTACGCACACCGCACGCTCTTTCACGACCTCGATCTCACCGTCGCGCCAGGCGACGTCGTCGGCGTCGTCGGGGTGAACGGGGCGGGGAAATCGACGCTGCTGCGAATGCTCGCGGGTGAACTCCAGCCGCAGGAGGGGGCGATCCACCTCGCACCGCGCGATGCCTTCGTTGGCTGGCTGCCGCAGGAGCACGAGCGCGTCGAGGGCGAAACGGTCGCCGCCTATGTCGCGCGGCGCACCGGGTGCGCGCAGGCGACGCTCGACATGGATGCTGCCGCCGCGGCGCTCGGCGACCCCGAGGCTAGCGGGCCGGGCGCGCCCGACCCCGGAGACCTGTACTCGGCCGCGCTCGACCGGTGGCTCGCGAGCGGGGCCGCCGATCTTGAGGAGCGGTTGCCCGCGGTGCTCGCGGAGCTCGGCCTCGGTGCCAGGGTGGGCGCGTCGGTCGAAAGCGAAGGATCCGCAACTGCGGTCTCCGCTGACTCCCTCATGACCTCGCTCTCCGGCGGTCAGGCCGCTCGCGTCGGCCTCGCCGCGCTGCTGCTCTCGCGCTTCGACATCGTGCTGCTCGACGAGCCGACGAACGACCTCGACCTCGACGGGCTCGAGCGCCTCGAAACTTTTGTGCAGGGGCTGCGCGGTGGCGTCGTGCTCGTGAGCCACGACCGCGAGTTTCTCGCGCGCTGCGTGACGCGCGTGCTCGAACTCGACCTCGCCCAGAAGAGTAACCGGGTCTTCGGCGGGGGCTACGACGCGTACCTCGAGGAGCGCGAAATCGTGCGGCAGCACAAGCGCGATGATTACGAAGAGTTCGCGGCGAAGAAGGCTGACCTCGTCGCCAGGGCGCGCACGCAGCGCGAGTGGTCGAGCCAGGGCGTGCGCAACGCGATGAAGAAAAACCCTGACAACGACAAGATTCGTCGCGCTGCATCGACCGAGTCGAGCGAGAAGCAGGCCCAGAAGGTGCGGCAGATGGAGAGCCGCATTCGTCGCCTCGACGAGGTCGAGGAGCCCCGCAAGGAGTGGCAGCTCGAATTCACGATCGGTGAGGCCCCGCGCTCGAGCGCTGTCGTCGCGACGCTGAACGCCGCAGTCGCCAGGCAGGGCGACTTCACCCTCGGGCCGGTCTCGCTGCAGCTCAACGCGGGGGAACGAGTCGGCATCACCGGGCCGAACGGTGCTGGCAAGTCGACGCTCTTGCGCCTGCTGTTCGGGCGGCAGCAGCCAGACTCGGGCAGTGCGGCGCTCGGTGCTTCGGTCGCGATCGGCGAGATCGACCAGGCGCGCTCGCTGTTCGCGGGCGCGAGCCCGCTCGCAGACGCCTTCGAAGCGCTCGTGCCGGAGATGACGTCGGCCGAGGTGCGCACGCTGCTCGCCAAATTCGGTCTGAAGGCAGATCACGTGACGCGCCCGTGCGGCGAGCTCTCACCGGGCGAGCGAACCCGGGCCGGCCTCGCGCTGCTGCAGGCTCGGGGAGTGAACGTGCTCGTGCTCGACGAGCCGACGAACCACCTCGATTTGCCCGCGATCGAGCAGCTCGAGCAGGCGCTCGAGAGCTACGAGGGGGCGCTCCTGCTCGTCACCCACGACCGGCGCATGCTGAACACCGTGCGCCTCGACCGCCGGTGGCACGTCGACGGTGGGGTCGTGCGCGAGCTGTAGCCGGTCGGGTGGGCGGAGCAGCGCGCACGGTGCGCGCACGGCGCGCGCACGGAGGTCGCACGCTCAGATGCACATCGCTGGCCCGAGCTCCGTCACCTCGTCGTCGACAGTGAGCGTTGCGATGCCGCACACCCTGGCCTCGACATCCGGTTCGATGAGCAGCGGCGTGTAGAGCGAATTCACGTTCTCAGCAGTGCGCTCCTGGCTGCGGCTGCTCAGCGGGTCGTCGGCGGGGTAAATGCGCATCGCCAAGACGCTGCCCTCGGGTTGGCCGTTGAGCAGGGTGACCCGGCCCCACACGCCCATGCAGGAGTTCGAATACAGCATCTCAACCTGCACGGTGTCTTCGAGACGGGTGCCGATGTCAGCGACTACCTTGTCTTCCCGGCACTCCGTTTGCATCGGGTCGACACCGTCGGCAACCTCAAGAAAGTTGTTGCCAGCAAGCGGGCTCTTGAGCGTCTGCCAGTAGTGTTCACGGCCCTGCAACACGTTCCACCACACGAGGCTGGTGAGAGCGATTGACACCGTGGCCGTTGCCGCGACGAGGGCGATGCTCCGGCCTGCCTTCGAGGCGTGCTTGGGCGTGCCCGGCGATCCGGGCTCGCCGGTGCTCGCCACTTTCGCTGCGCTGGGAAGGAGCCGAGCTCGTCGGTCGAGCCAGCGCGCTGGATCGTCACCCAGTTCTGCGGCGAGGTGCCTGACGGTTTTCTCGGTGGGGAGCCTGCGACCGGTTGATGTGCAGAGCGGTAGCGGTTGGCGTCCGGGTTTTCCGTCCGAGGGCCGGAAACGATGGTGCCACTCGGAAGTGGCGCGTGTGCACGGTTCTCGCTACGGCCGCGGCGGGAGCTGGCCGTGCACCGGTCGAGCATGCTCCGGTGGCTCCCCGACCTCGGCAACACTGTGGCCCGCGCACGGGATCGCGGTCACATGGGCCCGGTCGATGCGCGACACCGTAAACCAGCGCATCGCGTCTCGCAGGCGACACCAGCCGATGAGATACCACTGTCCTCCCGTGGACGCGAACAACACGGGCTCGACCTCGCGCTCAGTGATGTCACCGTTCTGCGCTGTGTATGTGATGCGCACCACGCGCTGCTCGGCCATCGCCTCCTCGAGCGCTGACCTGACGGCGCGGGAATTGCGTTGCGGCGTGTTCACCCAGACCCGGCGGGCGAGCTCGTCGGCGCGGGCCCGTGTCGCGGGGTCGAGCACGTCAATAATCTTGTGCACTGCGGAGCGCGCGAGATCGGAGTACGGCGCGTCGGGCGCTGCCGACGTCGCGGCCAGGAGCGCAACGGCCTGGGCAGGAGTCAGCGTCACGGGTGGTAGCGTCGCGCCGCTCGCCAGACCGTACCCGCCACCGGGGCCCGGTTTCGACCACAGCGGGGCGCCGCCATGCGCGAGCGCGGCGAGATCCCGCTTAATGGTGCGCACTGACACCTCGAACTCGGTCGCAAGTCGCTCCGACGAGACGCCACGCGATCCACTGCGGCGCAGCATCTCTGAGAGGGCGTGGAGCCGCTCAGCTCGCTTCACGAGTGCCCGTTTCGAGAATTCATGACATAAATAGTGACATACTGCTGTCCGGGCCGCCTGCGAGAGTGGCAGCATGACAACGACATCACACAGCCCACTCGTCATTCTCATCGCCGGTCACTGGCTCGGTGCATGGGCCTGGGACGAGGTGCTTGCACAGCCCGCGCTTGCGAACGCGAACACCGTCGCAGTGACACTGCCCGGCCTCGACCCAGACGACGACGCCCGTACGACCAAGAACATCGGGGACCAGGCCGCCGCGATCCTGCGCCTCATTGCTGAGCACGGAAACCAGCCGACCGTGCTCGTCGCGCACAGCGGGGCAAACGCGCCCGTATCCGTGGTGCTCGATCGCCACCCCGAACTTGTCGGCCGCGTGGTGTGGGTCGACTCGGGCCCCGTCTTGCCCGGGAGCGCTTTCGCCCCCGACTTCCCGGAGGAATCACCTGAACTTCCGTTGCCTGACTTCGAGACGCTCGGGCAGCAGGCGAGTCTCGCGGGTCTCAGTGATCAGGCGCTTGAGCGGTTTCGCCTTCGAGCGGTGCCGCAGCCGGGGCCGGCGCTGCGGCAAGCCGTCGAGCTTACGAACGATGGGCGACGTCGCGTGCCGACCACGTTCGTGTGCTGCTCGATCTCTGCCAAGCAGGTGAGGGAGCTCGCGCAAGCGCGGCATCCGATGTTCGCCGAGGTTGCGACACTGACCGACGTCGCTTGGGTTGATCTGCCGACCGGGCACTGGCCGATGTGGAGCACCCCGCGGGAGCTCGCCGACGTCATTGCGGGTGCTGCGCGCCGCGCGGTTTGACACGCATGGCGAAGCTGAATGGCACATCAGATCTGTCGAGGAAAGGCTGTTAGTATTTCCCGAAGGCAGGGCTGACCCTACCCGCTGCAGCAGTTCGACCAGGAGAGTCAATGGCTATCGCGAACACCGAAACCGCACCCGCGAGCGTGGAAGCGGTAGCGACCCCTGAGGTGAAACGATCCGCGGCCGACCGGTTCATGCGTCGCCTGCTGCGCGTTGAGGGGGCGAAGAAGACGCCCTTCATCAACCGCGACGCGCACCGCAACTTCCGGGTCGCGCTCATCATTTCCGGTGTCCGCTGCCTGATTACGTACCTGCTGATCCCGATCCTCGTGCCGATCCTCGGTGTCGCCGGCGTGCTCGCCGCCCCGATCGGCATCGCGCTGTGTGTTGTCGCCGCCGTGAACGGCGTGGTGAGCGTTCGCCGATTCTGGATCAGTGACCACCGCGGCAAGTGGATGTACACCTGGTTTATCGTCATCGTGTTCGTGATTCTCACGATCGCGATGGTGTCCGACATTGCACGGATTGTGAGCCCCGCATGAGCCTGAACGAGCAGACCCAGGGCGAGCAGCTCGCCGATGCTTCGGTCGAAGAAGACGTCACGGTCGACGACAACCCAGAGAACGTTCCCGCGAATGCGTGGATCACGATGGGGCTCTTCGCTGTCTTTGTGATTGCCTTCGGCACCTGCGCGTCGACCTTCATGTTCAACTAGCGCCCTGACCGAGGCTGAGCGCCCTGGCTGAGGCTGAGCGCCCTGGCCGAGGCTGAGCGCTCTGTAGCGAGCTGCGCGAACCAGCTACGCGGCGGCGTGCCTCGCCGCGAGGTCTTCGGCTGCGTCTGACTTTCTGTAGGCAGCTCGCAGGCCAAAGCCGAAGGCGAGCGCGATGAAGAACATGAGCACGCCGTAGACGGCTGCCGGGAGCGAGAGCTCCATGTTGCCGAGCACCGTCTGCGCGATCACGATCGCGAGGGTGGCGTTGTGGATGCCGATCTCGAACGAGCTCGCGGTCGCCTGCCTGCGGCCGACCTTGAACAGTCGCGGCACGAAGAACCCGACGCCCAGGCTCAGCAGGCAGAACAGCACGGTGATGAGCGCGAGCTGGCCGAGGTTCTCGAGCAGCATGTCGAGGTTTGAGACGATCGCGCCCGCGATCACGACGATGAGAATCACGACCGAGGCGATGCGCACGGGCTTATCCATGCGGTCTGCGAAGTTCGGCCACTGCCACCTGAAGAACATGCCGAGGGCGACGGGCAGCAGCACGATCGCGAAGACCTCGATCGTCTTCGAGAGCTGCAGGCCAAGGGTGTCATTGCCCGGCATGAAGTAGGCGATCGCGAGATTCGTGATGAGTGGGAGGGTGAACACGGCGATCACCGAGTTCAGCGCGGTGAGCGAGATGTTTAGCGCCACGTCGCCGCGGAACAGGTGGCTGTAGAGGTTCGCCGTGGTCCCGCCGGGTGAGGCCGAGAGCATCATCATGCCGACCGCGAGCACGGGGGAGAGGTTAAACGCGAGCACGAGCCCGAAGCACAGCGCCGGCAGAATGAGGAGCTGGCAGACGAGCGCGATAAACACCGCCCTCGGATGCTTCGCGACGCGGGTGAAGTCTCCGACGCGCAGGCTTAAGCCGAGCCCCAGCATGATGATGCCGAGAGCTACAGGTAATCCAATGGTGGTCAACGCTGATCCCATAGCCACAGTATGGGGCACGCCGCGCGAAAAGTCCCGCATCTCGGCTGGGCTGCGTGGCGCGCCGCGCAGCCCAGCCGTCGGGAGAGGCTAGGCCCGGGCGGGGCTCAGCTCGAGCCGCGGCCAGTCGGCCGTGTCCCTGAGCAGCTGCCGGTCGTGCGAGGAAACGACGACCGCGGCCTGTGTCGCCCCCAGCGCCTCCGTGAGCTCCTCAACCAGCGCGATCGATAGGTGGTTTGTTGGCTCGTCGAGCAGCAGCACGTGGGGCAGGCTCGCGAACACAAGCGCGAGGTCGAGCCTGCGACGCTGACCCATCGACAGCTCGCCCACCCGTTTCCCGCTCTCCTCTGGTCGCAGCAGCCCAAGCTGCGAGAGCCCGATCGCGTGCGACTCCCGGAGCTCGCCGCGAGCGATCGCGCGCTCGAGCCGATCCGCATAGATATCAGCTGCGCGCACCTCGAGCGGCAGGCTCGACTCCTGGCGAAGAAACCCGATCCGCGTGCCCTGCGACGAGCTGACGGTACCGGCATCGGGGGCGAGCTCGCCCGCGGCGACGGCCAGCAACGTCGACTTCCCAGCCCCGTTTGGCCCCGTGACGACGAGCCTGCCGCGGTGCCCGACAGCGAACGACGCCGGGCCCGCGAGGCGCCCGGCCACGCCGACCCCGTTGACGTTCAGCAGCTCGGCGCCGGTGCGCGTTGAAACTTCGGGAAACCGAAACTGTTGCGGCGGGGGCGGCACGGTTACGGCGTGCGCGTCGAGCGCTTCCTGCCTGCGATGCACGCTCTGCACGAGGCCGCCGGCGCGGGTCGCACGCCCGTGCTTGTTCGAGCCCTTCTCCGGGCGCCACCCAGACACCAGCCGGTTTTGCGCGCTGCTTAGGCTGTCTTGCAGGCGGGCGCGCTCAGCCTGCTGGGCGTCGTACTCCTGCTCCCAGCGCTCGCGTTCGGCGACCCGCCCGAGCTGATAGCTCGTAAACCCGCCACCGTAGACCCTCGGGCGGCCGTCGGGCGTCGGGTCGAGGTCAAGGATGGTGTCGGCGACGTCGACGAGCAGCGCGCGGTCGTGGCTCACGAGCACGACGCCGCCCACCCGGTCGCGCAGCCGCGCGGTGAGAAAGTCGAGCCCGCTGCGATCCAAGTGGTTCGTTGGCTCGTCGAGCAACAGGAAGTCGTCAGAGGCACCGAGCAGGCATGCGAGGCGCACGCGGTAGCGCTGACCGACAGAGAGCGTGTCGAGCGGTGTCGCCATATCGGTTGTCGCGTCGAGCGCCTCAAGGGCGACCGTGACCCGGCGCTCCGCGCCCCACGCGTCGAGCGACTCCGCACGCTCCAGGGCGGCGGCGTAGCCGGTTTCTGCGCGCGCCTGATCGGCGGCGCTGGTGCCCTCGCCGAGCGCGCTCGCCGCAGCATCGAGTGCGTCAAGGGCGGCGAGCGGGGCTGCGATCGCAACCGCCACCGCGTCGCCGACGGTGTGGCCAGGGGGCGCGTCCATCTCCTGTTCGGCGATACCGAGGGTGCCGATGCGGTGTACGCTGCCGGCGTCGGGCGGAATACGGCCCGCGAGGGCGTGGAGAAGCGTGGTTTTTCCGCGACCGTTCTCGCCGACGATGCCGACCCTTGAAGCCGGGGTCACAACGAGGTCGACGTCATTGAGCACGCGCCCGGCTCCACGCAACACGGTGAGTCCTGAGGCGGCGAGCTGGGCGCGATGGTGCGCCGGAAGAGGGGAGGTTGGGCTATGCATCGTGTTCCTTCATACGGTGCACCGATGGCCGGCCGCCGGCTTCCGACGCGGGGCGGCGGGCGAGCGGTCGGGCGAGCAGAGTGCACGACTAACAGCGACCCGAAGGGCGAATGCCTGGTGGGTCAAGTACGGGTAGGCCGCGCTCGGAGTGACTCAACGAGGGCGGCGCTATTCGTCGCTATTAGATGAAGAAGTAGTGCAAATACATGTCTCTAGGGTAGCGCACGGGCGCCACCCCTTGCGCATTCTCCGAGACGGGTGCTTATTCCGGAAGATAGACGGGTGGTCTCGGAGGGAAGGCGAGGGTTGAGCAGCGCCAGCGCCAGCGCCAGCGCCCGCGCCCGCGCCCGGCGGGCCTACCCGAGCGCGTCGATCACGGCCGCCCGGCGCTGCGGCACCGTCGCAGACGACTCGGCGAGCACGCGCGTCGTGCGCTCGGCCCCGTAGGCCGGCCACCCCGGGTCTCCGTCGCGAATAAACGACACCCACGCGGCGTGCATCTCGCGCCCCAGCGCAGCGGGGGCGGCGTCGCCGTTGAGTCGCAGCGCGTCGGGGTCGTCGAGCAGGTCGAACGCGAACGCGATGTCGAGCGCGTGGGCGGCGCGCAGGTCGCGCACCGGGCTCTCCCAGGCGAATTCGTAGACGAAGGTGGGTGCTTTTCGAGCGCGCGCGAGGCGGGATGCGGGCGCCCGCAGCAGCCGGTCGGTAACGATCTGGCCGAGCTGTTCGCCGGGGGAGGCTCCGGGAAACGCCTCGCGCACGGCCCGCGCGGCCCGGCCGGGCACCTTCATGACGAGCCGCGCGAGCCACCCCTTCACCGCGGTGATGCCGCTGAGGGCCTCGGGAGTGAACCACAGGCGGTACTCGTCAGTGTTGGTGCCGATGAGCACGGGAACCCCCGCGTCGACGAGCGCCTCGGCGGGGGATGCGGGCAGCGAGCCTGGGTCGACCGCGAGGGTGTAGCCCGGGGCGCCGTTGAGCGGCGACGAGCCCGCCGCGATCTCGGTGCGAGCCCGGAGAATCTCGGAGGGCTCCGTCGCGGCAAACGCGGCCTGCGTGGCGGGGATGCCGAGGCGCTTGGCGATCGCGTCGGAGGCGCGGCGGGCCTTGGCCTGGTCGACCGCGTCGAGCGGGCCAGACTGAATGATCGCCCCCGCAACAAGCGCGCGGGAAGCCGGGCGGGCAAGGATCGCCGCAACGAGCGCCCCACCGGCAGACTCGCCCATGATCGTGATGCGCGAGGGGTCACCGCCGAAGGCCCTGGCCTCGCGGTGCACCCACTCGAGCGCGAGCTGTGCGTCGCGCAGCCCGAGGTTGAGCGGGGCCCCGTCGAGCACGCTGAAGCCCTCAGCACCGAGCCGATAATTCGCAGACACGAAGACGATGCCGTCGCGGGCGAACGTGCTCCCGTCGTAGCCCGACTGCGCGGCAGCGCCGCGCTCGAGCCCGCCGCCGTGCAGCCAGAGCACGACCGGGGCGTCTGCCGCGTCTGCCGGCGCCCACACATTGACGGTGAGAATATCGCTGCCCTCGATCGCCGGTACCTTGATGAGTTCGCCGAGGTCGCCGCGGTACGGCGACTGCGGGGCGGTCGGGCCGAACTCTGCGGCGTCGAGCGTGGTGACCCACGCAGCCGCCGGCTCCGGCGCCGCGAAGCGCAGGCTGCCGAACGGCGGTTTCGCGTAGGGAATGCCGAGGTAGCGGTGCACGCCGTCAGCCGCGCGGCCGCGAACCTCGCCGCGCGAGGTTGTCGCGACGGGGAGGGACCGGGCGTCGTCTGAGGCCTGCGCTGCGGTGGCGTCGCTGTGCGTCGGCGCGTGCGGATCCGCGACTGGCGTCTGTGGTGCGCGCTCTGGCGCCTGGGCGTCTTCCATGAGGCCTCCTCGGTTCGTCTAAGAATATGTCTTTTTAGTAGGCGCGGGCTAGCCCGACCCGAGGGGCGCAGGGCCGGCGGTCACACGGGTGTTCCTGGTGCGCAAAAACGAACCAATGTGGCGCGGGAATGGAACCCGGCGTGCCGCGTTGTCTCCTGCTGGGGGTCGCTCGCGCGGCCCCCAGATGTTCGCCAAGGTGCCCGTCGAAAGGACACGTTTCACATGACCTCCACCCCCTCGCAGCCGCTCATCAAGATCATTGTCGGCAGTGTGCGCCCCGTGCGCGTTGGTGATCAGATCGCTGCGGCGCTTGCCCCCGCGCTCGCTGAGGCGGCAGGGGCGCGCGTCGAGATCGTCGACCTCGCCGAGCTCGGGTTGCCGCTGCTCGACGAGCCGCTGATGCCTGCGATGGGCAACTACACGCACGCTCACACGAAGGCCTGGAGCGAGATCGTCTCGACGAGCGACGCCGTAGTCTTTCTCACGCCGCAGTACAACGGCGGCTACCCTGCCTCGCTGAAGAACGCGATCGACTTCCTGTTCCACGAGTGGAAGGCGAAGCCGACGTTCATCGTGAGCTACGGCGGGCACGGCGGCGGCGCGGGCGGCGCCCAGCTGCGGAGCGTGCTTGAGTTCATCGGCCTCGACATCGTCGCTGACAACGTCGCGCTCACGCTGCCGCGCGAATCGTACGGCAGTGACTGGCGGCTCGTCGATGCCGCCCCGATTATCGAGGCGAATCGCGAGGCGATCGGCGTCGCGGGCGAGGCGCTCGGCATGAAGCTGCGTGAGCGGGCGGAGCTCGACGCGGTAGCGACCGCGCAGTAGCGCGGCGCCGCGTCAGGTACGTTGGGAGCGGGGTACGCGGGAGTATCGATGCCGCGCGCGGCGGAACGGACGGACATGTCAGAGCAGCACACGGAGCCCTCGGCGGGGCACATCGGTGAGCGCGTGCTCGTGGTCGGCGAGGCCCTCATTGATGTCGTGGTGCACCCCGACGGCAGCCGAGAGGGTGTCGCTGGCGGCAGCCCGGCAAATGTCGCCCTCGGCCTGGCTCGTCTCGGAGCGCGCCCAGACTTTCTCAGCCACATTGGCCAAGACGCCGACGGCGAGCACATTCTGACGCGGCTTCGGGCCTCCGGGGTACGCGTGCTGCCCGAGACCGTCGGCGCAGCGCGCACGCCGACAGCGGAGGTGACGCTCGACTCCGGGGGCCACGCGAGCTACCGATTCGAGGTCTCGTGGGAGCTCCCCGAGACGGCGAACATCGACCTCGGTGCGGCGCTGCACGTCGGATCGTACAGCGCGTTCATGGAGCCGGGGGCCGCGCGCGTCAGCGAACTCGCCCTCCGCGCGCACGCTTTCGGGGTGCCGGTGTCGTTCGACCCGAACATTCGACCGGCGCTCATCGGGGCCCGCGCAGACGTGCGTGCCCGCTTCGAGCGGATAGCTCGGGTGAGCACCGTGGTGAAGCTCTCTGACGAAGACGCGCGCTGGCTGTTCCCAGGTGAGACCCTTGAGGCGACGATCGCCCGCGTGAGCGCACTCGGCCCCGCGCTCGTCGCGGTGACGCGGGGCGGCGACGGGGCGCTGCTGGCGTCGCGGGCCGAGACGGTGCCTGTCGAGCCGCCAGCGGTAAACGTCGTCGACACGATCGGGGCCGGCGACAGCTTTATGGCGGCGCTCGTGGCGGAGTCGCTGGCCCGCTACGGTATGTCGGCTACCGAACTTGCGGGCCTCGGAGCTGGGGGCCTGACTGCGCTTGGCGAGGTGTGCGTTGCGGCCGCGGCGATCACGGTTGGGCGAAGGGGGGCCGAGCTCCCGACACGCGCGGAGCTACGGGCAGGCGCCGAGTAGCTTGCGGCGGCGCGGCGCGGCGGGCGAGAGCCCGCGTGCTCCAACGCAACGGTCAACTACTCGCTCGGAGGCGAGGCTCGGCACCGTGCTGCTCGCCCCCGACCTGAGCCGCTCACTCACCTCGCTGATGTCGACGACCCGTAGCCCCGCCGGCGAGCTTGTCGAACGGCTCACCGAGCACTTCTGGTGCGCCTGATGGCCAGGGCCGCGCCGCCCGCGGCGAGCAGCCCGGCCGCCGCCAGGCCGAGGAGCGCCGGCCCGCCGGCTCCGGTCGCCCCGAGGGGGTCGCCGCCCTTGTCATTGACCGGGTTGCTCGTGTCACCTGGGGTCAGGCCCCCGCCCGGGCCGACGGTCGACTCGCCGACGACGAGCTCATAGCTGCGTGTATCTTCGCCGAACATGTCGGTCACGCGCACCGTGAAATCGAACGTGCCCGTGGCGGTCGGCGTGCCGCTGAGCGCGCCGGTTGCGGCGTCGAGCGAGAGCCCAGCTGGCAGGCCGGAGCGCTCGGCCTCGTCGAGCACCGACCAGGCAAGGTCTTCACCTCCCGTTGCGGTGATGAGGGTGCTCGGGTACTCGGCGCCAACGGTGCCCTCGGCGAGTGGCCCCTCAAAGGTGATCTTCGGCAGCGGCGACGCGATGACGGCGGCGGCGCTTACGCCCCGGTCGCCCCAGAAATCGTCGACCCAGCGCACCCGGTACTGCTGCGCGAGGGCCTCGCGGGTGACCTCGACGTCGAGCTGTTCGTGGTGTGCGCCGGCAATGTCGACCCAGGTTTCTCCATCGGCAGACGATTGCCAGGTGACCCCGCCGCCCCTGTTGGGCTTGATGCCGATTGCCTCGGTCTCGAACCGCACTGTTCCGCCGAGCTCTGTCACCGCGGCGTCGCTTGGGTCTGTGACGCTTGGCGTGTTCACGATGGTAACGGTGCTGCCCTTCGTCGAATTGCTCCAGCCGCCGTTCGCCGACAGCAGCTCGCCCGTGACCGGGTTGCTGGCCAGCGAGAATGGCGCGGTTGGAGTCTCACGGAAACTCTCGGAACGCTGCCCGGTGCCGAAGTCGGCCGCCATGAGGTAGTTCCAGTACGGCACATTGCCAAACGAGCGATTGAGTCGGTCGACGCCAACGGTGTCGTGCATCGGGTTGCCGACCTTGACCGCCCCCACTGTCTCGCCGGTTGACGGGACGAACTGCCCGAGGGTCGAGCCCGAGGAATCGGAGAAATACACGAGGTCTTCGGAGCTGTCGACGTACATCGACGTCACAGAGTTCACCCCCGGCACCACGGCCCGACTGATCTCGGTGAAATCGCTGGCCGACAGCGTGAAGATGAGGTTGTCGACGCTGAAGAGCAGCTGCGTCTCGTTCTCGCGCAGCAGCAGGCTGCGGGCGTTCTTCAACCCTGGGTTTGCTTTCGCGAGCAGCTCGCCCGTCTCGGTGCTGTAGCGCGCCATTTCTCCCATCAGGTCGAGCACATAGATCTCGTCACCGGAGGCGGTGAGCTCGAGATCTTCGATGCTGCCATTGGGCAGGGGAATAACCTTGAGCAGCGAGTTCGTCGTGAGGTCGACGACGCCAAGCCCGGTCGAATTGAACCGCTCGAGAACCGCGAAGTATGCGCGAGTGCCGTCGTCGCTCACGCGCACGTAGTCACCTCCGCGGCCTGGGAAGTCGATGCGGTGCGTTACCGTTCGGGTGGCCATGTCGATGATCGTCACCTCGTTGAGTTCTGCGGAGGTTACGATGCCGCGGCGACCATCGGGAGTCGCCATGAACGAGGAGGGGCGCGACTCGTCGGCGATGTGAATCTCGGTTTGCAGGTCGGCCGTGAAGCTCGTGGTGCCGGCCGAGCGCGCGGCCTCGGCCCCGTCGATGTCGGCGGGCGGGGCGAGGGCTGCGGCCGGGGCTGCGAGTGCGCCTGTCACCGCTGCGGCGGCAAAGAGGCCGAGCGCTCCGGTGACGGCGCGGCGGCGGTGGCGAGGGGTGGGCGGCATGGTTGCTCCAGTCGTGAGTGGGCGCGGCAGCGGGTGGCTGCACGATGATGCTATGCGCACGAATGGCGATATAAGTAGCACCAGGGCGAGCAAAGGCAGTCGCATGAGTAGTGCAATAGAGGAACTGAGTATTGGCGGGAAATTGCACTGCACTTTGCTGTGTTTTTCACAGCGCGAGTCCGGTGGTGAAATCGCGGCGGTGAATACCCGTTACCCTGGGAACGGGGTTTAGAGACCAGAGCCGTTTGACCACCACCCCAGAAAGCCCGTGCATGAAGATTCTGATCGTTGAGGATGACGCCCGCGTTGCGGAGGCGCTCGGCGCGTATCTGCGGCAGGCCGGCTACACCACTCACCGTGCGGGTGACGGAGCCTCTGGCATCGCGGCGGTAGGGCAAGACACCGAGGCGGTGATTCTCGACCTCGGGCTCCCCGATATGGACGGGCTCGATGTCTGCCGCCGCATTCGCGGGGTGAGCAGCGTGCCCATCATCATCGCCACCGCGCGCAGCAACGTCGAGTCACGCATCAAGGGGCTGCATGCTGGCGCCGACGATTTCGTTGTCAAGCCATACGACGTGCGCGAGCTCATCGCTCGAATCGAAGCGGTGACCAGGCGAGCACGCACGACCGGCCCGTCGCCAGATGAGAGCTCAAACGTCGAGCTCGACGGTGCGTATATTGACTTTGCGAATCGGCTCGTGCTCGCCGATGGCGCACCGATCGATCTCACCCCCAAGGAGTTCGATATTCTCGCGGTGCTCGCGCGCTACCCGGGAGTTGTGACTCCGCGCGACCGCATTATCCGCGAGGTCTGGGGCACGGACTGGACGGGGTTCAGCCGCTCGCTCGAAGTGCACGTCGCCTCGATCCGCCGCAAACTCAACCGGCCGCAGCTCATCGCGACCGTTCGCGGCGTCGGCTACCGCCTCACGGTCGGGTAACCGGTGCGCAGCCGACTCATTGTGGTCTTCCTCGTGCCGATGACCATTATTTTGCTCGCACTCGGCGGAGCCTACGGGTGGAGCGTCGCACGCAGCATTCAGCAGCAGGTCTCGTCGCAGCTGCTCAGCGACCTCAGCTATTTCACGACGGGTGCCAACCAGGCGCTCCGCGCGGGTGACCCCGCAATGATTGAGAGCGAGCTGCGACGCTACGGCAAGCTCTACGACGCGCAGGTCGTCGTCTACGACCGCTCGGGCACGACCTGGGCCGCGAGCACGCAGCGGCCGCGCACCGACGACGCAACCGCCGGCCAGGTTGGCCTCGCGCTGTCGGGGCGGCGCGGCGAACCGGTCGGCGAGGTGCTGCCGTGGGCGGCAGGCGAAACGATCATCGTCGAGCCGGTGTTCGATGAGGGAGGGGTGATTGGCGCCGTGCGGCTATCAGCGAGCACCGATGGGCCGCGCCGCGCGATCCTCACCCAGTGGGCGGCGCTCACCGCGGTGAGCCTGCTCATCATCGCGGGGCTCATGTGGGCGGTCTTTCGGCTCGCGAGCTGGGTGCTGAGGCCCTTGCTGCGACTCGACACCGCGATGGCGGCGATCGAGCACGGCGAGATGGGTGCGCGCATCGACGACGACACTGGGCCGCCCGAGGTGCGCCGCATGGTGCGCATGTTCAACCAGATGGCGGAAGAAATCGAGCGCGTCATGACGCGGCAGCAGGAGTTCGTGATGAACGCCTCACACGAGCTGCGCAACCCGCTCGGGGCGCTCCTGCTGCGCGTCGAGTACCTCGCGACGGGGCTCGACGAGGGGTGGGTTGACGACATTGAGAACGCGCGCGAGGAGGGCAGGCGCATGACGCGGATCCTCGACACCCTGCTCAACGTTGCGCGTGACGGAAAATCCGACTCCGCCTTCGTTGCCGTCGACCTTGCGGCGCTCGTCGCCGAGCGCGCGAACGCCTGGCAGGAACGCGCGGCCGACATGTGGGTCGTGTTTCACACGCACCGCGACCCTGATGCCTTCAGCGTCACCGACCGCATGGCGGTCGAGACCGCCCTCGACGCGATTATCGACAACGCCCTGAAGTTTGCGCCGCGCGGCAGCGTCATCGACCTTGCCGTCGCCGCGGGGGCGGCCGAGCACGTCATCACCGTGCGCGACCGCGGGCGCGGGCTTGAGCCCGAGCAGCTCGAGCAGGCCACGGGCCGCTTCTGGCGCAGCCCGCAAGACCAGAACGTGCCGGGCTCCGGGCTCGGGCTCGCGATCGCCTCCGACCTGCTCGAGGCGCTTGGCGGCCGGCTCGAGCTGAGCTCGCCAGCTGGCGGCGGGCTGCAGGTCGCGCTCGCGTTGCCGGTCTCTGAGGCCGCGCTCGAATCGAGCCAACAGGAGGGTGACCGTGATGCGTAGGGTGTGGCAGCGCAGGGCCGGGGCGGCGTCGCTTGGCGGGGCGGCGTCGCTGGCCCGCGGGGCGCGCGGGCGGTGGCGGGTCGCCACACTGCTGCTCGCAACGGCGCTCGGCGCGGTTTCGCTGGCGGGCTGCAGCGTTGGGGCCCGCGACACGGGCACGCACGTGGTCGCCGGCGGCGCCTCGACGGGCATCTATTACTCCTACGGTGGCGCGATCGCCGATCAGCTCGCCCAGGAAGGGTTCGATATCACGGTCGCCGCGACCGGCGGCTCGGTCGATAACCTCTTTCGCGTGGGGCGAGGTGAGGCCACGCTCGGGTTCGCGCAGGCCGATGCGGCCGCCGACGCAATCGCCGGTGTCGGGGCCTTCGACGAGCCGCTGCCCGTGGAGGGCGTCGCGCGAGTCTACGACGAATACGTGCAGGTTGTTGTGCCCGCCGACTCGCCGGCCGTCGAGATCCCCGACCTTGCCGGGCTGCGGGTGTCGGTCGGCGAGCTGCACTCAGGCGTGACGGTGATCGCAGACCGGGTGCTCCGGGCCGCCGGGGTCGCAGAGGGCGACTTTGTGAGCGCCCGGCTCGGAATCGACGATTCCGTCGATGCGCTCGCCCGCGGCGAGATCGACGCCTTCTTTTGGGTCGGTGGCATTCCGACGCCCGGCATCGACGCGCTCTCCGAAACCACTCCGGTGAAGATTCTGCCGATCAGCCCCGAGACGGTCGAAAAGGTGAACTCGGGCCACGCCGGCGTCTACCGGCTCGCAGACTTTCCGCTTGGAATCTACGGCACCGACGTCGCCGTCGAGACAATGACGGTGCCGAACTATCTCATCACCTCGGCCGACGCCGACCCGCGCATCGTGTTCGAGATGACCCGGGCGCTGTTCGAATCGCGCACCGAGATCGCAGACACCGTGCCGGCAGCGGCGCTCCTCGACCGACGCCAGGCGATCTTTACCGGGCCCGTTCCGCTCCACGAGGGAGCGGCGAACTACTACGTTCGTAGCCGCAAATAGCGGGCGTAGCTCGCCGAGAAACCTCAAGACAACCTCAAGGCGAGTCTCAAGAAAGTCTCAATCTCAGTGACTTTGGCATTCCGTGCTTACTATCGTATTGCTGATCGGTTCGAGGGCGAGCACATGCAGCGCTCCTCGCACCAGGCAACCCAAGCAGTGTGCCGACGCAGCGCAGCCCGCGCTCGCGGTCAGGATCCAAAGGTGGAACAAAGATGAGTGCGAGCGAACCGCTGGTCGTCGTCGAGAACGTGCAGAAGCACTACGGTGATTTTCAGGCGCTAACCGACGTGAACCTCACGGTCGACCGAGGCGAGGTCGTCGTGGTGATCGGCCCGTCGGGCTCGGGCAAGTCGACGCTGTGCCGCTCGATCAACCGGCTCGAGACGATCACGAGCGGCTCCATTCGCATCGACGGCAAGGAGCTGCCGGCCGAGGGTCGTGGGCTCGCCAAGCTGCGCGCCGAGGTCGGCATGGTGTTTCAGTCGTTCAACCTCTTCGCGCACCTGACGATTCTCGAGAACGTTACCCTCGGTCCCATCAAGGTGCTCGGCAAGTCGAAGGCCGAGGCCAACAAAGAGGCAATGGAATTGCTCACCCGCGTTGGTGTCGACAAGCAGGCGAGCAAGCTGCCAGCCCAGCTTTCGGGCGGGCAGCAGCAGCGCGTTGCCATCGCGCGTGCCCTCGCGATGCACCCGAAGGTGATGCTGTTCGATGAGCCGACCAGCGCGCTCGACCCCGAGATGATCAACGAGGTGCTCGACGTCATGGTCGGCCTCGCGAAAGAGGGCATGACCATGATCGTCGTGACCCACGAGATGGGCTTCGCCCGCAAGGCGGCCGATCGCGTCGTGTTTATGGCCGATGGCCGCATCATCGAGTCGGCAACCCCAGACGAGTTCTTCACTAACCCAGAGAGTGACCGGGCGAAAGACTTCCTGTCCAAGCTCATCACGAACTAACCCGAGGGGTCGCCCAACCCGGCGACCCTGAACCCAACCGAAAGGAACGCATCGTGCGATTCAAGAAAGCTTTTGCGACAGCAGGTCTCGTCGCGGCGGCGGCGCTCGTGCTCACCGGCTGCAACAGCGGCAGCCCCGCAGCTCCCGAGACCGAGGGCGGTACCACCGCTCCCGCCGAGTCGAGCAACCCCTGGACTGTCGAGGAGGGCTTCTCGCTCGAGGGGAGCCCCACCTTCGACAAGATCCAGGAGCGCGGCAAGGTCGTCATCGGCGTCAAGGAAGATCAGCCAGGCCTCGGGTACTTCGACAACGTGACGCAGGAGCGCAGCGGCTTCGACGTCGATATTGCCCGTTGGATCGCGGCCTCGATCGGCTTCGACGAAGACCAGATCGAGTACAAGGCGATCGCCTCGGCAAACCGCGAGCAGGCGATCGTGAACGGTGACGTCGACTACTACGTCGGCACCTACTCGATCAACGACAAGCGCAAGCAGGAGATCGACTTCGCTGGCCCCTACTTCATCACCGGCCAGGGCCTGCTCGTTCGCTCGGACGACACCGATTACCAGAAGCTCGAAGATCTGAACGGCAAGACCGTCTGCTCGGCAACCGGTTCGACCCCGATTCAGAACATCAAGGAGAACTTCCCTGAGATCAAGCCGCAGGAGTTCGACCTGTACTCGGCGTGCGTCGAGAACCTCGTGAACGGCCAGGTCGACGCGGTCACCACCGACCAGGCGATCCTCATCGGCTACGCCGCGCAGCAGCCCGGCGAGCTGAAGGTCACGAGCGGCCCGGTCTTCACCGAGGAGCAGTACGGCGTCGGCCTCACCAAGGGCGATGACGCACTCCGCGCGCACATCAACGAGATGTTCACCTCGGGCGGCGACGTCTGGTCGAAGATCTTCGACAACAACCTCGGCGAGTCGGGCATCAAGGTCGACCAGCCCAAGGTTGACGCGTACTAGGTCACGCTTCACAAGTAGTAGCGCCCGGGAGCGGAACACCGCTCCCGGGCACCCTCTTCACAGAAGGAAGACGAATGGACGTCATCTTCGGGAACCTGGATCTCTGGGGGACCGCGATCGGGAACACGCTGCTCGTGTTCTTTGCCGGCGGGGCGATTGCGCTCGTGCTCGGCCTGATCGTCGGTGCCATGCGAGTGTCACCAGTTCCGATTGCCCGCGGTGTCGGTTCCGTGTATGTGAACCTCATCCGGAACACGCCGCTGACGCTCGTGTTCTTCTTCTTTGTGCTCGGCTACCCGGCGCTCGGGCTCGGCCGCGCAAACCTCACCGTGCTCGGCATCGCGGCGATCGGCGTGTACACCGCCACCTACGTCGCTGAGGTGCTCCGCGCTGGCATCAACACGGTTCCGGTCGGCCAGGCCGAGGCAGCGCGCGCGATCGGCCTCCCGTTCGGAGTGGTCATGACGAGCGTGATCTTGCCGCAGGCGTTCCGCTCGGTCGTGCCGCCAATGATGAGCGTGTTCATCGCGCTGCTCAAGAACACCACCGTCGCCGCTGGCTTCTCGATCGCCGAGCTCGCCCAGCTGCGCGCCGCGATCAACGACTCGGGAGACCGCCCGGGTAGCCCGATGGAGGTGCTCCTGTGGGTCGCTGCCGTGTTCGTCGCGATGGTGATGGTGCTGAGCCTCATACAAAACCGGCTTGAGAAGAAATGGAGGATCGCGCGATGACCGCCTCAGTGCTCTACGACGTTCCCGGCCCGAAGGCGATTCGCCGAAACCGCATGCTCGCGGTCGCCACCGTGATTGTGGTCGCGGCTATCATTGCCTTCTTCATGTACCGGTTCTACCTGACGGGGCAGTTCACCGCTCAGAAGTGGGGCCTGTTCACCTACTCGACCATCTGGGAACAGATTCTTACCGCGCTCGGCAAGACGCTCGCGGCGTTCGGAGCTGCGGCGGTCGGCAGCCTGATTCTCGGCTTCGTGCTCGCAATTGGCCGGCTCTCCGACCACAAGTGGGTGCGGGTTCCCGTCACCGCCCTCACTGAGATCTTCCGCGCGGTTCCCGTGCTCATCATGATGATGCTGCTCTACTACGGCCTTCCCTCAGTCGGAGTGAAGATGGATCCGTACTGGGCCGTGGTCATCGCCCTCATCGTCTACAACGGTTCTGTGCTCGCCGAGGTGCTTCGCGCCGGAATCGAATCGCTGCCCCGCGGGCAGAAAGAGGCCGGCTTCGCGATCGGCCTGCGCAAGAGCGGCGTGATGCGCCTGATCTTGCTGCCGCAGGCGGTTCGGGCCATGCTCCCCGTGATCATCTCGCAGCTCGTCGTGACGATGAAAGACACCGCGCTCGGCTTCATCATCACCTACCCCGAGCTGCTCTACCTCGCGAAGCAGTTCAGCTCCAACGTACAGTTCGGTCGGCCGCTGCTCCAGTCGGCATTCGTGATCGGTGGCATCTACATCGTCATGTGCTTCATTCTCTCTGGCATCGCGCACTACCTCGAGCGGCGCCTGCGTAGCGGGCGACAGGGCAGGGGCGGCGTCGATGACTCGACCTCGACGGTGCCGGTGCAACCAGACGACCCTCGCATGCACGAGGGCGGCACCGTCACCGAGGTACTCTCGGTGCAACGCGGGCGCAGATAGCGAAGACGGGCTCCGCGCTGCGGGGCCCGTTTCGCGCTGCCCGCAACTACACACCAGCACGCTGAGAGGTCCAACCGCATGAGCCAGATGGCGCAGTCACTCACGCTGATGCCCGAGGGGCTCGACTGGGTCGGGCTGGTGCTCCTGCTCCTTGCAGCGTTCGCCGCGGGCTGGGTGGACGCGGTCGTCGGAGGCGGCGGGCTGATCCAGCTCCCGGCACTGCTCCTCGTGCCGGGCATCGCGCCGGTGCAGGCGCTCGCGACGAACAAGCTCGCGTCGGTGTTCGGCACCGCAGCGAGCAGTGTGAGCTACTACCGCAGCGTGCGGCCCAGCCTGAAGACAGCGCTGCCGATGGCGGCGATCGCGCTGCTCGCTGCGGTCGGCGGGGCCTCGCTCGCGGCGTTTCTGCCCGCAGAGGTGTTCACCCCGATCATCATGATCGCGCTCGTGGCCGTCGCGCTCATCACCATCTTCAAGCCCGCACTCGGAGCCGTCACGAAGCTCAAGCACTCGGGCGCGAAGCACGTCGTACTCGCCGGGGCAGCGGGCGCCGCGATCGGCTTCTACGACGGGCTCATCGGCCCCGGCACCGGCACCTTTCTCGTGATCGCGCTCGTCGCGCTCCTCGGCTACGACTTTCTGATGGCGAGCGCGCAGGCCAAGATCGTGAACTTCGCCACGAACCTTGGCGCGTTGCTGCTGTTCATCCCCCTCGGCGTCGTGCTCTGGCCACTGGGCCTCCTCATGGCGGCGGCGAACGTCGCGGGCAGCGTGCTCGGCTCGAAGATGGCGATCGCTCGCGGCGCGAAGTTCGTGCGCGTGCTCTTTCTCATCATCGTCGCAGCCCTCGTCGTGAAGCTCGGCTTCGACCTTTGGGGCTAGCGCTGAGCCGCGTCCTGCACCTCGCCGATGAGCTCCTCGACGATGTCTTCGAGGAAGAGGATGCCCGTCGGGGTTCCGTTCTCATCGGTCACCCGCGCGAGGTGGCTACCGTCTGAGCGCAAACGCGCGAGGGCCTCCTCGAGCTCAGCAGCCGCCGCAACGTCTGCGAGGTCGCGGAACCGAGCGGCAGGGATCGGGGCGTCGCGCTGTTCCGCTGAGCTCAGATCGAGCACGTCCTTGAGGTGCACGTAGCGGGTCGGTGCGCCGCTCGGGGAAGCGACGACGAAGCGCGAGAACCCGTGCTTCGCGACCGCGAGCTGCACGTTGCGGGGCGTCGCCTCTGCCGGCAACACGACGAGCTGCTCGAACGGGAGCGCGACGTCTGCGACGGTCTTCTCCGTGAACTCGAAGGCCGCCGTCACGGTGCCTGAGGCGTCGACGAGGGTGCCCTCGAGCGTTGACTGCTCGACGATGTTTGCGACCTCGTCGAGCGTGAAGGCGCTCGTCGCTTCGTCCTTCGGCGTCACTCGGAACAAGCGGAGGATGCCGTTCGCCACCCAGTTCAGGCTGCGAATGAGCGGCCCGACGATGCGCGAGACGAATACGAGCGGGGGAGCAAGGATGAGCGCCGCCCGATCGGGCACCGAGAACGCCATGTTCTTCGGAATCATCTCGCCGAACACGACGTGGAGGAACGTGACGAGCGCGAGCGCGACGCCGAACGCGACGCCGGTGACCATGCCGGGCGTTAGCCCGGTCCACGCAAGCGGCACCTCGAGCAGGTGCTTGATCGAGGGCTCGGAGACGTTCAAGATGAGCAGCGAACACACGGTGATGCCGAGCTGGCTCGTCGCCAGCATGAGCGTCGCGTGCTCCATCGCCCACAGCGTGGTCTTCGCGGCGCGGCTGCCCGCGGCGGCGCGCGGCTCGATCTGCGAGCGGCGGGCCGAGATCACGGCGAACTCGGCGCCAACGAAGAACGCGTTCACCGCGAGCAGCACGAAGAGCCAGATCAGGCCTGGAATGTACTCGCTCATCGTGTGTGCTCCGTCGTGGTCATGCGGGTGGTTGTGATTTCTGGGTGTGGATCGCCGTCAGCTGCCGCCAGCGGAACGTAGCGGAGGCGGTCGAGCCTCGCGCCGCTCATCGCCTCAACGACGAGCGTGCCGCCTGTGATGTCGACGGATTCGCCGACCTCGGGGATGCGCTCGAGCGCGGTGAGGAAGAACCCGGCAACGGTGTCGTACTCGTCGTCTTCGGGAACGCGGATCTCGGCGCGTGCCCAGAGCTCGTCGGGGCGCAGTGCCGCGTTGAATACGACGGTGTTTCCGTCGCGAACGACGTCGTCGTTGAGCAGGTCAGGGTTGTCGTGCTCGTCGAGGAGTTCTCCGAGCAGTTCTTCGATGAGGTCCTCGAGCGTGACGATGCCTGCGGTGCCGCCGTGCTCGTCGACGACGACGGCGATCTGGTAGCCGCGGCCGCGCAGCATGCCGAGCAGAGTATCTGCACCCGCGGTCTCTGGAACCCGCAAGAGCTCCGAGGTTATCGAGGTGATCGGCGCCGTGGCGCGGCGCTCGTCTGCGACCGCGAAGGCGGCCTTCACGTGGGCGATTCCGATGACGTCGTCTATGTCTTCGCCGTACACGGGAAAGCGTGAGTGCCCGGTCTCGAGTGCGGTGTCCACGACGTCTTGCACGGTGGCGGTGCTCGGGAGAGCTTCAACGCGCACGCGCGGGGTCATCACCGCGTCGGCGGTGCGGGCCGAGAACGTGAGGGTGCGGTGCAGCATGTCGGCGTCGCCGGCGTCGAGCAGCCCCTCGGTTGCCGAGCGGCGGATGAGGTAGCCGAGCTCTTCGGCGCTGCGGGCCGCCGACAGCTCCTCCTTGGGCTCGATGCCGAACGAACGGATGACGCGGTTCGCGGTGCCGTTGAAGAACAGGATCACGGGCTTCAGGAGGAACGTGAACGCGAGCTGGAACGGGACGACGATCTTTGCGGTCGCGAGCGGCACGGCCAGCGCGAAGTTCTTCGGCACGAGCTCGCCGATGATCATCGAGAACAGCGTGGCAAGCACGATGGCGACGACGGCGCCGATGCCGGGGATCAGTGCTGAAGGGATGCCGATGCTGCCGAGCGGATCGCGCAGCAGCGAGCTGATCGCCGGTTCGAACGTGAAGCCCGCGAGCAGCGTGGTGAGGGTGATGCCGAGCTGTGCGCTGGAGAGGTGCGTCGAGGTGACCCGCAGCGCGGAGATCGTGAATTTCAGGCCCTTCTCACCCTGCGCCTGGCGCCGCTCGAGATCGCTGCGGTTGAGGTTCACGAGGGCAAACTCCGAAGCGACGAAGAAGCCGGTGCCGATGGTGAGGAGCACGCCGATGGCAATTCCCCAGAGTTCGGAACTCAATGCTCACCCCGCAGTCGAGTCGCGCTATGCGGCCGGGTCGAGGTGAGCCTGGGTCTATGACAATCATCCATACATCGATCATAGGAAACGCGGAGGCCGTCGAAACTGAGATTTTGCCTCGAACCCCAGAACCGCACAGGCATGCGCCCAGCGGGCCCACAGTGTCGCTTCTCCCTCTGAAATCTGCACAGGATAGGCCGATGAGGCACACCAGCTCCATTGGGAGGGCCGATCGCCTATCGAGCGCAGCGGGCAGCCCGCCCCGCGGGCCGAGTCTCACACGGGGATGCGAATCGCGCCGGCGCCCGTGTCGCCAAGCTCGTCGTCGGGGTTGAGTAGCGAGCACGCCTTCATCGACAGGCAGCCGCAGCCGATGCACCCCGTGAGCTCCTTCTCGAGCTGCTCGATGCCCCGGCGGCGCCGCTCGAGCACCTTCTTCCACTCGCGCGAGGCCCGCTGCCAGTCTTCGTGGCTCGGCGGGCTCGACAGCGGCACGTTCTTGAACGCGTCTTTCACGTCTTCGAGGGGGATGCCGAGGCGCTTCGCGACGGAGATGAGGGCGACTCGTCGCAGCATGTAGCGGGGGAAGCGGCGCTGGTTGCCCGCGGTGCGCTGCGACGCGATGAGTTCGAGCCGTTCGTAGTAGTGCAGCGCCGAGACCGGCACGCCGGTGCGGCGGCTCATCTCGCCGATGCTCAGGAGTTCTTCGGGGGAGTGGGCGGGTTCCATGTTCGCCTCCAGCGTGCGGCCAGGTCGGCCGCTTGACCTCAACCATACTTGAGGTTTTAGCATAGCTCATGGGCCTCGGAATCGGGGCCGAATGTGTGACGAGGGGGATAGCCGTGACGTATGTCATCGCGCTGCCGTGCGTGGATCTGAAAGACCGAGCGTGTGTCGACGAGTGTCCCGTCGACTGCATTTACGAGGGCGACCGGATGCTCTACATCCACCCCGACGAGTGCGTCGACTGCGGCGCGTGCGAACCCGTGTGCCCGGTCGAGGCCATCTACTACGAAGACGACCTGCCAGGCGAGTGGCAGGAGTACTACGGCGCAAACGTCGAGTTCTTTGACGCCGTCGGCGCCCCGGGCGGCGCGGCCCGCACCGGCCCCATTCCCGGGGACCACCCATTCATCGCAGCCCTACCACCACAGGAGAGTGCACTGGCATGACATCGAACCGTACCGTCGCGATCATCGGAGCGGGGCCCGCTGGCATCTACGCCGCAGACATCCTCCAAAGCCGCGACGAACACGTACGCATCGACCTGTTCGAGAAGCTCCCCGCCCCGTATGGGCTCGTGCGCTACGGCGTCTCGCCCGACCACCCGCGCATCAAGAAGATTCAAGACGCGCTGCACGACGTGCTCGAAAACCCGCGGATCCGCCTCGTCTGCAACGTCGAGATCGGTGACGTCGAGACTGGCGCCGACGTGTCGATCGACGAGCTGCGTCAGGCCTACGACGCCGTCGTCATCGCCACCGGCGCCGACCGTGACGTCGACCTCAACATCCCTGGCGCAGACCTGCCCGGCTCGTTCGGCGGCGCAGACTTCGTCGCCTGGTACGACGGCCACCCCGATGCGGCAACGGAGTGGCCGCTCACCGCTGAATCGGTCGCGGTGATCGGTGCGGGCAACGTCGCGCTCGACGTCGCCCGCATGCTCATCACGCACCCCCGACAGCTCGAGCAGACAGACATTCCGGACCACGTCGAGGCCGGCTTCCAGCAGAGCCCGGTGCGCGACCTGCACCTGCTCATTCGCCGCGGGCCCGCGGATGTGCGGTTCTCGCCGATGGAGCTGCGCGAGCTCGGCGCCCGCGAGGATGTCGACGTGATCGTCGACCCGGCAGACCTCGAACTCGATGAGCACGCCGAGCGAATGGTCGCGCAGTTCAACCAGCGCAAGATCATCGTGCGCACGCTCACCGAGTGGGCGAACATCGACCCGGCCGAGCGCACGGCGTCGCGCCGCGTACACCTGCACTTCTACCAGCAGCCGGCTCGGATTCTCGGCGAGGGCAGGGTGTCTGCGATCGAGATGGAGCGCACCCAGCCCGACGAACTCGGCCGCATCACGGGCACGGGAGAGACCGTCACGCACCACGTTGGGGCGGTGTACCGCACGATCGGCTACCGCTCAACGCCGGTGCCCGGGGTGCCGTTCGATGACGCGAGCGGCACGATCCCCGACAGCGCCGGCCGGGTGCTCGACGAGTCCGGCGAGCACATCGCGGGGCTGTACGCGACGGGCTGGATCCGCCGCGGCCCCGTCGGCCTCATCGGCTCGACGAAGTCAGACGCCGCCGAGGCCATCGACAGCCTGCTCGCCGATCTCGCGGATCTAGCCGATCGCGGCGCCCAGGCCCCGGCGGGCGCGGCCGACGCGCTGTGCGAACGCCTCGGCGACAAGGTCGGCTGGGAGGGGTGGCTGCGCATCGACGAAGCGGAGCGAAACCTCGGCGCCGAGCGCGGCCGCGAGCGCACGAAGATTGTGGATCGCGATGAGCTGCTGACCCACGCACGAGAGATGGAGCGCACAAGATGAGCCAGACGACCAGCCTTGCAGCGGATCTTGCAACGGATCTTGCAACCCAGTTCAAAGCAGCATTCAGGTACCACCCGGCGGGCGTCGCGCTCATCACGGCGGCAACCCCGGAGGGGCCCGTCGGCCTCACCGCCTCGAGCGTCGCCTCGGTCGCGGTGGACCCAGCCGCCCTCGTGTTCTCCGTGACGCGCACGACGGGAAGCGCCGGCCTCATCCTCGCAGCCGACACGTTCCTCGTGCACCTGCTCGACGCCGATCACGCCGGCGTCGCGCAGGAGTTCGCGGTCTCGGGCGGCGAGCGCTTCACCCCGGAGCAGGGGTGGGGCGCGCTCCCGACCGGGGAGCCCCACCTTCGGAGCGCCCGCTCGGCGCTTCGCGCACGCACGCTCCAGCAGATCCCCGTCGGCGACTCGATGCTCGTGGTCGCCGAGGTGCTCGAGATCCACACCGGAAGCGCGGACCCTGCGGCGAGCGCGCCGATGGTCTACCGCGATCGTGCCTTCACCAGACTCGGCGAGCGGCTCTAGCTGCGGGCTACCCCGCACGGCAGCCGGTCGCCCCGACCCACCACAGATTCAACGAAAGGAACACCCAATGTCCACCTACACTCTTCCCGACCTGCCCTACGACTACAGCGCGCTCGCGCCGCACATTTCGGGCCGCATCATGGAGCTGCACCACTCGAAGCATCACCAGGCGTACGTGACGGGCGCGAACACCGCGCTCGAGCAGCTCGCTGAGGCGCGCGAGAGCGGCAACCTTGCGAACGTGAACAAGCTCGAGAAGGATCTCGCCTTCAACCTTGGCGGTCACATCAACCACAGCATCTTCTGGGAGAACCTGTCGCCGAACGGTGGCGGCGACCCCGAGGGTGAGCTGCTCGAGTCGCTCGGCACGCACTTCGGTTCGCTCGAGCAGTTCCGTGCGCACTTCACGGCGACCGCGATGGGCGTGCAGGGTTCGGGCTGGTCGGTGCTCGCGTGGGATGAGCTCGGCAAGCGCCCCGTCATCTTCCAGCTGTTCGATCAGCAGGGCAATGCGCCGCTCGGTGTGACCCCGCTCTTGCAGCTCGACGTGTGGGAGCACGCGTACTACCTCGATTACGAGAACGTGCGCGCCGACTACGTGAAGGCGTTCTGGAACCTCGTGAACTGGGACGACGTCGCGCGTCGCTTCGCTGCGGTGCAGAAGTAACACACCCTGTTTGCCTGGGCGCGGTCACTCACGAGGTGGCCGCGCCCAGTCGTGTATTGGTGCGGGCCCGCTCGCATCGCGTTGAAAGGAGTGCAGCATGACGGTGTTGATCGTGGGGGCGAGTCGCGGGCTCGGCCGGGCCTTCGCTGACGGGCTCACGGCGGCGGGGCACGCGGTTGTCGGGGTGGCTCGGAGAGTGCCGGAGGGAGCACCCGGGTGGATCGCGGCGGATCTGTCGCGCCCCGCGGAAGCGGCGGGGATCATTGCGGCCGCCGTGCCGAACGATCTCAGCACCGTCATCTGGAACGTCGGTGTGTGGGAGCGCACGGCGTTCAGCCCTGACTACGACTTCCTCGCGGGTGCGGGTGCGGGTGCGGGTGCGGGTGCGGGTGCGGGTGCGGGTGCGGGTGCAGGTGCGGGTGCAGGTGCGGGCTCAGGCGCCGGCGCAGACACGGCCGCCGACGACGAGATCGAGGCGATGATCGCGACCAACGTGACGGCGGCGATCGTCGTGCTGCGGCGGCTCCTGCCGACGCTGCTCGCCAGCGCGCGGCCGCGCATCATCATCACCGGGTCGACCTCTGGGCTTCGGGGCAGCGGCCGCCCCGAGGTCGCCTTTGGGGCGTCGAAGCACGCGCTTCACGGCATCGCAGACGCGTTGCGCGAGGGGTACCGCGCCGATCGGCTCGCCGTGACGACGCTACAGCTCGGGTATCTGAACACCGAAGACGGTCTCGACACCCCTGTGGCGACCGCGGCCGAGCGCGGCGGCGGCACGCTCATTCCCGTGCACGACGTGGTGCGCGTCGTGCAGACGCTCCTCGAGCTCTCACCGGCCTCGTTCGTGCGTGACCTCACGCTGCCGGCGCTGCTCGACGAACGGTTCTAACGCTCGCAGCAAACTCCCAGCCTCTCGTCGCCGAACAGAACCTGCCCGTGCCAGAGCGCTGATGCGCGGGCGGGAGAGTGGTGCGTAGCGCGGCCCACAGCGGGCTCGCGACCAGCCCTGCTGGGTGGAAGGAGCGCACATCGTGACCAGGCAACCCCGAGAGACTTACGTGTCGCCAGAGCGGTACGGCTTCCCCAAGACATCGGCCGTGGTGATGCGGCGGCGCATCGCCGCGATTATTGTCGCGGTGCTTGCCGCCGCGAGCATCGCAGTAGTGATGGTGATCGCGCTGGTGACGTCGGCAACCGGCATGCCATTCGACGGCAGCGGCGCGGGGGCGAACTCGCCTACGACAGCTGACGCATATCCGGCAGACGGCGAGACCGGAGCGATCGACCTCAACGACCCGATCTCGCCGTTTTCCATCGAGCACCCCGCGGTCGCGAGGCTTGACCCCGCGCTGCGCGATGCGATTCAGGCGGCGGCGAGCGACGCCGAGGCCGAAGGCGTCTCGATCGAGCTCACCTCGGGCTGGCGCAGCGCCGACTATCAGGCGAGCCTGCTGAGCAACGCCATTGCCGATTACGGCAGCGAAGAGGCGGCGCGCGAGTTCGTGAGCACCCCGCAGGCGTCGAAGCACGTCACGGGCGAAGCCATTGACATCGCCCGCGTTGACCCGGCACTGTGGCTCGAACAGTACGGTAACGCGTACGGGCTCTGCCGCACGTTCGCGAACGAGAGCTGGCACTTCGAGCTCGCGACCACCCCGGGCGGGGAATGCCCCGCGATGCTCGCTGACGCGAGCGAGGCGCAGTGACCGCGGCAGCTGCGCACGCGTCTGCGCAAGTAGCGGCGCAGGCCGCGGTGCCGGCCGTGCTGCCAGCCCCGCCGCCGGCCGCGCACCGGCTCGCCGAGCTCTACGTCGATCGGCGCGCGATCGCGAGAAACGTGCGCCACTTCGCCCACGCGACGGGCACCCCGGTCATGGCGGTGGTGAAGGCCGACGGCTTCGGCCACGGTGATGTGGCCGAGATCGCCCTCGCGAACGGTGCGACGTGGGTCGGAGTGGCGACTATCCCAGAGGCCATGCGGCTGCGCGAGCGAGGCATCGCCGCGCCGATGCTCAGCTGGCTCAACCCCGTTGACGCCGATTGGGAGGACGCGATCGGAGCCGGCATCGACGTGGCAGTGACAAGCTTCGAGCAGCTGTATGCGGTTGCCTCGGCGGCCGAACGGGCCGGGGGCACCGCCAGGCTGCACCTGCATCTCGACATCGGAATGTCGCGCGAGGGCGCGCCAGCCGAGAGCTGGTCGGCGCTGTGCGTCGCCGCCGCGGCGCTCGAGACTGCGGGGCGGGTACGCGTCGTCGGCATCATGGGGCACCTGTCGAGCGCCGAAACGCCTGCGAGCAGGCAGAACGACGTTGAACGGCTGCGCTTCGTAAACGGCGTGCGGGTCGCACACCGCCGCGGCCTGACCCCGAGCGAGCTGCACCTCGCCGCCACCGCTGGGGCGCTGCACCGGCCCGACTCCCGTTTCACGCTGAGCCGGGTCGGCGCGGGGCTCTACGGAATCGACCCCGCGGGCATCGCGGCCCTCACTCCAGCGCTTACCCTGACGGCGCCCGTCGCGCACCTGCGCCGGGTCGCCGCGAACACCGGCATCGGCTACGGTCACGACCACACGACCGCGCGGGCGACGACGCTCGCCGTGCTGCCGATTGGCTACGGCGACGGGCTGCCGCGAGCCGCCCAGGAGCACGCCCAGGTCGCGATTCGCGGCCGCCGTTACCCGATCGTTGGGAGAATCTCAATGGACCAGGTAGTGGTCGACGTCGGTAACGACGCGGTCGAGCTCGGCGACATCGCGGTGCTCATGGGGCCGGGAACTCGGCACGAGCCGACGATGCGCGACTGGGCGGAGTGGTCGGGCACGATCGAACACGAGATCGTGACCCGATTGGGAGTACGAAACAGCAGGGTGCTGCGGTCTTACGATGAAAGGTGGGCTCGATGAATCAGCGCACGCAGGTATTGGTAGTGGGCGGCGGCCAGAACGCGGAGCACGACGTGTCGCTCGGGTCGGCTGCGGCGGTGCGCGCCGCGCTTAGGGACGGCGGCTACGAGGTCACTGGCCTCACGGTTGGCCGCGACGGCAGCTGGCAGACCGTCGCCGGCGAGCCACTCGGCCACGGCGACGCGATCAGGGCGATGCGCGCGAGCGACGTCGTGTTCCCCGCCCTGCACGGTGAGCTTGCGGAAGACGGCACCTTCGCCGGGCTGCTCGAGACGATCGGGGTGGCCTACGTCGGGTCTGGGGTGCGCGCCGGCGCGCTCGCGATGGACAAATGGGCGTCGAAGCTCATCGCCGACAGGCTCGGCATCGCGACCGCAGCGGGCGCGCTCATCGACGGTGCGAACGAGTACGGCGACCCCGCCGACGTGCCGCTCCCGGTCGTGGTGAAGCCGGTCGCCTCGGGGTCGAGCTACGGTGCCGCGCGGGTGGATCGGCGGGCAGATCTCGCCCCGGCCATCGCGGCCGCGAAACAGTACGATGACCGGGTGCTCGTCGAGGAATACATCACGGGGCGCGAGATCGATGTTGCGGTGCTGCGCCGCGCGAGCGGTGAGCTCTACATCGCGCCGCCCCTCGAAATCGTCAAGGACACACAGCAGCTCTTCGACACGGCGCTGAAGTACGACGCGACGCCGAACTTCTCGGTGCCGGCCGCGGTGACGGGCGCGGTGGGGGAGCGGCTTCGTGTCGCCGCGCGGGCGATCTACGAGGCGCTGGGGTGCGCCGGTGTTGCGCGGGTCGACTTCTTTGTGCGCGGCGATGAGGTTGTCTTCAACGAGATCAACACGATGCCGGGAATGACGGAGCACTCGCAGGTGCCGCGTATGTTTGCTGTAGACGGAGTATCGTTCGCGGAGCTTGCGTCTATGCTCGTGGATGCGGCGCGCGCGGGCCGCACACGGGCAAGCTAGGGAGGGCAATGCTGAAGATTCTGGTGGTCGAAGACAACGCCGAGCTCGCGCAGGCCTACCGGCTCGCGCTGAGCCAGCGCGGGCACGAGGTGCAGACGGCGGCAACCGGCGCAGCCGGGGCGCACGCAGCGCTCGCCGACCGGCCAGATGTCGTGCTGCTCGACCTCATGCTGCCAGACATCGACGGGTTCAGCGTGTGCAGGCACATCAGGCAGGAGTCTGATGTGCCGATCATCATGCTGACCGCGCGCGACGACGACGGCGATGTCATCGGCGGGCTCGACTCGGGCGCAGACGACTACGTCGTGAAGCCCGTTTCGCCCGGCGTGCTCGAGGCGCGCATTCGCGCGGTGATGCGGAGCAGGCAATCGGGGCTCGGCCCCGCCGAGCCGCCGGCAAACTCGCTGTCGTTCGGCGACCTTCGTGTTGATCTCGGGTCGCTCGTCGTCACCCGCGGCGACGAGCAACTCGAGCTCTCTCCAAACGAGCTGCGCCTGCTCGTCGTGCTGCTCGAACACCAGGGGCAGGTGCTCAGCCGGGAGCAGCTGCTCGAGCGCGCGTGGGGCACCGCGGCTGCCGGCGACCTGCGGCTCGTGAACGCTGCCGTGCAGCGGCTACGCGTGAAAATTGAGCAGGATCCGGCTGACCCGCAGCTGCTGCACACGGTTCGCGGGTTCGGGTATCGGCTCGGATGATGCGCGCACGGTGGCGGCCAAGCCTGCGCACTCGAATTACGCTGACGCTCGTCGCGGTGGCGGTTGGCGTTGCCGCGACGACCGCGGGGGCGCTCGTGTGGAACGCCCGCACCATTATTCTCGAGTCGAAGCAGGCCGCGATCTACGAGGTGCTGCGTTTCGAAGCGACCGCGGCAGCGACGCAGATGCCGGTGCGCCCGTCGGCGAGCGAACTGCAGTTTCTCGCGGAGTCGTTCTCCGTGCCCACGGTGATGCTGAACCTGCGCACCGGGGCCGTCGGGGGCACGCTGCCGCTTGAAGAGGTGCCGGTGTACCTGATCGAGACGCTCGACAGCCGCGAATCCGTCACCGCGTACGAGCGAACCACCCGCTATCGCAACCTCGAATTCATCGCGGGAATGACGGTGCGAGCGTCGAATAACGCCGGCGACGAGATCGCCGTCTTCGGGGTGTTCGACATGCAATCTCAGCAAAATGAGATCGACAGACTCGTGAACCTCGGCGCGGTGCTCGGCGCGTTCTTTGTCGGCGCCGCTGCCGTGATCGGCCTCGTGATCGGGCGCCAGCTCGGCAGGCCGCTCGAAACGCTCGCCGCCGCCGCCGACCGTATCGGCGAGCGCGAGCGCGACGAGATCGTCGACACCGGGTACCCCGACGTCGACGCCGTGCTCGACTCGATGCGCGGCTCGGAGGCGCGCCTCGACACCACGATGCGCCAGCTCGAGCAGAGCGAGGCGACGGCCAGGCAGCTCGTCGCCGACGTCGCCCACGAGCTGCGCACGCCGCTCGCCACACTCGTTGCGGTGTCAGACATTCTCGCCGACACCGAGGCCGCCTCGGCGAGCAATCGGCGCGAGGCCGGCGAGATTGCGGCGAAGAGCGCGGCGCATCTCGCCGCGCTCACCAGCGACATTCTCGAAATGTCGCGCTTCGACTCAGGCAAGAGCGAGGTCGTGACGGCCACGGTCGACCTCACGGAACTCTGGCGTGAACTCACCGAGATTCGGGAGTGGGGCGACGTGAACGTGCAGTTCTTCGGCGAACCGGTTGTGCGCACCGATGCGCTGCGCGTTCGGCTCATTCTCTCGAACCTCGTGACGAACGCGCTGCGCCACGGTGAGCCCCCGGTCGATGTCGGGGTGTGGGTGGCAGACGGCCGGCTGACGCTCGCGGTCGCCGACTCTGGCGCTGGGGTGCCGCCCGAGCACGCCGACCACGTGTTTCACCGCTTTTACAAGGCCAGTGCCGCCCGTGCGAACAGCGAAAGCAGTGGCCTTGGGCTCGCGATCGTGCGCGAGAACGCGCGCGTGCTCGGCGGGGAGGCCTGGCTCAGTCAAGAAGATGGCACGGTGTTTGCGGCGTGGATCCCGATCGGCGAGTGAGCCGCGGGAACCGAGCGCCGGGCCCCGCGAGCCTGCCGCTGGGCGGGCCGTGGGGAGCGGCGCGCGAGGCTAGGCGGCGCGGTAGGCGACCGGGGTATGCCCGAGCGTGCGGCGAAACGCATTGGTGAACCCGTTGTGGGTCATGCCGACGCGCGCGGCGACGAGGCTCACCTGCGCGCCGTCTGCGAGAAGCGGGAGCGCGCGTTCGACGCGGAACCTTGTGCGCCACTCGGTGAAGCTCACCCCGGTCTCCGTGAGAAACGCGCGCCGCAGGCTGGTGACGCTGCAGTGCAGCGTCGCGGCCCACTCGTCGAGCGTGGTGTCGAGCGACGGGTCTGCTACGAAGGCCGCGACGATCGGGCCGGTGAGGGGGCCGCGCGGCAGTGCAACCTCGGGCGCATGCGCATCGATGCGCGGGGCGCCGCGCAGGCGTTCCGAGAGCTGGCCCAGCGCGGCGAAATCGCTCACCCGGGCCGAGCGCAGCAGCAGGGTGCGCAGTGGGGCGTCGACCGCGATCGCGCAGGCCTCGCCGCCGTCGAGGCGGTGCGGCGCGGGCAGAATGCTCACCGGCACGAACTCGTCGTCGAACCGGGCGCTGTGCACCGCGTGCGGCGCGATCCACACCGCGGTGCGATGGTCGACGGTGAAGCGCCTGCCACCCGCATCGACGGTGCAGGAGCCGCTCGCTGCGTAGAGCAGCTGTGCTTCGTCGTGGCTGTGCGGGTCATGGCCCCACCAGTCGAGCTCGTCGTCTGAGCGGTGGGTCGGTACCGCCGGGGTCGCCGGTGCTGCCGTTGTCGCCGGTGTCGCCGGTGTCGCCGGTGCTGAAGAGAGATTTGGGCGCTGCATGTGAGACCTTGAACGTTGAGTGGGATACATCAGACTTAGGTTTGCCTAAGCTTACAGCGTAGGTCAATTGATCGCGCTGTGAACGAGGAAAGGGGCGCCGAGTGACGACGTCCCACACACGGGGGAACAGCCATGGCGCCACGCGCCGCTCGCCGATTGCGTGGCGCGGCCTCGGACTGCTTGCGCTGGTCGTCGTGCTCGCAGCGACGGTGCTTGCGGGGCTCGCCCTCGGTGCCCGCGAGATCGCGCCGGGCACCGTCGTCGCGGCACTTCTCGGGGAGCTTCCCGCAGACCACTACGACGGGCTCGTTGTGGTCACCGAGCGGCTCCCGCGCGTGCTGCTCGGGCTGCTCGTCGGGGCGTGCCTTGGGGCGTCGGGTGCGATCATGCAGGCCGTGACGCGCAACCCGCTGGCCGACCCCGGAATTCTGGGCGTCGAGGCCGGCGCTGCCGCGGCCGTGGTGATCGGCATCGTCATTGTGGGCGTGCACGAGCCGCGCGGCTATTTCTGGTTTGCCCTTGCCGGGGCCGGCGTTGCGGCCATAGCAGTTGCCCTCATCAGCCGGGCGACCACGTCGGCATCCCGCGAGATCTCTCTGGTCATCGCCGGCGCAGCAGTCGCGGCGCTGCTCATGAGCCTCGTGACGCTCCTGACGGTGCGCGACGAGGCCGTGTACTCGAGCCTGCGTTCGTGGTCAGTCGGGTCGCTCGTCGGGCGTGGATCGGTGATCGGAGAACTCCTCCCGTTCGCCGTCGCTGGGCTGCTGCTCGTGCTCACCCTCGGGAGGTCCCTCGACGCGCTCGCCCTCGGTGACGACGTCGCGGCTGGGCTCGGGGTGCGGGTGGGAAGGACACGACTGTGGGCAGCGGGCATCGGCGTGCTGCTCGCCGCGACGGCGACGGCCGCCGTCGGCCCCGTCGCGTTCGTCGGGCTCGTCGCCGCCCACCTTGCCAGGCTCATTGTCGGCACCGAACACCGCTGGGTGTTGCCGTACTCGATGCTCACCGGGGCGCTGCTGCTCACTGCGGCGGATGTCGCGGCGCGCCTCGTACCTGGCCGCGGCGAACTCGAGGTGGGCATCATGACCGCAGTTGTTGGCACCCCGTTCTTTGTCTATCTCGCCCGCCGCAGAGTGCGGAGTTCATCGTGACTGTGCATACCGAACACACGGGCCACATCCAGCGCGACGCGATCCGCGCAACCGCGGCACGCATTCGAGCGCGGGCGCGAACCACGCGTCGGCGCCACGCGATCGTCATCTGCGGGTTCCTGCTGATCGCGCTCGGGCTGCTGGTCGCGCAGCTCTACCTCACCGGCGACGCGCTGATCCCCGCGCGAGACGTGGTGCCCGCTGCGCTCGGGCAGCGCGACGGTCTCGCCGACTATGTGGTGCGGCGCACGAACCTGCCGCGCGGCCTGACCGCGCTGCTCGGCGGCGCGCTCTTCGGGCTGTCGGGCGCACTCGCGCAGCGGCTGTTCGGCAACCCCCTCGCCACCCCCGACATCATCGGAATCTCCTCCGGCGCCGGAGCCGGGGCGATGATCGTGATCGCAGGCTTCGGTGCGACGGGAATCGGCGTGCAGGGTGGCGCGATGCTCGGGGCGCTCGCCGTCTCCCTCATCGTCTACGGGCTGAGTTGGCGCGGCGGGGTGCAGAGTTACCGGCTCATCCTCATCGGCATCGGAGTGGGCGCGTGCGCGAGCGCAATCGTCACGTTCGTCGTGACGAGGCTCGACGAGGTCAGCACGCAGCGGGCGATGCGCTGGCTGATTGGATCGCTCAACGGGGCGAACCAGTCAGGCGTTGCACTGCTCGGGGCGACGCTCGTAATCGGGCTCGCGCTCGTCGTGATGATTCGCCGCCCGCTCAGCGACCTCGCGCTCGGCGACGAACTCGCCGTCGGAATCGGGGTGCGCGTTCCCATCGTGCGGTTGGCCGCGCTGCTGCTCGCGACGCTCCTCGCGGCCGTGGTGACCTCGGTCACCGGCCCGATCGCCTTCGTCGCGCTCGTCGCGGGCCCCATCGCCACGAGGCTGCTGCGGGTGCCAGACGCGCCGATCGTCGCTGCCCTCGTCGGCGCGACGCTCCTCGGCGCAACCGATATCGCGGCGCAGACGCTGCCGCTCATCAGCCCCGTGCCAACGGGCGCCATCACCGCGCTCTTTGGCGCTCCCGTGCTCATCGCCCTCCTCGTTCGAAAGAAGGCCACCGTATGACCCCCGACATTCCAGCCCTCCACGGCGACGGGATCTCTGTCGGGTACTCCGGGCAGGAGGTGCTGACCGAGCTCAGCGTGACCGTTCCGGGTGGCCGCATCACGACGCTCATCGGCCCGAACGGCAGCGGCAAGTCGACGCTGCTCAAAGCGCTCGGAAGGGTACAACCGCTCACGGCCGGCACCGTCGCGCTCGACGGCGAAGACATTCATCGCATGCCGACCCGCGCCGTCGCGCGCAAGCTCGGTCTGCTCCCGCAGTCACCCCTCGCGCCAGAGGGCATCACCGTGGCCGACCTCGTGCGGCGCGGCCGCCACCCGCACGGCAGGTCGCTCGGTCGCGGTGCGGCAGGAGACACCGATGCCGTGGCCGAGGCGCTCGAGCTCACCGGCACCGCCGAGTTCGCGCTGCGCCCCGTCGACTCGCTCTCGGGAGGCCAGCGCCAGCGCGCCTGGATCGCGATGGTGCTTGCGCAGTCAACCCCGATCCTGCTGCTCGACGAACCGACAACCCCGATCCTGCTGCTCGACGAACCGACAACGTTCCTCGACATCGCCCACCAGATCGAGGTACTTGAGTTGCTGTCGAGCCTCAGACACGATCACGGCAAGACCGTGCTGCTCGTGCTGCACGACCTCGAACAGGCCGCAGCGTACTCCGACCAGATCGTGGCCCTCAAGCAGGGCGAGATCGCGGCCGTTGGCAACCCGAGCGACGTCGTCACCGAGGCCTTCGTCGCCGAAGTTTTCGGGCTTGCCTGCCGCGTGATCCACGACCCAGACACCGGGTCTCCGCTGATTCTGCCTCGCGGAAAGATCTCCCGCGAGCGAGCCCCGCAACCCCAAGATGTTCGAACGAAAGAGGACACACGATGAAGACGAAGATGCGACGGGCCGCGGCAGTGACCGCGGCGATCATCACCGCGGGCCTGCTCGCGGGCTGCGGCGCGACCGATGCGGCAGACACCGCCGGTGCCGGCGCTGAGACCGCTGGCGGGTTCCCGCTCGCGCTCGAAACCCCCTGGGGCACCACCGAGATCGACGCGCAGCCGAAGTCCGTCGCCGTCGTTTCCTCGGTCGACCTTGACATCGCGCTCGCGCTCGGGGTCGAACCGATCATCACCCCGCAGTATGCGGGCAACGACTTCGAGGCGTGGACCGAGGAGGCGCTCGCGGCCGACGGCATCACGCTCGACACCTACGACTCGACCGACGGCACCGACTTCATCGCCATCGCCGCGGCTGACCCCGATGTGATCCTCGCAACGAGCGGGTGGACGCTCGATGACGACTACGACAAGCTCGCAGAGATTGCTCCCGTGGTCACCTGGGGCAAGGGGCAGGAGCTCACCGACCTCACCTGGGCAGACCGGACCCTGCTCGCTGGCAAGGCCCTCGGGCTCGAGGATCGCGCCGAGCAGGTCGTCGCAGACGTCGAGCAGGCCTTTACCGACGCGGCGACCGCGCACCCCGAGTGGCAGGGCACCTCGCTCACCTACGCGGTGATGCACCCGTCGCAGATCAGCTACGTCACCTACGAGGGCAGCGACGTGAGCTTCTTCACCGAGCTCGGCTTCGTGCTCCCCGAACAGGCATCCAAGTTCACCGATGCGAACAACGCGGTGAGCATCGAGAACATCGACATGCTCGACGCCGACGTGCTGCTCGTCGGCTACCCGTTCGGCAACGAGGGCATCCTCACGCAGTCAGCACTCGAGGGCAACGCGCTCTTCCAGCAGCTGCCCGCGGTGAAGGACGGCCGCTACGGCATCCTCGGCGACGACGTTGCCTCGCCACTGGCCTACCCGACCCCGCTCAGCCAGCCGTGGGTGCTCGACCGGATGGTCGGGCAGCTCGAGGGCGTCATCAAGTAACGGAAGGCGCGACATGGCGAAGAGTATTCGGCCCCAGCTCACCTACCCGATCAGTCTGCGCAAGCTCACCGTGCGCCGCGTCTACGACGTGAGCGCCGGGATGCGCCGCGTCGAACTCGAGGGTGCGGAGCTCTTGGGCGGCGAACGCGACGGCTTCACGCTGCCCCCGTTCGCCTCCGACGGCTTTGATGACGAACTCAAGGTGTTCTACCCCGACCCCGACACCGGCAAGCTCAGCCTGCCCGTGCAGCGAGACCGGTTCATCGACTGGCCGCGCGACCCGCGCGCGGAGTCGCGCACCTACACGGTGCGCGACTTCGATGCGGCGGCCGGAGTGCTCACCCTCGACTTCGCCAGGCACGCGCGCGGCGTCGCCACCGACTGGGCAGAGACGGTGGCCCCGGGAGCCGAGATCCACATCGCCGGCCCGAAGATGGCGTGGCTCGAACCCGAGGGCGCCGACTGGCTGTTCATCGGCGGCGACGACACCGCGATCCCCGCGCTCGCCCGCTGGCTCGAAACCATGCCGCGCGACGCGAGGGGAGTGGCGCTGCTCGAGGTCGACGACGCCGCAAGCGAGTTCGAGATCGACCACCCGCCCGGCATGGAGGTGCGCTGGCTGCATCGAGCGGGCGTACCGGCCGCCCGCTCGACCGCGCTCATCGACGCGGTGCTCGCGGAGCCATGGCGCGACGGCGACCCGTTCTGCTGGTTTGCGGGGGAGACGGGGGTGCTGCGCCCGATCCGCACCTATTTGCGCAAAGAGCGGGAGCTCGATCGCGAGCGGGTCGAGGTCACCGGGTACTGGCGCGCACCGGTCGGCGACGACCTCGACGCCGACATCGACGACGACGAACACGCAGACCTGCACCACCTCGGCGACCTCGTGCCGCCGTTCGCGCTGCGCGCGGCCATCACCCTGGGAATCGGGCCGGCGCTGCGCGGCGGCCCGCGGTCGACGACTGAACTCGCCGAGGCCCTCGGCGCGCACGGCCCCGCGCTCGCCCGACTCCTGCGCTATCTCGCGACGATCGAGCTACTCGAAGAGCGCGACGGCGGTTGGGCGCTCACCAGGGCGGGCGGCGCGCTCGACGACGAGAGCGAGACCGGCGGGCTCGACCTTGCTGACCCCCGCGCCCGCGAACAGCTTGCGCTTGGTTCGCTGCTCGACGTCGTGCGCACCGGTCAGCCAGTCGGCGGCGGCCGCGCAGTCACGCGGCGTGACGACGAAGCCCTCGACACGGCCATCGTCGCGAGCGAGGCCGACGACCTCAGCTACGTCGCCTCATCGTTCGGTTCAGCCGAGGTGAGTTTTGCCGCCGGAGAGCACGTCACCGTGGCTGGCGACGGGGCGCTCGCGGTGCTTGCCGGGCCGCTCGCAAGCGACGCGGCGCTTCGGGTGACGCTGCTCGAACGCCCGTCGCGGGTGTCGGCGCAGCTCGCCGTGCTGCCAGAGGCGCTGCGCGACCGCGTCGAGGTCATCCACGGGACCGGGCTCGACTCGTGGCCCAACACTGACGGCACAACGCTGCTCGTCGGCGCGCTGCGAGACCTCCCAGACGCCGACGCGGCGCACCTGCTGCGGGGCGCAGCGGCCTCCAGCGGGCGACTGCTGGTGTTCGAAACCCTGCTCGGCATCGACGAAATCGACGATCACGATGCGGGCGACGACCTGCTCGCGCTCTGCGTCAACGGGGTTGGGCTGCGAACGCGCGCCGAGCTCGAGGCGGTCGTCGAAGCTGCCGGGCTGCGGTCGGTGGCGCGGGCGATTGGATGGGGCGAGCTGCTCTTGACCCTCGCCGCGGCATGACGCCCGTCGCGCTGCGCATCGCGGGTGCGCGCAACCCGCGTGCGCTCGTGCTCCGCGCGCTCGCCGCGGCTCCGCGCCTTGGCGCTGGTGCCGCGGCGCTCATGGTCGTGCAACAGGTCGCGGAGTTCACCGTGCCGGTGATCATCGGCCTCGCGATCGATCACGGCATCGCTGCGCGCGACTTCGGGAGCACCCTCGGGTGGGCGTGCCTACTCGTCGCCGACTTTCTCGTGCTGGTGCTCGCGGCACAGTTCGGCTCGCGGCTCGGGCTGCGGGCAGTTGAAAGCGTGCAGCACAGGCTCCGGCTGGCCGTCGTAGGCCGGGTGCTTGCGCCCACGGGTATCGCGGGTGCGAGGGGCGTGGGTGAGCTGCTCTCGATCGCTGGCTCCGACGTGGCGAGGCTCTCCCGCGCGGTGCTGATCACCGTGTACCCCGTCGCGGAGATTGCCGCCCTCGGATACGCGGCGATCGCCCTTACCCTCATCTGGTGGCCGCTCGGTGTCGCCGTGTTTCTGGGTGGGCTCGCCCTCGTGCTCACGATGGAGCTCATCGGTCGCCCCTTCAGGCAACGCTCCGAGCACGAGCAGGAGCGCATCGCGGGCGTCACCTCGGTCGCCGCCGACACGCTCACCGGGGCCGCGACGCTGCGCGGCTTCGGGGCGCGCGACTGGGCGTTGGCGCGCTATGCCGCGGCGAACGACGAGGCGCTCGACGCAACCAAGCGCTCCCGCTCGTCGGAGCAGCGGTTTGTCGCGCTGTCTCGGGCGCTCTCGGCGCTGCTCGTCGTTGGGGTCGCGGTGGCTGCGGCGGGCCTCGCATTCGCCGGCGAGATCACCATCGGGCAGCTCGTGATTGTTGTTGGTCTGGTGCAGCTTGTCATCGGCCCGCTCGAGGCGCTCTCGATCAACCTGGCCGCGGTGTGGCTGGCCGCCCTCGCGTCGGCCGCGCGGGTGCTCGCGCTCATGCAGGAGCCGGCTGCGCGGCCGGAGCCGGCTGAGCGCGTCGGCGGGGTCGGTGCGCTGCCGGCGGGTGGCCTACCGGCGGGTGCGCTGCCGGCGGCTGCGCTGCCGGCGGGTGCGCGACCACTGCCAGCGCTCGAGATTCGCCTTGGCGAGCGCGGGCACGCCGGTCACCGCGCCCGCCAGGTTATTGCGGTCGACCGCGGCCAACTGGTCGGCGTCGTCGCCGGCTCCAGCCTCGCGAGTGCGCTCGTTGATGAGCTTCGGCGGTGCGACACCGAGACCACGGTGCGGGTCATGCTCGACGGCGACGACGCGGCGAAGCTGCGGTCTGACGCGCTCGCGGCACGACTTGTTGTCGCATCAGGGCGGATCGCGGGAGCCTCGTTGCCGCCCGCTCCCGCTGCAGCGCGGCTGGCCGCCCAAGCGGTCGAAGCGCCGCACTCGGGCGGCGAGCACCAGCGCGCGGCGCTCGCAGCGGCGCTCGCATCGCCGGCGCCGGTACTGGTGCTCCACGAGCCCACCTCGGCCGTCGACCCGGTCACTGAGCGCCTCATCGCCGACGCCCTGCGCACGGCGACCGCCGGCCGGGCGGTGCTCATCGTCACGACCGCCCCCGCGCTGCTCGCGGTGACCGACGAGGTGCATCTGCTCGAAGAGCACACAGTGAGCAGGGGCTCCCACCACGATCTTCTCGGCATCGCCAGCTACCGAGGACTGCTACGGTGAGCCCCTCGCTGCCCCTGGCCTCCGCGGCACGCTCCAGGCGGTGGCTGCTTTCTCGGGTACGACCGCTTGTGTGGCGGCTGCTCGGGGCGCTGCTGCTCTTCGTGGTTGCGGCGGCGGCCGGGCTGATCTTTCCGCTCGCCCTCGGGCGACTCGTCGACGCCGTTGAGCGAGACGACGCCGGTGCCGCTTTCGCGATCGCGGGGGTCGCGCTGGCTGGGCTGCTCGTTGCGGCGGTCATCGGCGCGGCCGCAGCAGTCGTGCTCACCTTCGGTCTCGAGGCCGTGCTCGCAGACATTCGCCTGCGGGCGGTCGCGGCGGCCCTTGGGCTCCCCGCAAGCATCTCCGACGGCGTGTCTGCCGGGCAGCTCACCTCGCGCGGCAGCGACGACGTCGACGCACTCCGCGAGGCCATCGCCGGGCCGATTCCCGCCCTAGCGAGCTCCGCGGCAGCGATCGCGATGACGCTTGCCGGGCTCTTCGCGCTGCACCCGGCGTTCCTCGCAGCCGTGCTCGTCGTCGTGCCCGTGCATGTCTGTGCGGTGCGCGCGTATCTTCGGCGTGCCCCGCGCCTCTACGACGCCGAGCGCGGCGCCGTTGCCCGCCGCTCGGCCTGGCTCTACGAGGCGCTGCGGTCGCGAGAGACAATTCGTGCGTACGCGTCTGCGGCCCGGGTGCAGGGGCGCTTCAGCAGAAAATCTTGGGCCGTTGTGCGCTGCGCGCTGAGTATTCGCATCGTGCAGAGTCGTTTCTTTCTGCGGCTTGGCATCGCCGAAATGCTGGGCACGGTCGCGCTCCTGCTCACCGGGCACGCGCTCGTGGCCGCCGGGCAGGCGACCGTCGGTGAGGCGACGTCGGCGCTGCTCGTGATGCTTGCGCTGTTCGCTCCGATGAGCGGGCTGCTGCTCGTGTTCGACGACCTGTTGGCAGCGAGCGCCGCGCTGCGACGGGTGGTCGGTGTTGTTGATGCCGCGGCGAGCGCCGAGCCGAGCTCGACGCTCGAGCTGCCGCGCAGGGGGCCGGGGGAACCGGTAGTGGCGCTCAGCCGCGCAACGCTCGATCTTGCTGGAGTGCCGGTAATTCGTGACGTGACGGTCGAGATCGCTCCGGGGCAAATCGTCGCGATCGTGGGTGCCTCGGGCGCGGGGAAGACCTCGCTTGCCAAGTTGATCGCGGGCCAACTGGCCCCCACCTCGGGTCGCGTCGAGGTGCTCGGCAGGGCCCCGTCACAGCTCCCGGGCGACGCAGCTGCGTGCCTTGTCACCGTCGTCGATCAACACCCTCACGTCTTCGAAGCCACGCTGGCGGAGAACCTGCAACTCGCGAACCCCGCAGCGGGTGCGGGTGCTGTGCGCGATGTAGCCGAGCGTATCGGGCTCGGGGCGATGGCCCAGCTCGATCTCAGCGACGCGCGCACCGACGGAGCGCTCTCGCACCGGCTGGCCGTCGGGCGCGCGCTCCTTCGGCAGGCCCCTGTCATGGTGTTCGACGAGGCGACGGCCGGGGTCGACGCCGCAGAAGCGCGCGAGCTCGACGGGCTGATCAGGGCCGCGTGCACCGGCCGAACAGTGCTGATGATCGCGCACCGACTCTCGCAGGCCGAATCGTGCGACCGCGTGCTGGTGATGGATTGCGGCAGCATCGTCGAAGACGGGCCGCCCGAGGCGCTGCGCGCCGCGGGCGGCCCGTACGCGCGGCTGTGGGAGGCATGGGCTGCCGGGGCGCCGTAGGCGTGCCGCCTGTGGGGCCCGTGCCGCCTGTGCGGTTCGTGCCGCCTGTGGGGCCCGCGTGGCTTGTGGGGCCCGCGTGGCTTGTGGGGCCCGCGTGGCCAGCGGGGCATGTGCGGCCTGTGCGGGCCGCACGGTGCTAACCCAGCCGCTCGAGAACCGTCGCGTTCGCCATGCCGCCGCCCTCACACATGGTCTGCAGACCATAGCGACCGCCCGTGTCACGCAGAGTGTGCACGAGGGTCGTCATGAGGCGTGCGCCGCTCGCGCCGAGCGGGTGCCCCAGCGCGATCGCGCCGCCGCGCACGTTGACGCGCGTCAGGTCGGCGCCGGTCTCTTTCGCCCAGGCGAGCACGACGGGTGCGAAGGCCTCGCTCACCTCGAAGGTGTCGATCTCATCGAGTGACAGGCCTGCTCGCTGCAGTACCTTCTGGGTCGCGGGCATCACTGCGGTGAGCATGTAGAGCGGGTCGGCGCCCGCAACCGCGAAACTGTGCACGCGCGCGAGGGGTGTGAGCCCGAGCCGTGCGGCCATCTCGCTTGTCGTCACCATGAGCGCGGCTGATCCGTCGCTGATCTGGCTCGCAGACGCGGCGGTGACATTCCACTCGATCTGCGGGAAACGTTGGGCCATCTGTTCGTTATAGAACGCGGGCGGGAGGGTCGCGAGCTTCTCCAGCGTGCTGCCGGTGCGGATGCCCTCGTCGTGGGTGAGCCCGGCGAGCGGGGCGAGCTCGGCGTCGAACGCGCCGGAGCGGGTCGCGGCGTCGGCCCTGTCGTGCGAGCTGATCGCGAAGCTGTCCATGCGCTCTCGGGCAATGCCCCAGCGCGCCGCGATGAGCTCGGCGGAGTAACCCTGGTCGATGAAGCCGTCGGGGTAGCGCTCCGAAAGCGCGACGCCGTTGACATCGCGGGTGCCTGCGACCGAGGCCCCCATTGGCACCCGGCTCATCGATTCGACCCCGGCGGCGATCGCGATGTCGTAGGCTCCAGAGATCACGCCCTGCGCTGCGAAGTGCACCGCCTGCTGACTGCTGCCGCACTGTCTGTCGATCGAGGTCGCTGGAACCGTCTCGGGAAAGCCCGCGGCGAGCGCCGCACGGCGAGTGAGATTTCCGCCTTGCTCGCCGACCTGGCTCACGACGCCGCCGATGACGTCGTCGACGAGCGCTGGGTCAACGCCCGTGCGCTCGATGAGGGCGGCGAGGGAATGGGCGAGCAGGTCGACTGGGTGCACGCCCGCAAGCGCGCCGCCAGGGCGACCCTTGCCGACGGGGGTGCGCACGGCCTCGACAATTACTGCGTCTCTCATGAGCTGTCCTTTCAATTGGGGTGGTGGGTGGTGGGTGGTGTGTGGCGGGGCGTGGGGCGTGGGTGAGCGGCGGTGGGGGTGCGTTTAGGGCGCTGGCAGCGGGCGAACGAGCCTGAGCTGAGTTGCCGAGGCGAGGTGCGCGCGGTCTTCGCCCCACACTTGAATCGTCTCGGTCACCCAGCCGTCTGGGCCCGAAGCGGCCGTGCGCGCGTCGACCAGCACCCAGGGCGAGACTGCGCGGTTCCCGGAGAACTGCACGCTCAGCTCGATCGTGGGAACGGGCTGCGGGGTGTCGAGCACAGCTGAGATCGATGGCGCGAGCGCGTCGACGAGAAACAGCAGCCGCAACTGGCCGGGCGGCTGGTCGTCTTCTGTGAGGCGCACCCAGGCCGTGAGACTCGGGTCGGTGCCGCCGGCGAAGGGGCGGTTTGTGCCCGTGACTCGCAGCTCGTAAAACTCGCTCACCGGCACAAACGAGGGAGGCGGGTTAAACAGGCCCCCAGCGTGCCACGCGGGCACATCGGGGAACGGGGGTGCGAAGGCCGGCGCCGGCGCCGGGCTGTCACTGCCGAACAGTGAGGTGGCGCTGGCGAGCGGGGCCACCGGCGCGGTCTGTGCCGCCGGTTGCTCGTCGGCCGAAGGGAACAACCGTGCGCTTGCGGAGCGCGTGCTGCGGGTGGCCGCATCGGTCTGGGCCGCGACGCTAAACGGCTCGCGAACAGCGCGGTGCAGCCGCCCGGTGACGCTGCGGAGTCGCTGCGCGCCAGCCCCCGTCTGCCCTGTCGGCTCCGCACTCGCCGCCATGGCGTCGACCATCGCTGCGATGGCGAGCCCGCCGTGGAGCCCGCCGAACCCCCAGAGCTCGGGAGGGGCGGGGCGCACGCCGTTGGGAGGTGTGCGCAAGAAACTGTCAATGGTGGATCGCGTGGCGACGTCGCCGCTCTGACTATTGAATGCCATAGCTAGACCCTACGATGCTGACTCTTGTTTTCGCAAGCCAGGGGGTAGAATTGGCCTATGACCGTCACACTGTCTGGCCCGCTCGCCGACCGCTCGAGCTGGAGCACCGCGCAGTGCTCGATTGGCAAGGCGATGGAAGCCGTCGGTTCGCGCACCGCGATGATTCTGCTCCGCGAGGCGTTCTACGGCACCACCCGCTTTGACGATTTCGCGGCCCGCACTGGCGTCACCGATGCGGTCGCCGCCGCCCGCCTCAAACAGCTCGTCGAAGTTGGGGTGTTTGACAAACGGCCCTACCGTGAACCGGGGCAGCGCACCAGGCACGAGTATGTGCTCACGCGCATGGGCCGCGACCTGTTTCCCGTCGTGTTTGCGCTCATGCAGTGGGGTAACGCGCACCTGCAAGACGCCGGCGGCCCGCTCGCTCTCGTCGATCGGGCGACCGGAGAGCCGGTGACCGTCGCTGCCCGAACGGCGTCGGGTGAGGAGATCGCGGTCGACGACATCGCGGTGCACGTCAACCTCGAGTGGCTGGCGCAGTCACGCGACAACGCGGGCCCCGGTGCGGAGGGGGCGCACCCTCGCTAGCTTTCTGCGAGTAACGCGCGTTATCGGGCGCCGAAAACGCGCGTTTCGTGCAGAAAGTTCTCTGCCGGGGTGAAACGAGGCGGGGTGCCCAGTCCCAGCTCTTCTCCAACGTCGCGGTGCTACTTTGTGGGAGAACGTGAGGCGGTGAACGATGCGAGCTAGAGTTGCCGGGGTGCAACCGGTGTCTGCGAGGGGCGTGCTGTTTCTCGTCGCCTTCGTGTCGTTTCTCGCACTCGCGATGCTTGGCCCGCACGTGCACGGGGCCGACTCGACACCCGCTGTTTCGGTGAGCGCCGCGACCACGAGCGGTGTAGCCCAGGTGGGCGAGCCCGCGCCGGGCAGCGGGGCTGGCAGCGGGGCTGGCGGCGCCGCGTCGGCCCCAGGCCAGGCAACCGAGGCAACCCCGTCTCTGCTGGCACCAGCCGCCGCTCCTGAACTCCCAGGCGGTGAGCAGACGCTCGGCTTCGGCGCGGTGTGCGTGCTCGTGCTGCTCGTGTCGCTGGCCATTCTCGCCGCCAAGGCTTCGCTCACCTGGGCCTCCCTGCGGCGCGGCCCGCTCGTGCTGCTTCAGGCGGCGATAGCGCATCCGCGTGCTCGCGCCCTTCCGCTGTTTCGGCTGCTCTCGATCAGTCGTACCTGAACCCCGCGCTCGGGAGGCACGGGTGTGCGGCGCGCTACCCGTGCAGAGCTCAGCCATGATCGCAGTGATCGGATCCTTCGCCGACGTGCGACCGCGCCGCCAACCACTCTGCCCCGCGGTTCGCCGCCCGTCATGAGAAAGGCGCATCGACCCGTGACCCTCACGAGCAGCGCTCCAGCAGCACCCCTGCAGATTGCAGACCTCTTCGTTCTCGACCTCGCCCGCGTGCCCCCGCTCGGGTGGCTCGCCGTGCTCTGCATGGTCGCCTATCTCGCCGGCGCGATTTCGCTCTGGGTGCGCGGCCGCCGGTGGAGCGTGCCCGCGACGATCTCGTTCGTGCTCGGTTGTGCAGCCTGGTTTGCTGCGACCGGGCTTTTGGTAAACGACTACGCCGACGAGCTCATCACCGCGCTCGTGTTTCAGCTCATCACCCTGCTCGTCGCCGCGCCACCGCTGCTGCTCATGGGGTCGCCTGGCACGCTGCTGCTGCGCACCACACCGCACCGGGGAGTCGGCGGGTGGATCGTGCGCGGGGCGATCGCGGCCCAACGCTCGCGTGCCGCGCAGGTATTGCTGCACCCGATCGTCGCGATTGTCGTGGCGATCGTCGCGTTCCCCGGCATGTTCTTCACCGACGCGATCAGCTGGGTGATGTCGGTGCCGGGTGGCCACCAGGCGTTCCTTGCGCTTGTGCTCATCTTTGGCGTGATCGGCGGCGCCCCGCTGTGGGCGCTCGACCCGCTACCGCGAAAGCCGTCGTTCTCGGTGCGCCTCGTCGGGGCGTTTCTCGAGCTGCAGATTCACGCCCTGTTTGGGCTGGTGCTGCTGCGCAGCGCGAGCGGCATGCTGAGCTGGTACTCGGGCGAACCCGAGGGGTGGGGCATCACCCGAGCCTTCGACCAGTCGCTGAGCGGGAGCCTCGTCTGGACATACGGGCAGCTGCCGCTGCTTGTCGTACTCATCATCACCCTGTCGAAGTGGCGTAAGAGCGACATGCGCGGCGCACGGCATCGCGCTTCGGCTGAAGACGCCGCCCTCGACGAATACAACGCCTATCTCGCGGCGGCGGCCGAACGCGACGCCGTTACCGCGTACCGAAAGGACTCAGAATGACCGACGCACCCACCCCACAGCCCGGTTCGGAGCCTGGTTCGGAGCCTGGTTCGGAGCTGGCCTCGGAGCCGGGTTTGCAGCCTGGTTCGGAGCTGGCCTCGGAGCCGGCCCGCAAGCGGCTGAGCACCTCGGCGAAGGCCGCGCTCATCACTATTCCGACGGTGTTCGCCGCTGTGCTGATCTTGCTCATTGTGCTCGCGCTCGGCAAGACGGGAGGCTCGCCGGGCGGCGCCTCGCTCGGCGGCTCCTCGACCGGCGCCTCCTCGCTCGGCGAAACAAACGGTGGCGCAGTGGCCCCGGCAGTGCCGGTCGTCGAAGAGAACTCTCACTATCTCGAAGATGCCGGTGTCGACGCGCCCACCATCGTAGAGTTCCTCGATTTCGAGTGTGAAGCGTGCCGCGAGATCTACCCGGTGATGGAGCAGATGCGCGAAAAGTATGCGGGGAAAGTGAACTTTGTCGTGCGCTACTTCCCGATTCCTGGCCACCAGAACTCGATGACGAGCGCGCTCGCCGTCGAGGCTGCGGCGCAGCAGGGTAAGTTCACCGAGATGTACAAGCTCATGTTCGACACTCAGCTGGAATGGGGCGAGAAACAGGAATCGGAGGCCCCGAGATTCCGCGGCTACGCCGAGCAGCTCGGGCTCGACATGGCGGCCTTCGATGCCGCGGTCGCAGACCCTGCAACCCGCGAGCGTGTGGAGTTTGACTTCGCAGCCGGCCAGGCGCTCGAGGTCAGTGGCACACCGTCGTTCTTTCTCGAGGGGGAGCGCTTTCAACCCCAGTATGTGAATGACATTACCGACGCGCTCGACGCCGCGATCGCCGCGCGCCAGTAGCGGGCGGCTCGCCCTGGCTCGGCGCCGCGGGCGGCTCGGCGCCGCGGGCGGCTCGGCGCCGCGGGCGGCTCGGCGCCAACCCTGCACTTGCCTCCGACAGTGCCCCCTTGCACACGGTGGCAAGGGGGCACTCTCGGAGGCAAGGTAGGGGCTCGGGGTGGTGCGTCGCAGCCCTACGCGAAGTGGCACGCAACCTCCCGACCTCCGAGGCTCCTGAGCTGTGGAGTCTCGGTCGCACATCGCTCTGATGCGATCGGGCATCTGGTTCTGAATGCACACCCTGATGGCGGTGAGAGCGGACTCGGAACATCGCCTTTGAGGATGATGCGTTCGCGCTCTTTCTCAACATCCGGGTCAGGTATTGGCGCAGCCGAGAGAAGGGCCTTGGTATACGGGTGGCGGGGTTGCTCATAGATCTTGTCCCGGTCACCAATTTCGACGATGCGGCCTAGGTACATCACTGCGACGCGCGTCGAAAGATGTCGCACCACTGCCAGGTCGTGGGCAATGAATAGATACGTTAACCCCAGTTCGGTTTGGAGTGTTTCTAAGAGGTTGATCGTCTGAGCTTGGATTGAAACATCGAGTGCGGAAACGGGCTCATCGAGCACGAGGAATCGAGGCTCCAACACGAGAGCTCGTGCAATGCCAATTCGTTGGCGTTGTCCTCCCGAAAACTCGTGTGGAAATCGTTCGTACCACTCTGCTTTTAGACCAACTCGATCCATGATCTCAAGAACACGAGCCTTTCTAACCTGAGTTGAATGCCGGGTTTGAATCTTGAGCGGTTCACCTATGAGTTCGCCGATGCTCATCCTAGGATTGAGAGAGGCGTAGGGGTCTTGAAAGACCATCTGCATATCGCGTCGGGATCGTCGGATAGCGCTTGCAGACATCGATGTGAGCTCACGTTGATCGAAGCTCACGGAACCGCTGGTCGGTGGTACAAGCTGCAGTACAGCCCGCCCGGTCGTCGACTTTCCGCAACCAGATTCGCCGACCAGGCCTAGAGTTTCTCCGGGCCAGATGTCAAAGGAGAGATCTGTGACCGCACGCAATTTGAGTTTGCGGGCACCGCCCTTGGGGTTGGGGATTGCGAATTCAACGCTCATATTCCGAGCTGATACGAGCGGGGCTGTTTGCGATTCTGAAGCTGTGGTCGTACTCACTATTTCACCGTTCCCTTGGTGGTCTGCTCTGGCCAACGAGACAGCCCAAGCCACTCGTCATCGTGGGTCGCGAAGCACCTGGCCTCGTGGCCCGGACCGAATTTCAGTTCTACTGGAAGTAGTTCGGGAGGGGACTCCCGGCACACTTCTTGCGCGTACTTGCAGCGGTCTGCAAATCTGCAGCCGGGCTGTTCTTCGCGAAGGTCAGGAGGGCTTCCAGGTATGGGGCGCAAGCGGTCTTGACGTTGCTGGTCGAGTCGAGGTACTGAACCGAGTAGGCCCCAGGTGTAGGGCATGCGCGGTTGCCGAAAGAGGTCCGTTGTCGTCGCCCGTTCGACGATTTGGCCTGCGTACATGACATTCACTCGTTCGGCGACTCCTGCAACGACTCCTAGATCATGTGTGATGAACAGCACCGCGGTGCCGCTCTCCTCCGTAATGGATTTCAGGAGCTCGAGAATCTGAGCCTGAATAGTGACGTCGAGTGCAGTAGTGATCTCGTCTGCGAGGATAAGTTCAGGGTCACACGCGAGAGCGATTGCAATCATCACTCGCTGACGCATGCCGCCCGACAGCTGGTGCGGGTATGAGGATATTCGAGATTCCGGGGCTGGTATGCCGACAAGGGTCAGGAGTTCCACAGCCCGGCGTTCAGCCGCCTTGGGACGCATTCCAAGATGCAGGGCGAGGCTCTCCGTGATTTGTCGGCCAATGGTCAGAGCTGGATTGAGTGATGACATGGGATCTTGGAAGATCATGCCGATGCCGCTGCCACGTACCCTCCTCATGTCCTTCTCGCTGAGAGACATGAGGTCTCGTCCCTTGAAATAGACCGAACCAGAAGCGATCCGGCCGGCTGGGCGAGCGACAAGACGCATGATCGATTGTGCAGTGACTGATTTTCCAGAGCCTGACTCGCCGACGAGCGCGAGTGTTTCGCCGGCATCGATGTGGAACGACACATCGTCGACGGCCCGGACCGTGCCTCCGTGCGTACGAAACTCGGTAGTTAGGCCCTCTACTTCGAGCAATGCCATGGAAGCCTCCTGTGTGAACGATCGTCCGTGATGCGTCAATTCTTAGTGTTGCATAGACGAGGTTCGTCGTCTAGTCTTCGATTATTGACGATTTTCACCAATTTTGGAGGCTAAGATGAATAGCTCACAGCTCAAGGATCAGCAAATCATCCGTGAACTCCTGCAGGATGCGCGCCAGAGTAACGTGGCGATCGCCGAAAAGCTCGGCATGTCGGAAGGGGCAGTGCGCCGGCGGATTGATCGTCTTGTTGGTGATGGAATCATCAACTTCACCGTGATGGCCAAACCTGACTATATGGGCTACCACATCCACGTGCTTATTCGCGTCGAGACTGAGCCTGAGGTCACCGAAGAAGTCATCGAGGCGCTCAGCGCAATGTCGGAGCTCAGCTATGTCTACCACTGCACCGGCCAATTCAATCTCACGCTCGTCGGCTACTTCCGAGACGTCGAAGACCTCCATTCTTTTACCTCCAATCAGCTCAGCAAAACCGCAGGCATCGTGAGCTTCCGCACCGTCATGGTGCTCCGTGTCGCGAAGCGCTCGCAGCTGCTTCCTCCCATCAATGACGATGAGTAACGAAGGGCCACATTATGTTACGAGCGATCGGAGAGCGCCTTCTCTCCGTGATTCCAGTCTTGCTTGGAATCTCGATCATCTCTTTTTTCCTGGTGAGATTGATTCCCGGGGACGTGGTGAGTTCCATCCTGGGTCAAGATTTTGGTGACCCAGAGCTTGAAGCTCAGATGCGTGCATACTTCGGGCTCGACCAACCCGTCTGGCAGCAATTCACTGTCTGGTTTAGTGCATTGCTTCAGGGAGACCTTGGGACATCCATGCGCACCGGGCGGCCTGTGACTACTGAGATTTTTGAACTCTTTCCCGCCACTCTGGAGCTCGCTCTGGCGGCGCTAATAGTGTCAATTGCTATCTCGATCCCTTTGGGAGTTCTGTCGGCAACTCGACGCAACGGCCCATTGGACTCGGTTGGTCGGATCGGGTCGTTGGCGGGGCTCTCGCTGCCAAACTTTTGGCTGGGAATTCTCCTCGTCCTCGTCTTCTCGGTCCAGCTAGGTTGGCTTCCTTCGGGCGGCTCCAGCCCGTTCGCTCCGACTTGGGGGCACTTTCAATACTTGGTACTGCCCGCCGTTACGCTTGGCGCCAGTCTCGCTGCGATCACATTTCGAATGACCAGATCATCACTCCTTGAAGTGTTGGGGGAGGACTACGTTCGAACCGCGCGGTCGAAAGGGCTTCGCGAGGGCACTGTGCTGACGCGGCATGCCCTTCGAAACGCGCTTATACCCGTGGTGACGGTTATCGGCATCCAAGCTGGCGCGCTCCTAGGGGGGACGGTAGTCATCGAGCAGGTCTTTTCTTGGAACGGAATTGGGAGCCTGGTGATTCGTGCAATTAGCCAGCGCGACTACCCGTTGGTGCAAGGCGCGATTCTCTTCTTGGCGGTCTTCTACGTTGTGGTCAACCTCGTCGTTGACATTCTGTACATTTACCTCAACCCGCGCTTGCGCCACAAGTAGAGGGGCTCCTCATGACAACTCCAACCATGACGATACCGACGCAGAGAAAACCACTGCGTCTGAAGCGAATGCGCAAACGGTCTGCGCAAGCCGAGCGTTCGCTATTTCGCATCCTTTTGAGAGATAAGGTTGGCTTGGCCGGCGGCCTCATCGTCGTCGTCGTAGCGCTTGCGGCGGTGCTAGCGCCCTTGGTTGCGCCTTACGACCCAACGGCGATGTCTGAGTGGCGTCTAAGCTCGCCAAACTCCGTCTTTTTACTTGGCTCAGATGAAGCAGGCCGCGATCTGCTTAGCCGTTCGATCTACGGTGCACGCACCTCACTAACAGTCAGTATTACAGTGATCGCCTGTGCTGCAATTATCGGCGTTACTCTGGGGCTTCTAGCTGGCTACTACCGCGGGCTGGTCGACAACATCATCATGCGGTTCATGGATGTGCTGTTTGCCTTCCCGACGTTGCTGCTGGCACTGGCTGTGGTTGCCGCGCTCGGGACGGCAATAGAGAATTTGATTCTCGCCCTGGTAATTGTGTTTATCCCTACATTTGCAAGGATTGCACGCTCCGCCGCTATTACGTTGGCGCAAGAACCTTTCGTCGAGTCTGCGCGCGCAATCGGTGCAAGGGATAGCTACATCGTCTTTCGATACATTCTGCCGAATGCGCTCGCCCCAATCGCGGTGCAGGTCACTATTAGTCTCGCCTACGCGATCCTTGTAGAGGCTTCCCTGGGATACCTAGGGTTGGGCGTTCAACCGCCAGCTGCTTCCTGGGGAGCGATGCTCGCCTCGGGGAAGGCTTTCGTAGAGATCTCCATCTGGCCTTCGCTCGTTCCCGGTGTCTGCATTTTCATAACGGTGCTGGGTTTCAACTTGCTCGGCGACGCGCTGCGAGACTCTCTTGATCCACGTCTGCGTTCGCAGGCATGAACCGATATTGCGGATAAGGATAGGAACTAAATTGAAGGTAGTTCAATCACAGAGTGGTGGTGAACTGGTCGTCGAGGCGCTGATGGCTCAGGGGGTCGATCGGATCACCTGTGTTCCGGGCGAGAGCTTTCTGCCGGTGCTCGACGCCGTCGTGGATCGTGACATTGAGTTGATTGCCTGTCGCCACGAGGCAGGCGCGGCAAATATGGCGGTCGCGAGTGCGAAGCTCAATGGAAAGGTCGGCGTCGTCGCTGTCAGTCGAGGCCCGGGGGCGATGCATGCCGCGATTGCGGTTCATACTGCGCAGCAGGACGCGCTGCCGCTAATCGTGTTGGTTGGGCAGGTCGCCTTGCGTGACCGCGGTCGTGGTGGGTTTCAAGAAGTTGATTTTCAGCAGGCCTTCGGAGGCATTGCGAAGTGGGTGGCCTCGTTGGACACACTAGAACGCATTCCCGAAACCGTCGCCCGAGCAGTGAGAGTCGCGACAACGGGCCGACCAGGCCCCGTCGTGCTGGAGATGCCCGAAGACATATTGGCCTGTGTCGGAGACGCTATGGTTCCACCCCGACTTGCCCCCGTGTCCTCGTCTCCTTCTTCAACGCAGCAACGCGAAATCTCGCAGTTGTTGACTGAAGCTTCGTCCCCCATCTTGCTACTCGGCCGTTCAGAATGGAACTCGGAGACCGCGGCCGTGGCGGTGGATTTTGCGAGACATTTTCAGCTACCGATCATCGCCGGGTTCCGTTGCCAGGACTACATTGACAATCGCTCAGATGTCTACGCTGGTCATCTCGGATTCAATGCCGACGAGGCGATGCTCCGTCGGCTGGAGCAGTCAGATCTAATACTGAGCGTCGGTGGGCACTTCGGCGACGTCGAAACGCAAGGGTATTCGATCCTCAGCCCAAAGAACACCCGTCGAGTCATTCACCTGGCGGCAACCGAGGGCGACCTCGATCGGTATCTTCCTGCGACCGTTGCTGTCATTGGGAGCCCGTTGGAGTTTTTCCGAGGCGTGATGGGAAGCTCTGACGCAGTACGGGGCAGGGAATTCTGGGTACAGCAGTTGCGGGAGGAGCAGACCGTACGCTCTACGCCAACTGTGCCGGACGACGTACTCGCTGCAATTGTGGCGTGGATCGATGCACACGCGGAGCCAGACACGGTTGTCGCCAACGGTGCTGGCAACTACGCGATTTGGGTGCACAAGTACTTTAGGTACAAGCAGTATGGCACGCAGCTTGCCCCGGCTAGTGGCGCCATGGGATTCGGTTTGCCAGCGGGAATCGCCGCGGCTCACGGGAACCCGCACCGGCCCGTGTACGTGTTTGCTGGAGATGGCTGCTTCACTATGGCACTTCCCGAGCTCAGTCTGCTCGTCGAGAGCGACCTAAATCTGACTATTATCGTGGTCAACAACGGTGCGTATGGCACTATCCGAATGCACCAGGACCGGGCCTACCCAGGGCGTGAGAGTGGCACAGCGCTGAAGAACCCCAACTTCTCGGCACTCGCGCAAGCCTACGGACTGCAAGCGCAGAGGGTTTCGACGGTAGATGAGTTCATCGCGTTTCAGCAGAGCGCGACGGGACCAAGGTTGATCGAAGTTTGCACTGCGGGTGGGCCGCTGGTTCCGTCGCAGCTGCCCGCCGACGGATAACTCTACAACCCAAGGAAGAAACATGAATCGGTCTATTCCTCATCGGGGCGAAGAACTGCCAGTCGTTGCGCTGCTCGAACCAATCCACGCTGCTGGGCTACATATCTTGCGATCTCACACCAAGCTTATCGAGCTTACTGGGCCGCGCGATGTGCGTCTGTCAGAAGCGCTACTCGCCTGCGAGGGGCTCATCGTGCGGAGTACGCCAATAGCAGCAGATTTGCTTGCAAGGGCTCCAAAGCTACGCGTACTGGGCAGGCACGGTGCAGGCACCGACAATATCGATCTGGAGTACGCTGCTCGGCGCGGCATTCGCGTCGTCAACACGCCCCGGAGCAACACCAATTCGGTCGCCGAGTACGTGATCGCCGTTATGGCTATGCGCTTGAAACGCATTCCTGAGGCTGAACAAGTGCTGCGCAGCGGAGGTTTTCGACGTGACCACGGTTCGCTTCCTGGCCAGGTGCAGCGGGCGCAACTCATCGGGCGAGAGATTTCGGGCTCCAGGCTCGGGATTGTCGGTGCCGGCGCGATAGGACGCGCCGTGGCCGGCAAAGCACGTGCCCTCGGCATGCATGTCCGTGCCTTTGATCCATTTCTTCCCGATGATGTGTTCGTTCAGCACGGCATCGAGCGCGTTGTCGACCTACGTGCGCTCGCTTCCGAATCCGATGTGCTGAGCATCCACATTCCTGGCGGCACTGGGCCCCTGATAACGGCTGACATCATCGCCGCGATGCCTGATCAATCGGTCATTGTGAACGCGGCAAGGGGCGGTGTCGTCGATGAGGTGGCGATGCTCGAAGCGCTCCGGCGAGGGAAGCTCGGGGGCGCTGTGGTTGATGTGTTTCGGCAAGAGCCCCCGGCAATCGACGATCTGATGTTCCAAGCACACAACCTCACCGTTACTCCGCATATGGCTGCGATGACTGAAGAGGCATTGAAACGCATGGCCGTAGATATATCGGAGGCCATGCTCGAGGCCCTCGGTCGATAGCCGGCGTCAACCTGAAACACCGCACTAACTCTAAGGGGCTTCATGACGAATTCTAAGTTTCCACTTCTTATCGACGGGCAGTGGGTCAACGGAGACCTCAGCGTTGAGAATCGAAATCCCAGTGATGTGAGTGATCTAATCGGACATTTTGACACGGCATCTAGAGCGCAAACAGAGACTGCGATCGCCGCTGCAAACCATGCTGCGAGAGGGTGGGCGCGCACTTCGCCGTTCGAGCGCGCGGAGATCTTGCAGCGAGCAGGAGAGCTCATCATTGGAGAGCGAGAACGGCTTGGGCGCCTGCTGGCGCGTGAAGAAGGTAAGCCACTGGCAGATGCTATCGCGGAGGCAACGCGCGCTGGGAAGACCTTTCAGTACTTCGCGAGTCAGGTCGCTTTCGAAGAGGGCATCACGCTGCACTCAGGCCGGGAAAGGGTTCGGATTCACACTCGTTCGCGCCCAGTCGGGGTTGTCGGCATTATCTCGCCCTGGAATTTCCCACTCGCTGTTCCTTCCTGGAAAATTGCCCCAGCGCTGGGGGCAGGAAATGCCGTGCTGTTCAAGCCAGCAGAGTCAGTGCCCGGGTCCGCGTGGGAACTCAGCCGGATTCTTCACCACAGCGGCGTTCCTGCGGGCGTGTTTAGCCTGGTTGCTGGAAGTGGGGCCACTGTCGGGGAACTGTTTGCGACGCACCCTGATGTAGACGCGGTTTCCTTTACGGGTTCGACTCTGGTGGGAAGACGTCTGCTAGCCGCTGCCCATTCGGTGGGCGGGAAACGGATCCAAGCCGAGATGGGTGGACTGAACCCTCTTATTGTCGCGGACGACGCAGATCTAGAGATCGCGCTGGATGCGATCGTCGATTCAAGCTTTGGCTCCACCGGTCAGCGCTGCACGGCTTCCCAGAGGATCATTGTGATGTCAGGGATCCATGACCAACTCGTTGACGCTCTTACCCACCGACTACGAGATGTTCGAGTCGGGCATGCTCTTGACCCGACCACACAAATGGGGCCGGTAGCGAATGAGGCCCAGTTCGGCACGAACTTACAGGCTATTCAATTGGCACAACGCGAGGGCGCTGAGCTGCTAATTGGGGGAGAAGCTCTAGAGCGACCTTCGCAGGGCTACTTCATGAGCCCGGCGTTGCTTGTCGCTGGACGCCCGGAGATGAGTATCAACCGCGAGGAGGTGTTTGGTCCGGTTGCCTGCGTGAGCCGAGTCGACGAGTTCGACGAGGCGCTTTACGCTGCGAACAACGTTCCCTTTGGGCTGACGTCAGGGCTGATCACCTCGTCTCTGGCACGAAGTGAGCGATTTCAACAGCAGGCGGAGGCGGGCCTCATCACGGTGAATGCTTCTCCTGCGGTGTCGGAGTTGCATGCGCCCTTCGGCGGGGCCAAGGCGTCAAGCTATGGGCCGCGAGAGCAAGGCCCGAGAGGGCTCGAGTTCTACTCCACGTCGTCCACGCATTTCGTAGCGGGTTAGCGGGAGCAATTGGGCCTGGTAAGCGATTATCCCCTCGGGCGGGCCTGGGTGACCAGCGCGTCTGATAGCGGCCAGTCCAAATGACGAAATTCGTCATTTTCTATTAACAATGGTTCGAATTACTTCATTTATATCTAGATTATCCACGTTGTTCGTAGTAATCTCGCAGTACGCATCAAAGAGGAGGCGGAATTGCAGAATGAACTTGCTGCTGGGAGCCATCAGCAACTACATGACGAATCGATCGTGTTCGACGCGAGCATGGTCGCTGAACTGTCAGACGATCACATTGATCGGATGCGCAGGGGCGGTGTCACGGCTATCAACCACACGGTATGTACGCCGTATGCGACAACTCGCGAGGCTCTGTCTCAGATCGGAGCAGCGCGGAGATGGATCGACGCTCACCCTGACGAACTTGTGCTTGCATTGACCGTCGATGATGTTCGGCGAGCGAAGGCAGAATCTCGCCAGGCAGTGTTGTTTGGCCCCCAAGACACCGAGATGATCGGCGCGGATATTGGCTTACTGAATACCTTTTACGACCTTGGAACGAGGTTCCTGCAGCTGACATATCAGCGGCAGAATCTCATAGGTGCTGGATGTGGCGAGAACGAAGATTCGGGCCTTACTCATTTCGGAAGAGAGTTCGTGCGAGAAATGAATGCACTGGGAATCGTGGTCGACGTATCCCACTGCGGCGAACGCACTGGTCTCGATGCCATGTCGTCGTCGTCAACGCCGGTGGTAGTCACGCACTCATTTGCGCACGAGCTTTCGCCACACATCAGGGCAAAGACAGACGATTTCGTGCGGGCCCTTGCAGCGCAAGGCGGTGTGATGGGAATCACAACGCTGTCTGGGTTTCTCTACTACCCGGATGACAAGACACGCCGGCCAGATCTGAAGCGCTTTGCGGAACATGTCGCCCATGTTGCTGAGGTCGGTGGGGTGGAGTCTGTTGCAGTAGCGACAGACTACGAGGAAACGCTCTATCGGGAGGAATACGAGAGCTCGGCAGTTGCGGCAATGGTTGGCGTTCGATCGTTCGATGACCGGCGTGCTATCGGCATGGAAGACGGAAGCCGCTTCCCAAACATCACGCAGGCCCTCTTGCAACAGGGTTTCTCCCCTGAAGAGATCAAGTTAATCCTGGGGGAAAACTGGATGCGGGTGCTCAAAGAAGTTTGCTGACACAGGGGACTTGAGCTGCCGCGAGTAGCTCTGCCCACGAATCTAAAGACAAAGGAGTCAACGATGACTAATCACCAAAAATCCGCGTTGCTCGCAGCCGCGGTGGCAGCAGCGTTGCTGTTCGCCGCTGGGTGTAGTGGCAATAAGGGTGCTCCCGGGCCGCCGCCAGGGGAATCAGGGTCAAGCTCGACAACGGAAATTCGGTTGGAAGACGAGGACCCGGGCGGTACTCCCAAGGCCGGAGGTCGACTGAGCTTTCTTGTGAGACTTGACGCGACTGAGCTCGATCCCCACAAGATGAGCGAGACCACCGCCTTCGTCATCAACGAACAGGTTTACGAATCTCTGCTCCAAAGCTACCGAGGTGAGCTGCAGCCAGCCATCGCCGAAGAGTGGGAAGTGTCCGATGACGGCATGGAGCTCTCCTTCAATTTGCGTGAGGATGCGTTCTTCCACAGTGGTCGCCCGGTGACCGCCGAAGACGTCAAGTACTCGCTCGAACGTATCTTGAACCCGGATACCCATGCGCCGCGCGCCGGGAGCTTTCAATCGATTGAGAGCGTAACGGCCGTTGATCAGCACGAAGTGAGGATCGCTCTCAAACAGCCGGATGCGGCGCTGCTTACGATGCTCTCAACCGGCGCATCGTCAATCGTGGATCGCGAGGTGGCCGAGGCTGGCGGGCTCAACGGCACTGTTGACGGCGGCAGTGGACCCTTCAAATTGGGGGAGCGCGTCATGGGTCAGAAAATCACTCTCGATGCGCACGACAAGTACTGGGAGGAGGGCGTCCCTTATCTTGACGGAATCGATATCAGTTTTAATCCCGATGATAATGCCCGAGCTTCCGCGGTTCGCAGCGGCACGGTGGACTTCCTCTGGCGGGCCGCACCGGAGTTTGCTGATTCCCTCATGCAAGACGAAGATCTCAAGTGGTATGGCGGGTCGGGGTCGCTCTCATTGCATTTGCAGCTCAATGCCGGAAAGAAACCGTTCGATGACGTGCGAGTGCGCCAAGCCGTGTTCCACGCTCTTGACCGGCAGGAGCTCCTCGACGTGGCAAATGCCGGGCGTGGCACAGTGCTGAATGGGGGGTATCTTCCCAAAGGGCGATGGGGAGCGCTTAGGGAGCCAGTCTACGGAGAGCCTGATCTCGAGAAAGCAAAGGCACTGCTCGCTGAAGCCGGCTACCCAGACGGGTTCGATACCACGTTGATGGTGATTTCTACCTCGGCATTCCAAGTGAGACAGGCTGAGGTTGAGCAACAGCAGTTGGCGAAGATCGGGATCAAGGTCACGATTGAGTCCCTTGAGGCAACAGTTGCGACTGAACGAGCGAAATCTGCAGACTTCGATATGTTCCAGTCTGGGTTCGGCTTGACGTATGACCCCGACGAGAGGTTCACAGCGAGCTATCTCAGCGACGGAGGGCTGAACTACGGGCACTGGGCCGATGAAGAGTACGAAGCGCTAATCGTCGAGGCTCGTGGAGAGCTCGACCGCGACAAGCGTGAGCAACTGTATGAGGACGCAGAGCAAATTCTTGCAGAGCGCGGACCGTCGGCGTTTACCTTTGTCGACGCGAACTACGACGTGGTTCAGAACTACGTCATGGGGTATGCGGGAGACCCAACCCCAACATTCAGGTTCTACAAGTACCTGTGGCTGGATAAGTGATTGAGGAGAATGAGTTGCCAATCCCATCAGAAAACGACCGATACGTCCTTGCGGCGCGGCTCAAGGGGTACCTCGACAAGCACGATGAAGCAGTTGAGCTGCTGACTGAAGCGCTTGAGCGAGACCCAGATAATCCGATCCTGCGGCGCTACCGCGCGCACCGGCGGATCTCGATCCGAGACTTTCACGGGGCCATTGAAGATTCAAGGCATGCGCTCGCGCACCTTGAGACCGTCGAAGACGGCTACGAGCTCTACCAACATGAGGTCGAAAAGGACATTGTGAATCTCGTGCTCGGCCGCGACGAGTTGGTGAGAGAACAGTTCTTGCCGAAGAGTGAAGCTCGAGGTAGGGAAACCATCTACAGCACAACGTTCTACTCTGCGGTGTACTACCACTTTGGTGTAGCGCTGTACCTCAATGGAGAGCTTCAAGAAGCAGCTGAAAACTTCGAACGCGCATTTGAGGTGTCGGAACACGCTGAGGCGCTGGTAGCAAGTCTTGACTGGCTCTACATGATCCATAGACGTCTTGGTGACGAGAAAGAGGCACACGCCGTACTCGCACGCTTCGCGCAATTAAGTGAGGTCGACGAAAGCGACCCGGGCTACACCGAACGAATGCGTTTGTATGCCGGTGAACGAACTCCGGAAGACCTTATAGGGGTGTCTGACTCGCGTGAGCTTGTGAACGTCACACAGCTCTACGGCGTTGGGAATTGGCTTCATTACAACGGACGCCCTGCCGAAGCCAAAGCTGTGTTCGAACGCGTGCTCGATTCAGAAGCAAAGTTCGCGTTCGCGTACATGGCGGCCGAAGCGGAGCTTTCGGACTCTGCACTCGCACGCATTTAGGAAAAACTACCGAAGGAGAGCAATATGGCGAATATTCGAGTCGAGATGAGCCCACGTTCGCAGGTCGAACGCGAAGAGATCATCGCGGAGCTCACGGACGTCATGGTCAAACATGGTTCACCGAGGGAGAGTACGTTCGTGATTCTCTACGAGGTTTCGCATGACGTCTGGGCCAAAGGCGGCGTGACCTATACGAAACGCATGCTTGCTGCGGAGCAGGGGATTCCGGTCGAGGAGCTGCTTGCGGCGGAGAGTCTCACCAAGTGACCAGAAGCGTTCTCGTCAGTGAGCGGATGGAGCCTTCCATCCGCTCATTGGCCTCTGACTATCCAGACCTCACTTTCCGAACAGTTCCAATGGACGGGCCAATCCAAGACCACTACTTGGAAGCCGAAATTCTGTGGATGAGCGCCCTGAGTGACGAGATTTTTGACGAGATTCTCGCGAAGAACAGATCCCTGCAGTGGGTTCAGCTCACAGCTGCGGGCTTTGACTGGATTCTGCGCGATGGCCTGACTGCTCGCCTCGAGAACGGTCTTCGAGCGACTCGGTCAGGGCATTCGTTTGACACTCCAATTGCCGAGTTTGTGCTCGCCAGCATGTTCTATCATGCCCGCAAGTTTCCAGAGCTTGTGCACGCGCAGCGGGCTCGACAGTGGACACGGCCCGAAGCTGACGAGATCGGAGGCTCAACTGTCGCGATCGTTGGCACTGGTTCGATTGGGCAGGAAGTTGCTTGGCGGGCAAAAGCAATGGGCAGCACGGTGCTGGGGGTCAACCGGACTGGGACGCCGGCACAGGGGTTTGACCGAGTGGTGCCGCAATCTGAACTGAAGACGCTCTTGCCAGTGACCGATTATCTCGTTATTGCTGCGCCGCTCACACACGAGACCCGTCACATGATCGGAACAGCCGAGTTCGACGCCATGAAAAACACTGCTGTTCTTATCAACGTTGGCCGTGGAGAGATCGTCGAGACGCGATCCTTGCAAGATGCGCTTCGAAGTGGCGCGATCTCTGCAGCGGTTGTTGATGTCTTCGAGGAAGAACCTCTGCCAAGTGAGCACGAACTCTGGGACGTGCCCAACTTGTTCGTGACTCCGCACACCTCGTTTCGGGCGTCCGGAAACCTGAGGCGGCTCGAAACGGAGTTCCGGCTGAATCTCGAACGCTATCTAAAAGGAGAAACCCTCGCCGGCGAGATGAAAGCACCGCAGCTCGGGTATTGACGCTCGGAAAGCCCGGGCGCCCACCAGCATCGCACTGGTGGGCGCCCGGGCTTTCGCGTGCCGCGGGAGACTCCGTGGCGAGGTTGGGCGCTGCCCATACGCTTGCGTGTTGCATGCAACAGGTGGTAGCGTTTCGCGCAGAGCCCGTGCGGAGTGGCGCACGGCATTCACCCACAATGAGGAGCAGGATGACTGGCGCAGGGGCAACAGAGACGATCGCCGTAATTGGGGCCGGAATCATCGGTTGCGCTGTCGCACGGGAGCTCAGCCAGCAGTTTCCGCACGCGTCGGTCACCCTCATTGACAAGGAGAAGAACGTCGCAGGCCACCAAACTGGGCACAACTCTGGAGTTGTGCATGCTGGCCTCTACTACGAGCCAGGCGGGCTGAAAGCGCGCCTGTGCCGCCGGGGTGTTCATCTGCTCAAGGACTTCTGCACCGAGCGGGGGCTCCCGTATGTTGAGTGCGGCAAGCTGGTAGTTGCGCTGAACGAACAAGAGGAGTCGCGCCTCGGTGACATCTACGAGCGTGCGCTCGCCAACGGTGTGCCCGGTGTGCAGATGCTGGGCCCAGCGGGAATCACCGACATTGAGCCAAACGCGCACGGCGTCGCGGCGCTGCAATCACCGGGTACCGCGATAGTCGACTATGCCGCGGTGACCGAGGCTCTCGCGGCCGACGTGGTCTCGGCTGGTCACGAGCTCAAACTTGATTGTGAGGTGCGGGCGATCTCAGAGCGTGCCGACGGGGTGACCCTGCAGACCACGCAGGGGGAGTTTCGGTTCGACAGGGTCATTGTCTGCGCGGGGGTGCAGGCCGACAGGCTTGCGCACGGCGCAGGGGCATCAGCCGAGCCAAGCATTGTTCCCTTCTTTGGCCAGTACTTCTTGCTTGAGCCCGCGTACCGTGGAGTGCTGAACGGGTTGGTGTACCCGGTGCCAGACCCGAAGTACCCGTTTCTTGGAGTGCACCTTACGAAGCGGTTCGATGGCGAGATGATGGTTGGGCCGAACGCGTTCCTATCTCTCTCACGCGAGGGCTATCACGGTCTTGGGCTGAACCCCAAGGACCTCCTCGAAACGTTGACGAACCCGGGGTTCTGGCGGTTTGCTGCAAAGAATATGGGCAGCGCTGTTCGTGAGGCGCGCACAGTGCTATCGAAGAAGATGTTCCTTCGCGAAGCTCAAAAATACGTGCCAGCTCTCGAGGGGGCCGATGCAACGCGGATGACGAGGGGTATTCGCGCTCAGGCAATGGACGGGAGTGGTGCTCTCGTGGATGATTTTCGGATTGATTACGGTGAGCGGGTGACGCACATTCGCAATGCACCCTCTCCCGGTGCGACGTCCTCTCTGGCGATTGCGGAGTACATTGTGAGTTCGCTTGCTGCGAAGGGTGATGGCTCGGCATAATGCGAGTGGCCAAGTGGCGGCGCCCCGGTGCCTCGATCGAATAGATTGTGACGTATGGAATCCGTTATTAGTCGAGTCGAGCCGCTCGCACAGCAGGTTCGGGACTACGTCTACAATCAGATTATTTCGGGCGCGATCGACCCATCAGAAACGTACTCAGTCTCGGAGTTGGCACAGCAGTTGGGTGTTTCGCGCACGCCAGTGCGAGAAGCCATCATGCAGCTCGAAGAGATCGGGCTTGTTGCCATCATTCGCAACAAGGGCTTTCGGGCCGTTGAGGTGAATGCCGCCGATATTATCTCTGCCTTTCAACTGCGCTATCTGCTCGAGCCGTTCTGCGCAGAGAAAGCCGCTGCTCACTCGGCGGGCGAAGGCAGTGTTGTGGTGGGGGAGCTCGAGGCTGCGATGCGCGATATGAAGCGGGCGAGCACGGCCAACGACCGAAAGCAGTTCATGCTGGCAGATCGGCAGTTTCATGAGGTGCTGCTCAGCGTGCCAGGGAATGATCGTCTAACGCGCGCGGTGAATGGTGCGCGCGACGCGACGTATGTTCGCGGCCTGTCGACCTTCTCTGCTGATCGCACCTGGGTGGAGATTTACGCAGAACACGAGCAAATTCTTGCTGCCGTGCGCGACGGTGACGCTGTTCAAGCGGCGGGGGCTATGCGGAGCCACATCTGCGCGACTGGGGAGCACTTGTTGCGCTTGATGGGAAGCGACACTGAGGGCGATTGGTTGGGTGTTGAGGCCTAGTCGCCCGCCGCAAGCTCGGGCACAGAGTGGCTTGGTGCGCGCAGCTTGACACACCCTGTTCGATCGTTAATACTAATAGGCATGTTGCATGCAACACTCAACTAACCTCGTGTGTCAAAGGAGATGCGATGACGAAACGCTCATATTTCACCAAGGCGATTGCCGCCGGAGCCGCCCTGCTCTTGCTCACGTCGTGCGCTTCGGGCGCCGGCGACAAAGAGGCTGACGCCGGCTCGGGGGAGCGTACCCTGCGCCTCGCTCACTTCATGGAGCCCTCGCACCCGCACGAGACCTGCGGCATGACAGAGCTGAACACCCAGCTCGAGGGTTCGGGCTTGAAAGTTGAGACCTACCCCTCGTCACAGCTCGGCGGGCAGACAGAAGCGCTCGAGCAGGTTTACACGGGCAACCTCGACATGTCGATCAATGGTTCGGCGTTCGTCGGCACCTACCACGAAGACTTCAATGTATTTGGGCTGGGCTACCTATTTAAGGGGCCAGAAGAAATGATGGCTTTCTACGAGACCGAAAAGTTCACCTCGGTGCTTGAAGAGGTCTACGAGAGCTCCGGCATGCGGGTCTTCCCCGGGTGGTACTACGGCACGAGGCATGTCACTTCGAACCGACCGGTTTCGACCCCGGCAGATTTGAAGGGACTGAAGCTGCGCGTGCCCGATGCTCCTGCGTTTATTGAGACGCTGAAGGCGATGGGGGCCACTCCAACGCCGATGGCGCTCGACGAGCTGTACATGGGCCTGCAGCAGCGCACCGTTGATGCGCAAGAGAACCCGACCCCCGTCATCGACACGATGAAACTCTACGAGGTGCAAGATAACCTCACCCTCACTGGCCATATGGTCGATGGGCTGCATATCGTTGTTGCCGGCAAGGTCTGGGAGTCACTGACAGAAGAGCAGCAGGCTGCCCTTTCGAACGCGATCGCCGTCGCGGGCGACGCCGCAATGGAGTGCGTGATCGAGCAGGAGGATGCCTACATCGAGGAGTTCCGTGCTGGTGACGACATCGCCGTCAATGAGATCGACACGACCGAGTTTGCGTCACTCGTGCAGGAGCACTTCTCAAAGGGCTTCCCGTTCTCTGATCTGTACACCGAGATCCTCGAGTCCCAGAAGTAAGTAGCGCTACGCCAATGAGTACTATCCAACAACCCGCGACCGCGCCGCAACGAGCCGCGCTCACCCGCTACCGGGCAGTGAAGAACGCGGTGGTTCGGGTCGAGGTGACTCTCGCCGTAATTCTCCTCATCGCACTGAGCTGTGTGCTCATGTTCCAGGTCTTTTCTCGCTATGTGATGCACTACCCATTCACTTGGACCGAAGAGGTTGCGAGATTCATCTTTATCTGGATGGTCTTCATCGGTGCCGCTGCGTTGGCTTCGAAGAACGCTCACATTGCTGTCACCTTCATCACGGAGACAGTGCGGCCGAGTGTGGCCCGGTGGATTGTGAGGTTCGCGGCGCTCGTCATGACTGTGGCGACCGGGGTCGTGGCCTGGGCAAGCTTTGAGTTTGTTGAGGCTACCGCAACGCTGCCTTCGCCTGCCCTTGGCCTCCCCATGGTCTACGTGTATCTCGCGCCGGCACTTTCATTTCTGCTGGTATCGCTGCACACTATCGAATTCATTATTACCGGCGAAGACATCAGTCTCGAGCAAGAAATGGAGACCGCCGTATGAGCGCGATTGTGATGGTGCTGGTGCTCCTCGCTCTGCTAATTCTGCGTGTACCCGTAGCGATTTCGCTGCTGGTGCCCTCCCTGCTGTACCTGACGTTTGACGACACTGCGAATCTCAATATCGCGATTCAGCAGCTGATGAGCGGCGTGAATACATTCCCGCTGCTTGCGGTTCCGATGTTCATTCTGCTCGGAAATCTTGCGAATGCTGGCGGGTTCACTGACCGCATCTTCGACGTCGCCAATGCAACGCTCGGGAGGCTGCGTGGTGGGCTCGGATACGTGAATGTTGCGACAAGCTTTGGGTTCTCCTGGATCTCTGGCGCCGCGATTGCCGACGCGGCGACCATGGGCAAGGTTGTCGTGCCCCAGATGATTAAGCGTGGATATCCCGTCGGTTTCTCTCTCGGGCTGACGGGAGTTTCATCGCTCATCGCTCCGATGGTGCCGCCGTCGATCCCAGCCGTCGTTTACGCCGTGACGGCGGGCGTATCGATCTCGACGCTCTTTATCGCAGGGATTATCCCTGCACTGCTGTTGACTTTGCTGCTGTTGATCTACGTATTCATCATCGCGCGGCGCACCAAGCTTGACGAGGGTGCTCGTGCAGATTCCGCTGGGCCAAGCCTGCTTCGGCAGATCGTGCGAGTCCTGCCGGTCTTCGGTGCGCCCGTTGTCATTCTCGGCGGAATTCTCGGGGGCATCTTCACTCCGACCGAAGCGTCGGCCGCAGGGGTGTTCTACACGCTGCTCCTTGGCGCGATCTATCGATCGTTCACGCGAGAGAAGCTGAAGGATGCTTTCGTTGGCACGACCGCGACGTCAGCCTCCATCATGTTTATTGTTGTTGCAGCGGCGCTGTTCGGCTGGATTCTTGCACGGGAGCGGGTGCCGCAGGTGCTTGCGAGCAACATTCTGTCGGTGACGGAAAACCCATTCGTGTTCATGCTCCTTTTGCTCGTGTTGCTGCTGCTCGTTGGGGCGCTGCTGGAGCCCGTCTCCGCCATTCTCATCATGGTTCCTGTGCTCGCGCCGCTTGCGCCCATCTTTGGAATTGACCCGGTTCACATGGGGGTCGTGGTGATCTTCGCGTTGATGATTGGGCTGTTGACGCCCCCGGTGGGGCTCGTGTTGTTCGTGATGTCGAGCGTGACGGGCTACAGTGTCGGCACGGTTCTGAAGGGCTCCCTGCCGTTCTACTCTGTGATGCTCGCGGTGCTCGTCACGGTTGCGTTCGTTCCGCTTCTCATTCCGATTCCCGGGCTGAGCTAGTTTCATCATCGACAGGTTGGAGAGTAGAGCGTCCCTATGAAGATCGCCGTTGCACAACTGCTGAGCGGAGTTGATCCCGCAGCAAACCTCGCGCGCATTGAGGAGGCCGTGGGGGCTGCTGCCGCGGGCGGGGCCGAACTCGTCTTGTTCCCTGAAGCGATGATGCGAGCGTTCGGCAGCCCTGATGTGCCCCCGACGCTTGTTGAAGTTGCGGAGCCAACCGATGGCGCCTGGGCGCGCGCTGTGCAAAGCATCGCTGAACGGCACGGAGTGGTCGTGGTCGTGGGAATGTTCACGCCTGGCGCGGTGGGCCCAAGTGGAAACCCCCGAATTCGCAACACGTTGCTTGCTGTTGGTGCCGGAGTTGAGGCCGCGTACGACAAGATTCATCTGTACGACGCGTTCGATTTCGCGGAATCGGAGAGCGTTGAAGCAGGCACGGAGCCGGTGACCTTCACAGCGGGCGGGCTGACGTTCGGTCTTGCGACCTGCTTCGACATTCGAAACCCCGGACTGTTCCAGCACTACGCAAAGCTCGGGGTTGACGCGATTCTTGTTGCCGCCTCATGGGCTGGCGGGCACGCAAAACTCTTGCACTGGCAAACCCTCATCACTGCACGAGCGTTGGATGCGACCTGCTATGTCGTGGCGTGCAATCAGGCGGATCCGCGCACTGCCGGTGTCTCCACGAACGACGGCGAGCCAACCGGGATCGGCTATTCGGCAATTATCGCGCCAGATGGGGTGCCGGTAGTCGTCGCCGAAAGTGCCAGTGAAACGATCGTAGGAGAGATCGACCCGGCGCAGACGCGTGCGATGCGCACACGAATTCCGTTGCTTGGGGCACCAGTGTTCTCTGCGTGATGCTCCGCGGGCGGGGCCGCGCACCCGCTACGCCCGCGCTTCGCCGCGCCGGTTCGTGACAATATCAATCGTTGCAACGGCAATCGCGAGCAGCGCGACGGCAGCGGTAAATACGAGGCCCGCGCCGCGCAGGCCGATCGAGGTGGCGAGCAGGCCGACGCCGATCGCTGGGAGCGCGAGCATCGTGTACAGCCCGGCGAAGAACGACGAAGACACCTCGCCTCGCCGCTCCGGCAGCGCACGCTGCACCGTCGTTGCGAGCCCGGCGTTCAGGCAGAGCCCGGCGGAGACGCCGACGGTGGTGGCTGCGGCGAGCAGGGGTGCGAGGGCGACGCCGTGGAGCGCGAGAGCGAGCAACGCCACTCCGACGACGAGGCCTCCGCACCCAAGCGGCAGCGCGACGCTGGCCTGCATGCGACGGGCAACGAGCTGCCCGATCGCCATGCCGGCGAACGCGAGAAACACGACGAATCCGGCGAGCGCGTGGCTGCCCATGCCGAGATCGCGGGCCAGGAATAGCGCAGAGACTGCCGTGAGCACGCCGGTTGCCGCGAACCCAGACCCCGCGGCGAGCACGGCGCGCGCAAACGGGTGGCGCAGTTCGGCGGGAACGCGCAGCCGGCTCGGGCGAATGACGAATCTTCCGGCGCCCATCGGGGCCGGCGTCCAGACGAGCAGCCCGACGAGTGCGAGGGCGCAGAGCGCAAGGTGCACGGCGAACGGTGTGAACAGCGGCCGGGCCGCCTGCTCGGCAATCAGGCCAGCGATGAGCGTGCCGACGGCGAGCCCGCCGGTATTCGCGGCAACAGCGAGGGTGCCTGCGAGGCCGCGGCGCTCGGGCGGGAACAGATCCATCATGGCTGCGGTGCCTGCACCGCTCATGAAGCCGGCACCGATGCCCGAGGCGACGCGCGCGACGGTGAGCTGCGGGAGCGACGGGGGCAGCAAGAAGAGGAAGGCGCTCACAAGCGCGAAGCCGACGGCGAGCATGAGCACGGGGCGTCTGCCGAGGTCGTCTGACAGCCTGCCGAACAGAGAGAGTGCGCCAACGACCCCGAGCGCATAGACAGCGAAGAGCACGGTAACCGTGAGCGGCGAGAATGCGAGCTCGTCGGAGTAGATCGAGTAGAGCGGGGTGGGGAGCGTGGTGCCCATCATTGTCACGCTGAAGGCGAAGGCGGTTGCCGCGATCGCGGGCCAGGGGCGGGTGGGAATGGGCTCGATGGCTGAGGAGGTCATGGGACGCGCTTTCATAATGAGTCAAGGTGTCTCGAAATGGTAGCATGATTCAAGACAGGGTGTCTCGTTAATGTGGAAGTGAGGAATATCGAATGGAAAAGCTAGTGGTTACCCCGATGCCCGAGGTGCTCGAGCAGTTGCGTGCGGGCCGCGTCGTGCTCGTGGCCGATGACGCGTCGCGCGAGAACGAGGTTGACGCGATCGTGTCGGCAGGCCTCGCGACGCCCGAGACGATCGGGTGGATGGTGCGCCACACCTCCGGCCTGCTCTGCGCTCCGCTCACGGCGGAGCGGGCGGATGCTCTGGGGTTGCCGCCGATGGTGGTTGTCAATGAGGATCCGCGGGGCACGGCGTACGCAGTGACCGTCGATGCCAGGGGTGTCGGGGCTACCGGCATCTCGGCCACCGACCGGGCAAAAACAGTGAACGTCTTGGCCGACGAGGCCTCCCGCCCAGAAGACCTGATTCGGCCCGGTCACGTGCTGCCGCTGCGGGCGCACCCGCTCGGTACGCGCGGGCGCGGCGGGCACACCGAGGCGACGATCGATCTGCTGCGGCTCGCGGGCATGGTGCCGGCAGGGGTGCTCGCCGAGCTCGTGGACGACGTCGGGGAAATGCGCCGGGCGGGTGAGGTTCGCTCGAATGGGCGGTTCGCTGGCATGGCGTTCACGACGGTGGCAGAAGTCGCCGCCGCGGTCTCGGCTGCGGCCTACTCGCGATAGTCGCCGACGCCGCTGCGCCAGTACCCGCGCACGTGGAGCTCTGCGACGCGACTCGCGGGGAGCGCGTGGCGGAACCAGTGCGCAGCGGCCGCCTCGCCGGCGAACCACACCCCCATGCTGTCTGAGAAGGCGGTGCGTTTCGCCGCGGCGAGCAGCTGTGCGCCGGGCTGCTCGCCGCGCCTGCGTGTGAGCCACGTTGTCGAGGCATTGTCGGGGAGGGAGAGGTCTTGTTCGTCGCGCTCGTCGGCGACTTCGATGTACGCGTGCGCGCGCCGGCCGGAGTGTTCTCGTTCGAGAATCGCGGCGATGGCCGGAAGCGAGGTCTCGTCACCGAAGAGGGCAAGCGACTGTGTTGCGCGGCTGGGGGCGCCGCTGGCTCGCGGGCCGGCGACGCGGGCCCTGGCTCCGATGCTGCAGCGGGTGGCCCAGGTCGGGATCGTGCCCGCGCCGTGGAGAAAAATGTCGAGCGTGATCTCGTCGGCGACCGGGTCGAAGCCGCGCACGGTGTATGCCCTGCCGTGCTCGCCGAAGCCGTCTGGCTCGTCGACGAAGAGCTTTACCCAGGAGCCGGGGGAGTCGTGAACGGTTGCGATGAGGTCGTGGCCGGCGAGCGTGAGGCGGATCATGTTCTCGCTGACGTATTCGCGCGCGACGACGATGACGTCGCGGGCGGTGGAGGGGCGGCGGTCTGTGCGCTTGATGGGTGCCTGCATGGGAGTCCTTATATTCGAGACAAGCTGTATCGTAATGATAGGCACAGTCCTTTCGGAACAGCAAGTCTCGAAAGTGCTAGGGTGGCCGCATGGAGCAACACCAACGCCCGCTCGGGCGCCCGCGGAGCGAGGATGCCCGCCTGGCGGTGCTGCGCGCGGTCGACGACATGCTTGTCGCCGAGGGGTACGCCGCAATGACAATGAAGGGCATCGCCGAGCGCGCAAAGGTCGGCAGGCAAACCGTGTATCGCTGGTGGTCGTCAAAGGCCGAGATCTTGCTCGAGGCGAGCGCCGCCGACGCGGCCCGCGAGCTCACGGTGACACCGGGGGTCGATGCCGAGTCTGACGTCACGGCGTTCCTCACCGCCCTGCGCGATTTTCTGACTCGCTCTGACGCTGGTCTCGCGTATCGCGCGCTGCTTGGCGAGGCCCAGCACGATGACAGGGTCGCCGAGCTGCTGCGCGGAACCGATGTGCTCGGGGACGCCGCTCGGGCCTGCATCGCCGGGGTGCGTGCCCGCGGCGCACTCGCTGGCGTGCCCGAGGCGGGCGCCGACCTGCTCGTGGCCGAGCTTGTCGGCCCCGTGCTGTTTCAGACACTGGTGACTGGCCGGGCCGCGGAGCCCGAGGAGCTCTCGGGCATGGCTCGCCGCTTTCTGGCGCGCTGAGCTTGCCCCTCGCGTGTTGACACCGCTACGCTATTCATCTGATGAATGGGTTTCGTGGGGAAGACTGGGCTGCTAGTGCGGTGCGCGAGAGCACCATCACCGCCCCGTTTCTCATGAGCACCGGCGTCTTGACCGGCGGAGCCGAGCTTGGCAACCGGCCGGTTGCGACGCCGCACGCCCACCCCGAGGCGATGCTCGCCTGGTGCTATCGCGGCACCGTCTGGGTGTACCTCGAAGACGCGATGTGGCGGCTTGGGCCGGGCGAGGGGGTGTGGCTGCCCCCGCGTACTGCGCACACCGCCCGCCACGAGCGCGACGCCGTTGGGTGCTACACCTATATCGCTGACGGTCACCTGGCCGCGCCGGTTGCTGAGGTGCGCCGCGCGCGCGTGCCCAGGGCCGTGCAAGAGATGATGCTGCATCTCGGCATTAACGACATGGAGCCGGGGCTGCGGGTGCGCATGCAGGGCGTTGTGCTCGAGCTGCTGCAGCAGCCCGCGCCGCCACCGCTCCCCGTCGCCAGCGAGATTCCCGTGCCGGGCGACGATCGGGTGCGCTCGCTCGTGGAGTCGGTGCTCGCGCGCCCCGGCGACTCCCGCACCGCGCGCGAGCTGTGTGCGCAGCACGGCCTGCACGAGCGAACCGTGCTGCGGGTGTTCAGTGACGATATCGGCATGAGTTTCGGGCAGTGGCGCACGGGAGTGCGCATGGCCGAGGCGGCGCGGCTCATTGTGGGCGGTACGCCCGTCGGCCTTGCCGGGCAGCGCTGCGGCTACGATTCGACGAGCGCGTTCTCTGCCGCGTTTAAGGGGCGGTTTGGTGTCACGCCGCGCCAGTACATCGCTCAGGCGAGGGCCGACGCCTCTCGCGGGGAGTACTGGCGATAGATCTGATGATTGGCGGGTTTTCGGCAGAACTCGTCGGCTTCGCAATACATCGCTGTCTGGTTCGCGCGTAGGCTCGAAGTTAGGTAAGGCTTGCCTAATTTAACGGTGCGTGGTTGGCGCACCGATCCACTCTCGCATGCAAGGAGATTCATGTCGCACGCTTCCGCGCGCCCCATTGGGCGGCGTCGTTTGTCGCTCGCCGCTCTGGCCCTCGCCGCCGCCCTCAGCATTGTGGGCTGCAGCCCAGCCTCCGACGCGGCGCCCGAGCCCGCCGACGGCAACGGGGTCTCGATTGAGCACGCGCACGGCACCACCGTCATCCCGGAAAAACCCAAGCGCATCGTCACACTCGGCTGGATGACGGCCGACATCGTCGCCGCACTTGGCGAAAACCCCGTCGGTGTCGAGAAAGTCTGGGGCGCCGGCGAGAGCGGCTTCCAGCCCTGGTTCGAGGACTACGTGACCGAGGAGTACGGTGAGACGCCCGCGCTCATCGAATACACCGAAGACGGCCCGAACTACGAGGCGATCAAGGCCCTGAAACCCGACCTTATTCTCGGGCTCTACACCGGCCTCACCGATGTTGAGTATCAGCGACTGAGCGAGATCGCGCCAACCGTTCCGTACCTCGAGCGGCCGTGGGACGCGGGTACGTGGGAAGACATGACGCGTACCGTCGGCAAAGCCATGTGGGCAGACGAGCGTGCCGAGCAGGCAGTGACCGAGACCACCGATCTCGTCGCTTCGCTCGCCGAAGAGCACCCGGAGTTCACGGGCAAGTCTGTCGTCTGGGGGCTTTCGCTCACCGAGGGAAGCACTGACCTCGGGGTGTATCTCGACTACGATCCGCGCGTGCGCATCACCGAAGCACTCGGGTTCGACTCCACCTCGGCGATGTCGACGTTTTACGAGACGGCCGAGGGCGACAACTGGTACACCGGGGTGAGCCTCGAGCGGCTCAACGAGGTAGACGCAGACCTCTTCGCGGCGTGGGCGGGCACGGTAGCAGAGGCCGAGTACACCGTAGCGAACAAGGTCGTCGCGCGCTGGGCACCCATCGCCAAGGGATCGTATGTTTTCTACGCGGGTGAGGCCGATGCTTCGGCGATCAGCGCGCCGACGGTGCTCTCGCTGCAGTACATCCTCCCGACCTACGTCGATGATCTCGCGGAGGCCCTCGCAGGCACGCCGACGATTGCGGGCCCGTGACGCGAGCGCTGAGCGCGCGGCTCGGCGGCCTCGTCGTCGCCGCCGCGCTGCTCGTCGCCGCGATCTTCGCGTCGCTCGGCGTTGGGGCGAGTGCGATCGGGCCGGGCACGGTAGTTGACGCGCTGTTCGCCTACGACGACGGCAATGCCGCGCACTTGGCGGTGCGCGAGCTCCGCGTACCGCGCACGCTGCTCGGCATCATCGTCGGGGCGGCCCTCGCGGTGTGCGGCGGCTTGATCCAGGCTTTCACCCGCAACCCCCTCGCAGACCCGGGCATTCTCGGTGTGAACGCCGGCGCCTCGCTCGCGGTGACGTTCGCGGTGGGCGTGCTCGGCCTCACCGCGCCCGGGGCCTACGTGCCGTTTGCCCTCGGCGGAGCGCTCGTGCTCACCGTGTTGGTGTACCTGCTCGGCTCGGTTGGGCCCTCGGGGGCCACGCCGATGAAGCTCACCCTCGCGGGTGTTGCGCTCGGGGCGGCCTGCACCGGGCTCACGACCGCGATCGTGCTGCAGCACCACAGCACGCTGCAGGTGATGCGGTTCTGGGGCGTCGGGGCCATCGGCGGGCGCACGCTCGACCAGCTGATGTGGGCCGCGCCGCTCATCGCGCTCGGGCTGGCGCTCGGCCTCGCCTCCGCTCGCTCGCTGAACGCGCTCGCACTCGGTGACGACCTCGCGCAGTCGCTCGGGGCGAAAATTCGCTCAACGCGCGTGATGGTTGTCGCCGCCGTGACACTGCTCGCGGGGACGGCGGTTGCGGCTGCCGGGCCCATTGGCTTTGTCGGCATCATGATTCCGCACGCGGTGCGCTGGTTCACCGGCCCTGATCAGCGCTGGGTGCTTGGGTATTCCATGCTCATCGGGCCGACGTTTCTGCTGCTCGCTGACGTGCTCGGCAGAGTCGCGCTTCCCAACGGGGAACTGCGTGTCGGCATCGTCACCGGGGTACTTGGCGTCCCCGTGCTGATCGCGCTCGTGCGGCGTAGGAAGGTGAGCAGACTGTGAGCGACATCTCGGCCGCGCAGGGCTCCAGCACACGCGCCCCGGGCGCAACGCATTCCCCGGGCACCGTCGATTTTGGTCGCCGGCTGCTGCGCATTGACCGCGCCGGCCTCGCGGGGCTCATGTCGGTGCGAACTGTGCTCGTCTGTTGCGCGCTTGCGCTCGCCATAGTTGTCGCAGGCCTCGTCTCGATGACGATCGGGTCGTACGGGCTCAGCGCCTGGGACACCCTGCGCGCGCTCGTCGACGCCGGATTCGACCCCGATGCACGCCAGGTGGTGTACGAGTGGCGCTTCCCGCGGGTGCTGTTTGCCGTGCTCTGCGGCGCGGCACTCGCGCTCTCAGGCGGCATCTTTCAGTCGCTCACGCGTAACCCGCTCGGGTCACCAGACATCATTGGGTTTGGCGTCGGGGCCCAGTTCGGGGTGACCCTCACGATGCTCTTGCTCAACCTCAACACCTACCCGTTCAAGGCCGTCGGCGCGCTCGTTGGTGGGCTCGCGACGGCGCTGCTGGTGTATTTGCTCGCGATGAAACGCACCGTCTCGTCGTTCAGGCTCATCATTGTCGGCATTGGCGTCTCAGCGGGGCTGGGCTCGTTGACGTCGTGGATCCTCATTTCCGTGAGCGTCGAACAGGCAATGATGGCGGCGACCTGGGGCGCGGGCTCGATCGCGTCGCTCGGCTTTGACCAGCTCGTACCCGCAGCGATCGTGTTCGGCGCCGTCGTGCTGTTCGCGGTGCCGCTTCGGCGCTCGCTCCCCGTGCTTGAGATGGGCGACGACGCCGCGACAGCGCTCGGCATTCACCCCGGCCGCACACGGCTCGCCGCGATGGTACTCGGGGTCGCACTCGTGGCGCTCGTCACCGCAGCAGCAGGGCCCATCTCGTTCATTGCGCTCGCTGCCCCGCAGATCAGTCAGCGCCTCGTGCGGGCGAACACGCCAATGAGCATGCTGCCCGTGATGCTCACGGGGGCTGCCCTCGTCGTCGTCTCAGACGCCGTTGGGCAACTGCTCGCCGTGCCCGTCGGGGTGATCACAGTGTCCGTCGGCGGGGTGTATCTCGCCTGGCTACTCGCCACCCAATACGCGCGCCGCGCATGAAAGGATCGCCCGTGCCCGTCTCGTTGCTCGCGAGTGATGTCACCCTCGGTTACGACCAGAGCCCCGTGATCACGGGTCTGTCGCTCGACGTGCCAGACCACTCGTTCACGATCGTTATCGGCCCGAACGCCTGCGGCAAGTCGACCCTGCTGCGCGGCCTCGCGCGGCTGCTCGCCCCGACTGCGGGGGCGGTGCTGCTCGACGGCCAGTCGATTCAGCGCCAAAAGTCGAAGGATGTCGCCAAGCGGCTCGGGCTATTGCCCCAGTCATCGCTCGCCCCCGACGGCATCACGGTCGCCGACCTCGTTGCCCGCGGGCGCTTTCCGCATCAACATGCGCTGCGCACGTGGAGCCGCGACGACGAGGCTGCGGTCGCCGCGGCAATGGCTGCAACGAACGTGACCGAACTGTCGCGCCGCCTCGTCGACGAGCTCTCCGGTGGCCAGCGGCAGCGAGTGTGGGTGGCGATGGCGCTTGCGCAGCAGACGGGGCACCTGCTGCTCGACGAGCCCACTACGTTTCTCGACATCGCGCACCAGATCGACCTCATGGAGCTGTTCGCAGAGCTGCACCGCGGCGGCACCACGCTCGTGGCCGTGCTGCACGACCTCAACCACGCGGCGCGCTACGCCTCGCACCTCGTCGCGATGCGCGACGGCGAGATCGTGGCGCAGGGAGAGCCGCGCGAGATTATCACGGAGCAGATTGTCGAGGCCGTGTATGACCTGCCGTGCCGCGTGATCACTGACCCGGTCTCGGGCACTCCGCTCGTGTTGCCGCTCGGTGGCCGGCGCCCCTAGCTCGCGCTGCAGACCCCGGTCTGGGGCAGTCGGAGGTGCACCTCGGCTGCCGCCGCGTGATCGCCAACGAGCTCGGCCAGAAGTCTCAAATTGCGGCGGGGCTGATGCGCGCGCTTGTTGGCGAGGCGGTCGCCGTCGACTCCGCCGGCACCGAGCCGGGGCAGACGGTCAACGCGCTCGCCGCCGAGGTGCTCGGCGAACGCGGCATCGAGGGGGTCGAGCGGATGCGCCTGGTGTGTGACGACATTCGGGCGCGCGTGGAGGTGCTCGCCCGGCAGCTGGTGGTGTGACGAGGAGCCTGGCCACGGCTATCTGTCGTGTGTATATTTATGCTGAATGACCTTGGCTTTAGCTATGGTCGCTCTGTATAGGTGCGCTGCCTCGCGGCGGGGTGAGCACCTCGTGGCGTTCCGCCTGGGCGCCGCATCCACGTCAAAGGGGAACGTAGATGATTGCACGGTCGGCAGCGGGTACCCGAAGCACACTGCGACGGCGAGCACGACCCCGGCGAGCAACCGCGCTGCTCGCGGTTGCGGCTGTGCTCGCTGGCACGTTCACGGTTGCCGTTCCGTTTGCTGGCTCTGCCCCCGCCGAGGCGGTATTCGCGGAAGAGGGTGAGGGCAAGTTTCGTTCGTCGATCGACTGGTTCTCCTTCGGTGAGGAGGGGCCGATCGTGCCGGCTGCCGACGGCACCGTTACCTACTCGAACGATCGCCAAATCGGGCAGCACACGCTGCGCACGACCTGCACGATCGGCAACATCTTCGAACACAACGGGGCACCGGGGCGCTCCCCGCTGTCGACATACCGATCTGGCTACTACCAGGGTGACGGCCTCTCGTACCTCTATAACATCGGCGGAGCTGGCTGGGACAACCAGCTCGTCAATGGCATCACGAACACAACCTCGGGTAGCACCGTGCAGTTCCGCATCCTGTGCGGCGCCGAGCTCATCGACGCAACCAAAGCCACCTCCACCCCGATCCAGCTACAGGGCCTTGTAGTCGCCGACGCCGAATCATCGAACCAGACCACCCAGGAATACATCTCTGCGGCACCGATCACGAACACTGAGATGGCGGGGGAGGCTGTGCCTGCGCTCGATGCGACCTGGCGCGTGATCGACCGCTATCGCGCCCCGAACTGCGATACAAACATCTACGCGAGCGTAGACCAGACAACAAACGGGCTGCGTTTTGCGCCCTACGGCGACGAGTGCATCGGCAAGGCGAACCCATCGGTCGGGCGCGGCCCAGGGCCAATGGCGGTCGGGTTCATGGAGGGCGCGACGAGCGCCGACGTCACACTGAAGGGCGGCGGGGGGAGTGCAATCGCCATCGGCATGGTGGTCGACACCGACTTCGGCGACGCCCCCGCGAGCTACGGTGAGGCCGGTGCGCTGTTCTCCCCGACCTGGGCTGGCGGCGAGATTCCCCAAGGCGGCGGGGAGTACGTCTCCGGGCCCGAATTTGAGCTCGGCGATCACGGCGAGCCGGCGCAGCTGCTCGGTAGCCACGTTGACGCCGAGGTCACCTATCAGGCGAGTTGGGATGCGCTGCTCGACGACGAGAGCCCGGATCTTGCGGAGTCTGACGAAGACGCGCTCGACGCGGCCCAGCTCCCCACCCTCGACTACACCCCTGGGGCCGAAACTCAGATCACACTCGCGTGCACGGTCGCAACAGGCACCCAGGGGTTTGTCGCCGGCTGGATCGACTGGGCGCACGACGGCAACTTCCTCGACTCCGACAGGTCAGATACCGTCGAGTGCGAGAACGGGCAGGCCACCCTCACCTGGACCGCACCGGCCGACGCCGTTGCCCCGGCCGAGGGCGAGCAGACCTTCCTCAGACTGCGAATCGCGGCCGACCCAGCCGAGCTTCTGCCCGTCGGCATGAGCAGCACCGGCGAGGTTGAGGATTACGCGCTCGATGCGCCGCTCGTCACCGCGGTGAAGACCTCCGAGCCCGTGCAGGGAACCGTGATCCACCGGGGGGAGACGGTTACCTACACGCTGACCTTCGCGAACGACAGCAAGGTCACCGGCCCGATTCTCTACAGCGACGACCTTGCCGACGTGCTCGACAGCGCGACGCTTGAGGCCGGCCCGACAGTGACCGGGCCAACCGGCGTGACCGCGACCTTCGTCGGCACCCAGATCAACGTGACGGGCGACCTCGCCCAGGGCGAGAGTGCGACCGTCACGTACACGGTGCGGGTCAACGACGATGCCTCGCACGGCGAGCGGCTGACCAACCACCTGTTGCTGAGCGATGGCAACGGCAGGATTGTTGAGGAGTCGCTGCCAGTCTGCCTTCCCGAGCACCCGCGCTGCACTGACCACCCGATCGCGGTGCCTGAACTCGAAGTCGTGAAGATCGCGAACCCACCGAGCGGTGAATCGGTGAGCGCCGGCCAGCGCATCACCTACGAGGTGCTGTTCAACAACTGGGGCGCCGCCCCCGCGCCGATCGACTGGTTTGACGACCTCACCGGCGTGCTCGACGACGCGACGTGGGGCGACAGCCTGCAGCTCCGCGGCGACCTCACTGCGACCTTTGACGAAGCAACGAAGCGCATCGCCGTGACGGGTAGCCTCGAGCCCGGCGGCTACGCCGTGATGCGGTACACGGTGATCGTGAAGGCCGACGGCGAGCGCGGCGACGGTCACCTCGCGAACTTCATGGTCGAATCTGACGACCCGACACCCGCCGAGTGCGTGCCAGCCACGAAGCTCTGCACCGAGCACGAGGCCATCTCCTCGAACATCACCAGCGCCAAGAGTGCAGACCCTGCGACAGGGTCGACTGTCGTCGCCGGCCAAGAGGTGACGTACACTCTGAGTTTCGTCAACGACGGTGCCGCCGGCGGCGAGGTCGATCACGTTGATGACCTGACGAAAGTACTCGACGATGCCGACTTCGTTGCAGACTCTATCGTTGCGCCGGCGGGTTGGGCGGTGACTGGCCCAACCGACAACGCCCTCGCGATCGCCGGCCCCCTCGCCGCGGGCGAAAGCGCGCAGGTGAGCTACACGGTGCGGGTGAAACCAGACGGCGAACGCGGCGACGAGCAGCTCGCAAACTTCCTGTTCGAGGAGGGCACTGACCCGCCCACAACGTGCGAAACCGGCAACGAGAACTGTACGACCCACCCCGTCGGCAAGCCAGCGCTTGTCGTGACGAAGACCTCCGACCCGGGGAGCGGTACCGCCGTGGTTTCCGGCCAGTCGCTCACGTACACGCTCACCTTCGACAACTCGAAGGGCGGCGCTGAAGCGCCCGTTGCGCACACAGACGACCTGTCTGGCGTGCTCGACGATGCCGAGCTCACCGCTGGGCCGACGGTGACGCCGGCCGGGGTGCTCACCGGGGCAATCCAAGACGGGCGGCTCGCGATCTCGGGTGAGGTGCCGGCGGGCACCAAGGCAACCGTGAGTTACGCCGTGAAAGTGAAGGCAGACGGCGAACGCGAGGACAACACGCTCGCGAACTTCCTGCTCGCTGGCGACGACGATCCGCCGCCAACGTGCGAGCCTGGCAGCGAGCTGTGCACGACGCACCCCGCACCGGGGCTCGTTGTGACGAAGACAGCGGATCCCGAATCGACGGAGCCCGTGATCGCCGGCCAGCAGCTGAGCTACACGCTCACCTTCGACAACACGACGGGCAGCGCGCCGGCGCCGGTCGATCACATCGATGACCTGTCGGCTGTGCTCGATGACGCGACGTTCGTCGAAGGCTCGTTGCTTGCCGGCAGCGGGCTCACCGCGAAAGGGCCGAGCAGCGACGCGCAGCTCGCGATTGGCGGCAGCGTTCCCGCCGGCGAGAAGCGCACGGTGAGTTACGCGGTTACGGTGAATGCCGACGGTGAGCGCGGCGACGACGTGCTCGCGAACTACGTGTTCGGCGCAGGCGATACGCCCCCGACCGAGTGCCTTCTCGCTGACGAGACCTGCACGACGCACCCGGCGCTCTCCGCGAACGTCGCGGTGGTGAAGTCGGCAATGCCGGGCTCAGGCGCGGAGGTCGTGGCGGGCCAGGCTGTCGACTACACGCTCACCTTCACGAACACGGGCGAAGCGCCTGGCAGGGTCGACTTTACCGACGACCTCTTCGACGTGCTCGATGACGCGGGGCTCACCGTGCAGCCGCATGCCTCTGACGCCGCGCTCACCCCCGCGCTCGCTGGCACCGACCTGCGGGTCACCGGGATGCTCGCGCCGGGCCAAACTGTCACCGTGAGCTACCAGGTCACCGTGAACGCCGACGGCGAGCGGGGCAACGACCTGCTCGGCAACGTCGTGGTGGTGACGGGTGAGGATCCGCCGACAGTGTGCGAGCCCGGCGACGACGCGTGCACCGAGCACCCTGTCGTGCAGCCCGAAATTGACGTGCAGAAGTCATCGACACCCGACAGCGGCACCGTGCTACTCGCGGGCGACTCGGTGAGCTACACCCTCACGTTCCGCAATGAGGGAACCGGTGCCGGCGACGTGAACTTCACCGACGTGCTCGACTCTGGCAGCGAGCACGCGACGCTGCAGGGCGACGTCGTCGTCTCAGACCCAGCGCTGAGCGCGACGTTCGACGGCGGGGGCGACCACCCGGCCATCGCGGTGACGGGCACGCTCGCACCCGGGGCAGAGGTTACCGTGACGTACACGTACCGGCTCAACGCCGACCTGCCGCACGGCGCGCGGCTGACGAACTACCTGCTCGACGAGGGCGAGAGCGTGCCGGGGCTGTGCCTGCCAGAGAACCCGCGCTGCACCGATCACCCAGCAGTCATGCCGGGCCTCGACACCGCGAAATCGTCGACGCCAGACTCGACGACCCCGGTCGCTGCTGGCGACGAGATCACCTACACGCTCACGTTCGCAAGCTGGGGGCCGGCCGACAGCTTCGTCGAATACGCCGACTCCCTCACCGATGTGCTCGACGACGCAGACCTTATCGCCGGCCCGACCGCCGACAGCCCGGCGCTGAAGGCGACGCTGCGCGGCGACAGCATCGCTGTGCTCGGCACGGTGCCCTCGGGTGAGACCGTGACAGTGAGCTACACGGTGCGGGTAAAGCCCGACGCTGAGCGGCTCGAGGTTGGCAACAACTCGCTCGCGAACTACCTCGTTGCTGACGGCGAAGCGCCCCCGACCGAGTGCCTGCCAGAGAACTGGAACTGCACCGTGCACCCCGCCCCCAACGTGCAGGTGCAGAAGAGCTCTGACCCCGCATCGGGCGAGGCAGTCACCGAGGGTCAGGAGCTCAGCTACACGCTGCGCTTCGAGAACTCGGGCACGGCGCCGGGCGCGGTCGATTACCGCGACTCGCTCGCAGACGTGCTCGACGACGCCGACTTCGTTGCTGGCTCGCTTGTGGCGACCGGCGGGCTCACCGCGACCGGGCCAGCGAAGGGTGAGCTCACGGTGACGGGAACGCTCGCTCCCGGGGCTGTCGGCGAGGTGACATACAGGGTCGTGGTGAAGCCAGACTCCGAGCGCGAGAGCAGCGGCAACAGCACGCTCGCGAACTTCGTGTTCGCAGACGGCGAGGACCCGCCGACCGTGTGCGAGCCCGGCGACAACAGCTGCACGACCCACCCGACGCCCGACCTCGTCGTCGCGAAGAGCGTCTCTCCGGCAAGCGGCACCTCGGTCGTTGCCGGCGACGAGCTGCGCTACACGCTGACGTTTGAGAACCGCGGCACAGCGGAAGGCGCGGTCGCCTACGAAGATCTGCTCGCGGGCGTGCTCGACGACGCCGCGCTCGTCGGCGACCCCGTGGTCACGGGCGACGGGCTTCTTGCCGAGCTTGACGGCGACGTGCTGCGGGTGTCGGGGGCGCTCCCGCCGGGCGCGAGAGTTGATGTGAGCTACACGGTGCGGGTGCTCGCCGAGGGAGAGCGCGGCGACGACCTGCTCGCGAACTTCGTGGTGCGGCCGGGCGACGACCCACCGCCTGTGTGCGACCCAGAAACATCGATCTGCACAGTGAACCCCGTCGGTGAGATTGTCGCGACGAAGAGCGTCGACCCAGCCTCGGGCACCGAAGTGCTGCCGGGCGATACGCTGCGCTACACGCTGACGTTTGAGAACGTTGGCAAGGGGGCCGCTCAGGTGGCTCACCTCGATGACCTCACCGACGTGCTCGACGATGCCTCGCTCACCGGAACCCCTGTCACCACCGGCGGCCTCACGGTCACCGGGCCGGAGCAGCAGCAGCTGCTCATCGGCGGGGCGCTCGCCGCGGGCGCCAGCGCGACGGTGACATACGAGGTGACGGTGCTGCCGGCAGCGCAGGCTGGCAACCGGGTGCTCGCGAACTTCGTGTTCGGCGAGGGCACGACGCCGCCGACAACGTGCGAGCCGGGCGACGCGGCGTGCACCGAGAACCCGGTGACGCCGCCTGTGCCGCCTGTCCCGCCGAAGCCGCCCGTGCCGCCGATCGGGGAGACTGGCGGCGGCAGCCAGCTGCCGTGGCTCATCGGCGGCGGGGCGGTCGTGCTCGCTGGCGCTGGCTTGCTGCTGTGGCGGCGGTTCGCGGCCGGTCGAGCCGAGTGAGGCTCGTGCTCGTGAGCGTGCTCGCGCCCGCGCCTACCGCTGAGCGGGCAGCGTGAGGGCGAACGCGGCCCCGAGCACGCTCACGGCGGCGCCAATCGTGAACAGCGCGGTGAACGAGCCGAGGGTGCTCGCGCCGTTCGCGGCGACCGCTACGCTCGTGAGCACCGCGGTCGTGATTGGGGCCCCGAGTGCAGAACCGACGGTGCGCAGCACCCCGTTCACTCCGAGGGCGGCGGCGATCTCTGCGCGCGGTGCGAGGCTTGCCACGAGGTCAGACACGACCGCGAAGCCGATTCCGTTGCCGAGGCCCACGAGCGCGAAGAACACGACGATGATCGCCAGGCTGTTGGGGGCGACCGCCGATCCGATGCCGCCGATGCCCATCACCGTGAGGGCGACGCAGGCTGCCAGCTTCGACCCGACGCGGCCAATGAGCCAGGGGGCAAATCGCCCGCCGAGAAACACGAGCACCGCGCCAGGCAAGAGCGCGATGCCAGTTTCGGTCACGGTGAACCCCTGGCCGTGCCCCGCGGCCGGGTCTGCCTGTAGCAGCACAGGCAGCCCAACGTAGAACACGTACGGAATAAACCCAAGAAACAGCGTGAGCCCGTTGGTCACTGCGAGCGCCGGGCGCGCGAGGGTGCGCACATCGATGAGTGGGGATGCTGTGCGGCGCTCAACGACCACGAGCAGAGTAAGCGCGACAGCCGAGAGGCCGAAGAGCCCGAGCACCCCCGGCGATGCCCAGCCCCAGCTGCCTCCCTGTGAGATGCCAAGCAGCAGTGCAAGCAGACCCGTGGTGAGTAGCAGGGTGCCCGGCCAGTCGGTGCGTGCGGCGTTGCCACGAGCTGAAGCTGGCACGCGCCAGGCGACGAGCCCGATCGAGACGAGCCCCATCGCGGCCCCCGTCACGAAGAGCCAGTGCCACGATAGTGCCTCGACGATGACCCCGCCTACGACGAGTGCGGCGCCAGCGCCGAGCCCCAGTGTTCCGCTGAGCCAACCCGTCGCGCTGCGCTGGGTGGCCCCAGCGGTGTGCCGCCTCACGACCGCGAGCGCGAGCGGGAAGGTTGCGGTGCTCGCGCCCTGGAGCACCCGGCCGATGAGCAGCACGGGCAGCGATGGCGCAAGCGCTGCGAGCGCACCACCGAGCACGAAGATGCCGAGCGTGAGCAGCAGAATCTTTCTGTGGCCGTAGCGGTCGCCGAGCGAGCCGAGTATCGGGGCGGCGACGGCCCCGCAGAGGAGATAGCTCGTGAGAATCCACCCGGCGAGCGACGCGTCGATGCCGAACTCGGCCATGAAGAGCGGCAGCGCCGGCACGAGCAGCGTCTGCATCATCGAGAAGCTCAGCACGGCGAACGCGAGCGCGAAGACGAGCCCGCGCGAGCTGGTACTAGCGGGGTTCTCGCCGCTTGCGAGGCTCGCAGCGTGAGCGGCGCTCTCGGCGCCAGCGGGCCCCTCAGGGGCTGGCAGGGCGTGCGGGGTCGGTGGCACGGGGTCTTCTGGCAAGGCTGCTCGTTTCTCTTGTGGGGCAGCGTTGCCCGGTCTATCGGAACGGAATGATTCGTTCCGATAGAAGTGTATGGCAAATCGGGGTAGCTTGGAAGGGTGACTTCTGAGAACACCGAGGGCGCGCCGTTGCGCGGCCGTGCGCGCGAAGCGCAGGGAAACGACTCGGCAATATTGCGCGCCGCACGCGAGGTGTTCAGCGAGTGGGGGTGGGGCGCGCCGATGTCGGAGGTGGCGGCTCGCGCGAACACGGGGGTCGCGAGCATCTATCGCCGCTACCCGAGCAAGACCGACCTCGTCAATGCAATTCGCGTGATCGCCCTGCGGCTGATCTGTGAGCTCGCCGAAGACTGCGTCTCCGCGCCAGCCGACGCGGTCGAGAGCGCGCAGTCGCCCTCGGCCATCGAGCGCTTCCTGAAGCGCCATATCGCCGAGGCGAACGGCCCGCTTATGCCGTTGCTCGGCCGGCCGGTCGGGTCGACGCCAGAGATTGACGCGCTCGCAGCCAGGCTCGAGCTGGCCCTCGCCGCGGTGATCGCGGTGGATCGCGAACTCGGGCTCGTGCCAGAGCACTACGGGCCGGGTGATCTTATGCTCACCATCACGCACCTGCGCCCCGCGCTCACTGTGCCGCGCGAGCGGGCCAACGAGATTCACCTGCGCGAGCTCGATTATGTGCTCGCCGGCCTGCGCGCCTTCGCCGAGAGCGGCGCGGAGCCCGCCGGCGAGCCGTCGAGCTGGGACGAATGGATGGCGCTCAATAACGCCGACGGTCGCGAGTAGGCCGCTCAAGTGACGCTGGGGTGCAACGGCGACGGTCGACGGTGATAGCCCGTTCGCCGCTCGGAGCACGGCCAGAACCCGCGCGCGCAATCGGATGCGAAACATGGGACATATCGGGTAGTCTCGCAGCGGGAGGGGGTCGCGATGCCGAAGCTTCGGGCGCGACACGCCTCGCCCCAGCGGCAGCACCAACGGAGGTCAGCATGGCGGTACGAACCACCCTCGGCATCGATATTGGCACGTCGAGCAGCAAAGGGGTGCTTGTCGATGGCGACGGTGTTATCGTCGCAACGGCGGTGCGCGCGCACGACGTGAGCCGCCCGCACTCGGGCTGGGTCGAGATGGACGCCAGTATTTGGTGGGATGAATTCGTCGACATTGCGCGCGAATTGTGTTCGGCCGCACCCGAGGCCGAGGTCGCGGCGGTCGGGGTGAGCGGCATGGGCCCGTGCGTGTTGCTCGCCGACGAACACGACGACCCCGTGCGCCCGGCGATCCTCTACGGCGTCGACACCCGCGCCACCGCGCAGATCGAGCGCATCACGCGCGAGCTTGGCGCCGACGAGATCACTCGCGTGGGCGGCTCGCTACTCACATCGCAGTCGGCTGGCCCGAAGATCGCCTGGGTCGCAGAGACAGAGCCAGCGGCGTGGGATCGCGCGAGGCGGCTGTTCATGCCAGCCTCGTGGCTCGCCCGCAAGCTCACCGGCGAGTACGTGCTCGACCACCAGTCGGCGAGCCAATCGTCGCCGCTGTACGACATCGAGCGCGAGGCCTGGCACGCGCAATGGTGGGAGCGCTACGCCGCTCCGCTCGAGCCGCCACGCCTGGGCTGGGCCGGCGACCTCGCCGGGCGCGTCACCGCTGATGCGGCGGCCGAGACCGGGCTCGCCGAAGGCACCCCGGTGACGATTGGCACGATCGACGCATGGACCGAGGCCGTGAGCGTCGACGCGCACGGCTCGGGCGATCTCATGCTCATGTACGGCACGACGATGTTTCTCGTCGCGACGGGCGACGAGACGCTGCGCACCCCCTCGATGTGGACAACGGCGGGCGCGTTCCCGGGCAGCCGCAATCTCGCGGGCGGCCTATCAACCTCTGGCGCGCTCACGGCCTGGCTGAAGGGCCTCACCGGGGCAGACTACCCGGAGCTGCTCGCGGCGGCCGAGGCGGCTGGCCCGGGCGCGCGCGGCCTCCTGATGCTGCCCTACTTCGCGGGGGAGCGCACCCCAATTCAAGACCCAGACGCGCGCGGCGTCGTCGCCGGGCTCACGGTCGAGCACGGCCGCGGAGAGCTCTACCGCGCCGCGCTCGAGGCGACGGCCTTCGGCGTGCGCCACAACGTCGAGACCATGCGCGCGGCCGGCGCCGATATTCGCCGCATCGTCGCCGTTGGCGGCGGCACGCAGGGTCAGCTCTGGCTGCAGATCGTCTCCGACGTCACGGGGCTGGCGCAGCAGGTGCCCGAGACCACCATCGGGGCGAGCTTCGGGGCGGCGTATCTCGCGGCCGCAGCGATCGGCGAGGCCCCGGGATCCATCGCTGCGTGGAATCCGATCGCGGCAACCATCACCCCGCACACGGAACACGCGGCACGCTACGACGAGCTGTACGGGCAGTACCTGCGGCTGTACGCGGGCACCCGCGAAGTCGTTCACGAACTCGCGGCCGCCCAGCGGCTCTCCTGACGGCCGAGCCCGAGGCGCCCAGCTCCCCGATCCACCGCAAAACCGCACCACCGCACCACCGCACGCCAAGGAGGCACCATGAGCTACGCACTTCCCACCCCGTCCACCCGCCCGGCGGCCGCGCCGAAGACCGCCTATCTCATCGCGTCCGGTGACCTGCGCGAGTCGGCGAACACGGCCGGCTGGCCGGTGCAGGCCGCGATGGAGGCCGACGTGACGGCGGCGCTCGCCGAGCTCGGTTGGCACGTGATTCGCGCTCACGATGTGGATCCCGAGACGGGGCACGGCTTCATCTCGAGCCAGCGCATGGGGCTCGAAGTCTTCAAGCGCATTCCCACCGATGCACCGCTCATCGTCGCCGAGGCCGTGTGGCAGTACTCCCACCACGTGCTCGCGGGCCTGCGCACCCACGAGGGGCCGATTCTCACCGTCGCGAACTTCGCCGGCGACTGGCCGGGCCTCGTCGGCCTGCTCGGGCTGAACGCCGGGCTCACGAAGATGGGCAAACCGTACGCGACAATCTGGTCGGTCGACTTCACCGACGACTGGTTCAAGGCCGGGCTTGGCGAGTGGGTCGAGACCGGGAAGATCACTCACGACGACTCGCACGTGCGCCCGCTGCCCGAGCTGCCCGCGAGCCCCGAAAAGGCGCTCGGCGAGGCGCTCGCAGCGGAGCTGCTCGCAGACAAGGCCATCATCGGCGTGTTCGACGAGGGCTGCATGGGCATGTACAACGCGATCTTCGACGACGAGCTGCTGAACCACACGGGCATCTACAAGGAGCGGCTCTCGCAGTCGGCGCTCTACGCCGAGATGCTCGAGGTGACCGAGGCGGAGGCCGACGCAACCTACGACTGGCTCGTCGAGCGCGGCATGACGTTCAAGTACGGCGACGACGCCGCGACCGAGCTCACCCGCGAGCAGGTGCAGTGGCAGCTGAAAATGTATATCGCTGCGCTGCGCATCTCCGACGACTTCGGGCTCGACGCCGTCGGTATTCAATACCAGCAGGGGCTCAAAGACCTCGTGCCGGCCTCAGACCTCGCCGAGGGCATGCTGAACACCACCGAGCGCCCGCCCGTGTTCTCGCGCGACGGGCAGCGCGAGCTGTTCGCAGGCCGGGCCTTCCCGCACTTCAACGAGGCAGACGAGGGTGTCGCCGTCGACGCGCTCGTCACCGACAGGGTGTGGCGGGCCATGGGCCTCGAGCCAGACAACACGCTGCACGATGTGCGCTGGGGCGAAGAGTACGACGGCGAGTTCGTGTGGGTCTACGAGATCTCTGGCTCGGTGCCCGCCTCGCACCTCGGCGGCTGGAATAACGCAGAGGGCTGGCGCCAGGGGCACGTGTTCTTCCCGGCCGGGGGCGCGACGATCAACGGCGTCTCGAAGCCTGGCGAGATCGTGCTGTCGCGCGTCTACATCGCAGACGGCGTGCTGCAGGCCGACATCTTCAGGGCCTCGGTCGTCGAGCTCCCCGCCGCCGAGACCGAGCGGCGCAAGCACGCGACGAACCCCGAGTGGCCGATCGCGCACGTCGTGCTCCACGGCATCTCGCGCGATCAGTTCATGGCGCGGCACAAGGCAAACCACGCCCAGCTCGTGTACGCCCCAGACGCCGAGACCGCCGACCGGGCGCTCGTGGCCAAGGCGGCAATGTTTGCCGGCATGGGAATTCGGGTGCACCTCGCGGGCGAGGTGCGCCTTTAGACCGCCCGGCGATTCGTCTCAGCCGCCACATTCGTGGCAGATTCTTGGGCGCGCGGACAGTGGTTTTTCACACTTACGCGCGATAGTGTGAGGCTCACAAGTGACCCTTGTACGTGCTTCGACGGCGAAGACGACGCATCCTAGCTGCCGGAGCACAAGCACTGTCGTGCTGTGACATAACCAGGCAATCCAACAAGGAGCGTGAGCGTAGATGGGGATCACCATCCATGATCCAGAGCCCATTCAGTTTCTCGGAGCAGACGGATCGTTTGCCCCGAACGAGAGCGCGAAAGAGTATCTGAGCGAGGTCGAAGACCTCGCGGTTGAAGAAGTGCAGGGCTGGTACCGATCGATGGCGCGCAGCCGCGCCTTCGACACCGAGTGCACGAACCTGCAGCGCCAGGGGCAGCTTGCCCTGTGGGCGCCAAACCTCGGGCAAGAAGGGTGCCAGGTCGGGCTCGCCTATGCGACAGAACCCGAAGACCACCTCTTCCCGACCTACCGCGAACACGCCGTCGCCGACGTTCGCGGAGTGCCACTGCTCGACCTCGCGGCGCAGTTTCGCGGGCTCACGCACGGTGGCTGGGACGTGAATGACCCGAAGAACGGCAACTTCCACCTCTACACCGTCGTTCTCGGCGCCCAGGCGCAGCACGCACAGGGCTTCGCGCTCGGCATGCTGCTCGACGCGAAGCGCGCGGCTGGCAACACCGCGCTCGACCCGAACGAGCCCGGCACCGCGACCGATCGCGCCGTGATGTGCTTCTACGGCGACGGCACCACGAGCCAGGGCGAAGCCAACGAGGCCCTCGTGTTCGCCCAAAGCTACCAGTCGCCAATCGTCTTCGTCGTGCAAAACAATCAGTACGCGATCTCGGTGCCCGTCGCCCGCCAGAGCCGCACCCCGCTGTACCGGCGCGCCCTCGGCTTCGGCATACAGTCGGTGCAGATCGACGGCAACGACGTGCTCGCGTCGTACGCGGTCGGCCGCCGTTTCATGCGCGACGCGCGTGCGGGCCGCGGCCCCGGCTACATCGAGGCGCTCACCTACCGCATCGGCGCGCACACCACGAGCGACGACCCGACGCGCTACCGCGAGAACGAAGAGCTCGAGCAGTGGAAGCTCAAAGACCCGCTGCGCAGGCTTGCCGGCTACCTACGCTCGCTCGGGGTCTCCGACGAGACCATCGCCGAGATCGACGCCGAGGCCGCCACGAACGCTCGATCGGTTCGCGACCAGATTCTCGCGCTGCCGGCATCGCAGCCCGATGAAATGTTCGACTACGTGTATGCAGAGAAGCACCCCCGCATCGATGAGCAGCGGGCCTTCTTGCACGCATACGAAGCATCGTTCGCCGAGGAGGTGGCCTCATGAGCCAGTCGCACGAAACCACATCGCTCGCGATTGCGCGCGCCATCAATGCGGGGCTCCGCGAGGCGCTCGCTGGCGACGACAACGTCGTCTTGCTCGGGCAAGACATCGCCTCGCTCGGCGGCGTCTTTCGCGTCACCGAGGGCCTCGCGAAGGAGTTCGGCACCGCGCGCGTGCTCGACACCCCGCTCGCTGAGGCCGGCATTCTCGGCTCGGCGGTTGGCCTCGCGATGAGCGGGTTTCGACCGGTCGCCGAGATTCAGTTCGACGGCTTCGTCTTCCCCGCGATGAACCAGATCGTGACCCAGCTCGCGAAGCTTCGCAACCGCTCCGCCGGCACCATGAACATGCCCGTCGTGCTGCGGCTGCCCTATGGCGGCCACATCGGCGCCGTCGAGCACCACCAAGAGAGCCCGGAGGCCTATTTCGCGCACACCGCTGGACTGCGCGTGGTGAGCCCAGCGAACGCGAACGACGCGTACTGGATGATTCAGCAGGCGATCGAGTCAGAGGACCCGGTGATCTTTCTCGAGCCGAAGGCAAAGTACTGGCAGAAGGGCGAGGTGCGCCTCGGGAGCCCGGCAGCGGGGCTACACGAGACACTCGTTGCGCGCGAGGGGAGCGATGTCACGCTCGTCGGCTTCGGCGCGATGGTCACGACGCTGCTGCAGGCCGCCGAGATCGCGAAGGGCGAGGGGGTGAGCGCCGAGGTCATCGACCTGCGCACGGTCTCGCCGATCGACTATGGCCCGATCGTCGATTCAGTGCGCAAGACAGGGCGCGTGGTCGTGGCGCAGGAGGCGCCAGAGAACGCGAGCGTTGGCTCGGAGCTCGCGGCCACGCTCAGCGAACGCTGCTTCCTGTCGCTCGAGGCACCGGTGCTGCGCGTATCTGGGTACGATACGCCGTTCCCGCCCGCGGGCAACGAAAGCCACTACCTCCCCGATGCCGATCGCGTGCTCGCCGCCGTCGATCGCGCCATGAACTATTAGCAGCGCGCTGACGCTGAAAGGTGTGACATGAGTAACAACGAGTTTTTGCTCCCCGACGTTGGGGAGGGCCTCACCGAGGCTGAGATCGTGACGTGGGCGGTGCAGCCGGGAGACACGGTGCACCTGAACCAGGTCATCTGCGAGATCGAGACCGAGAAATCGCTCGTCGAGATCCCCTCCCCATTCGAGGGGGAGATCGCCGAGCTGCTCGTCGAGACGGGAACGACGGTGCCGGTCGGCACCGCAATTTTGCGGATGCGCGGCGAGGGCGACAACGCCGGCGAGGGTGGCGGATCGGGCTCGGCATCGACCGGCTCTGCCGCCGCGAGCGGCTCCGCGGCTGGCGGCGCTCCTGAGCGCGCCGCGCAGGCGGATACGGCTGGGGGAGGTGCAGCGTCGGCCGGTGCAGCGGCGGCCGGTGCTGCCGCGGCCGGTGCTGCGGCGGCCGGTGCTGCGGCGGCCGACGAGGAGAACTCCGGCGCAGTGCTCGTGGGTTACGGCACCGGAGGGGCCGTGAAGAGCAGGCGCGCCCCTGACAGGCGCCCGGCGTTGGTTCCAGCAGCTGGCGTGGCCGTCGCGCCTGCTCCGCGGGGGAAGGCCTACGCCAAACCGCCGGTGCGCAGGCTCGCAAAAGACCTTGGCGTCGAACTGGCCGGGGTCACCGGCACGGGAGTCGCCGGGGAGATTCTGCGCGCCGATGTGCAGGCGGCAGCCAGCGGCGGTGCAGAACGCGCGATCGCAGCGGGGGCGCCCGCTGCAGCGCGCGAGGAGCGGGTGCCGGTGAAGGGCATTCGCAAGGTCGTCGCTGCGGCGATGGTCGAAAGCAAGTTCACCGCACCGCACACGTCGGTGTTCGTCGAGGTCGACGCGACCCGCACAATGAAGCTCGTCGAGCGGCTCAAGGCCACCGACAGCTTTGCCGACGTGCGGGTCTCGCCGCTGCTCATCATGGCGAAGGCCGTGCTCTGGGCGCTGCAGCGAAACCCCGAGGTGAATTCGGCTTGGGCGGGCGACGAGATCATTCGGCGCAACTACGTGAACCTCGGCATCGCGGCGGCTACACCGAGGGGCCTCGTGGTGCCCAACATTAAGGGTGCCAACGAGCTCTCACTCGTCGCGCTCGCCGAGGCTATCGGCACGCTCACGAAGCGTGCGCGAGACGGCGTTACCCAGCCAGCCGAAATGCAGCGGGGCACGATCACAATCACGAACGTCGGCGTGTTCGGCGTCGACTTCGGGCTGCCGATTCTCAACCCGGGCGAGACCGCGATCGTGGCAATGGGGTCGATCAGAAAGAAGCCATGGGTGGTGAAAGACAAGGTGCGCCCGCGCATGGTCACCACGATCGGCGGGTCGTTCGACCACCGGGTGATCGACGGCGACGTGATCAGCCGCTTCGTCGCAGACATCGGGGCCGCGATTGAACGGCCGGAACTACTGCTGAGCTAGTTTCGGCCGCCGGGGCAGAGGTTTCGCACACAGCGGTTGACCGCGGGGCGGGTCACCCTCGTAGGATCGAAGTATGACTACTGCAGTGTTGCTAGACATCTCGGGCGGCGTCGCCCGCATTACTCTGAACCGGCCCGACCGGTTGAACGCCTTCAACGATGAGATGGCTGAGGGGTGGACGGCGGCCGCTGAGGCCGCCGTCCAGTCTGACGAGGTGAAGGCCATCATCGTCGACGCCGCTGGCCGCGCGTTCTGCGCCGGTGGCGACGTTCAGGCGATGGCGCAGATGAGCGAGCGGGGCGGCATGATCCGTGCGCTCGCCGAGCGCATCAACGTCGGCATTCTCGCCCTCACGGAGTCGGCAAAGCCCGTCGTCGCTGCCGCCCACGGCACCACCGCCGGCGGTGGCCTCGGAATCTTGCTCGCGAGCGATTACGCCGTCGTCGGCGAATCCTCCCGCGTCGGCAGCATTTACGGCGGCGTTGGGCTCACGCCCGACCTGTCGGTGTCTGCGCAGCTCGCGGCCGCAGTCGGTGAACGGCGTGCGCTGCAGCTCCTGCTGCAGGAGCGGCTGCTGTCGGCAGAAGAAGCGGTCGAGTGGGGGCTCGCGGCCGAGCGCGTTGCCGACGATCAGGTCGGTGCGCGGGCCGAGGCGATCGCGGCGTTCTGGGTACAGAATGCTCACGCCTACGGCGAGGCGAAGCGTCTCATTCGTTCGCGCCCCGAGCGCAGCTTCCGTGAGCAGCTCTCCGAGGAAGCGAGCTCGATCGCCCGTGCCTCCGAGAGCCCCGAGGGCGACAGGCGCATCAAGGCATTCGCCGCGCGCTAGCGGATGGCGGGTGGCGCCGCGCCGCGCCGCTGAATATGACACTTGTTGTCGCCCGGAGCGAGGTTTGTCGACAACAAGTGTCATACGGGTCAGCAACTGCGCGGATCGTCGTGAGATGCTGGGCGTATGAACAGGGCACCGGGTTCGGAGAAGCGCACGGCGATCGTCGCGATCCGCCGTGTGCGCGACCGCATCGACCGCGACTACGCGCAGCCGCTCGACGTCGAGGCTCTCGCCCGCGACGCGCACATGTCGGCGTTTCGCCGAGCGAGTACAAGCGCACCCGCGGCGCCGCGGCCGCCGGCATTCCGGCCTGCCACGCGAAGCAGGCAACGAGACCGGTCAGAAATCGAGAAGCCTCGGGGCAGGGCCAGGCGTAGATTGAACGCATGAACATCAGCATTCACTACGCATTTCTTCCGCACACCGACCCCGAGGCCTCGCTCGCGTTCTACCGCGACGCGCTCGGATTCGAGGTGCGAAACGACGTCGGGTACGAGAACATGAGGTGGATCACCGTGGGCCCCGCCGGGCAGCCAGACACCTCGATCGTGCTGCACCCGCCGGCCGTCGACCCGGTGGTGTCAGACGCCGAGCGGGCCGTGATTCTCGACCTCATGGCCAAGGGCGTCTACGGAGCGCTCACGCTTGCCACCGACGACCTCGACGCTTTCTTCGCAAAGCTCGAGGCTGCCGGCGCAGACGTCGTGCAGGAGCCGAGCGATCAAGATTACGGCGTGCGCGACTGCGCGTTTCGTGACCCGTCGGGCAACCTCATTCGCGTAAACCAGCGGTGATCCGCTTGGGCGCCTGAGCTGCGCCCGCCCGTTCGCCCGCCGGGTCAGCCGATGCGGTGCTCGTGGAGCGCGCTCGAGAAACTCGCGCCGTTGCTGTCGACGTACAGCTGCCCCTCGGTGAGCGATACCGTCATCGTGTTGCGCCGCTCGAGGGTCGCGACAACGCCGTCGATGAACCCGGCATCGAAGGAGCGGATGGCGATCTCGTCTGCTCCGTGAATCGTCTTCCCAGACCACGAGGCGATGAGCTTCTCGGCGTCGCGGTGCGTGTAGACCGCGACCCTGCCGGCGAGCTTGCTGCCGTAGTGCAGCCGGTCGGCGTCGGGGGCGCCGACCTCGATCCACGCGGTGACTGCTCCGGTGAGGTCGCGCACGAGCACGGCCGGTTCGTCGGTCGTCGACACTCCAGCGCTGAACGCGATGCCCTCCTCGTACTCGAGGCAGTACGCGAGCAGCCGCGTCACCATGAAGCGATCGGTTTCAGAGGGGTGCCTGGCTACTCGCAGCGCGAGCTGCTCGTACACTCCGCGATCCACATCGGCGAGTTGAATGTCGAATGTGTGGATCGTCGCGCCTATTGCCATGAACACACAGCCTAGCGTGGGGCCGGGCCGGGCGGCTGTGCGCTCGAGCGCCGCCGCGGCCGGTGCCGCTCGCCGGCCGGCGGTCGCTGCCCGCGCCGATCAACCGTGCGAGCGCTCGGGGAAGCGCAGCTGCTCGACGACGCGCGGCAGCTCGCGCATGTCGTGCAGAGCGATGACGCGGTCGCTCTGCGGGAATTCTTCTGGGCCGAAGTGCCCGGTGTAGGCGAGCACGAGCATGCCGGCGCGCTCGGCGGCGAGCACCCCGGTCGGGCTGTCGTCGACCGCGATGCAGCGCGCGGGGTCGACCCCGAGCTTGCGCGCGGCTGACAGATACACGTCGGGAGCCGGCTTGCCGGCCGCCTCGTCTTCGGCGCTGCAGATGCGCCCCTCGAAGCGGTCGCGCAGCCCGACAGTGTCGAGGCTCGACCTGATGCGCGCGTTGCGGCTGTTCGACGCGAGCGCGAACGGCACCGTGAGCCGGTCGAGCGCCTCGACGATGCCGGGGATCGCCTGGAGCCGCTCGGCGAACGCCTCGTCGAGCCAGTGTTTGTAGGGGGCATCCCACCCCGGCTCGAGGGGGCGGCCGACGCGTTCGGCGAGCGTGGCGTGGTAGTACTCGCTCGACGAGCCGACGAACAGCTTCGCGAGGGTGTCGAAGTCGGTCTGCCAGCCGAGCTCGGTCACAATGCGGAGGGTGACCTCGAGCGCGATGCCCTCGCTGTCGACAATGACGCCGTCGCAGTCAAACACGACGGCGTCGTAGATCGGGGTGTGTGCGGCCGGGGTGTGTGCGGCTTGCGTGCTCGTCGTCGCGGTGCCGGTGGCTGGGACAGTGGACATGGCTACTCCTGCTCGGTGACAAACGTGGCGCGGGGGTACCAGCAGCCTATGCGCTTCCGCTCGCGGCTGCGATCTGGGCGAGCGCAGCGGCAACCGCCCGGGCGCCGCGCTCGTCGAGGCTCCGAACCGGGTGCGGGAGCGAATCGTGCGAGATCAGCCCGAGCTCTGCGAGCACAGCAGCGATGACCCGGTAGCTGCCGTGCTCAGCGAACAACCGCCACAGCGGTGTGAGCTGGCCCGACAGCGCCCGAGCGAGGGTCGCGTCACCAGCGCTCGCCGCGGCGTGGATCGCGAGACACTCGACCGGCAGCGCCCCCGCGAGCACGCTGTACCAGGCCTCACAGCCCGCGAGCAGCGCGCCGGCCGCGCTCGCGTCACCGCTGATGCCGAGCGTGACGCCCGGCGGCATCTGCGCGCGATACTCCGCGAGCCGTGTGCTGGCCTCCGGCTCAGGCACCGGGGGAATCTTGATCGATGCGACGCCGGGGAGCGTCGCGATGCGCCCATGGAGCGAGCTCGTGAACGTGAACCCCGTCGTCGTGGGGTTGTCGTACACGATGAGTGGCACCGACAGCTCGGCGCTCACTGTCGCGTAGAGGCCAAACACCTCTTCTGCGGTCAGCGGCTGGTAGGTCATGGGCGCGAGCAGCACGGCGGCAGCTCCGAGACGCTGTGCCTCGGCGACGTTCTCGAGCACCTCGCGGGTGCTCAGCGCGCTCACACCGACTGCAACGGGCAACCCGCAGGCGTGCTCGAGGGTGAGTTCGATGACCCGTGTGCGTTCGCCCGGCGAGAGGTAGGGTGCTCCGCCCGTTGACCCCAGCGCGCAGAGCGACTCGACACCCGACTTGGCTGCGTGCGCGACGACGCGCGCGTAGCCGGCCTCGTCGATAGTGCAATCCGGTTCGGTGCTGGTGCCCGGTTCGATGCGCATGCCGGCTTCGGCGCCGGTGCCAGCGGCTGCTCCAGCCCGCGAGCCCGCCCCCGCCGCGAGAAACGGCGTGAACGGGAACGCGCTGACCCCGGTGAACCGCATCACGCCGGCCTCCGTGTGCGAACGGCAAAGAGCGCGCACGCGATAACCGCGAGGCCGCCCGCGACGGTGAGCCACCCCACGGGCTCGTGCAAGATCAGCGCCGCCCAGGCAAGTGTGAGCACCGGTTGCACGAGCTGCACCTGACTGACCTGTGCCATCGGGCCGATTTCGAGCCCGCGATACCAGGCAACGAACCCCAGGAACATGCTGACGAGGCCCAGGTAGCCGAAGGCAAGCCACTGCGTCGGGGTCGCCGATGCCCCGTGCTCCGCAACCGCGGCGAAGGTGAGGCCGATCATCAGCGGTGCTGCGACGACGAGGGCCCACGAGATCGTCTGCCAGGCACCGAGCTCGCGGGCGAGTAGCCCGCCCTCGGCGTAGCTCACGGCTGCGGCGAGCACCGCCCCAAAGAGCAGCAGGTCGCTCCAGCTGAGCTGCCCCAACCCGCCGGCCTGCACCGCGGCGAACCCGACAGCGACAGCGGCACCAGCACCGGCCGCTGCCCAGAACGCGCGCCCGGGCCGTTCACCCGTGCGCAGCACGCTCATCGCAGCCGTCGCTGCGGGCAACAGTGCGATTACCACGGCGCTGTGCCCGGCCGAGGCCGTGGTGAGCGCGAGGGAGGTGAGGAGCGGAAAGCCGACGACGGCGCCGGCAGCGACGACGGCGACGCGGATCCACTGCGAGCCGCGCGGGAGCCGTTGGCGCGTGAGCGCGAGCGCGGCCCCCGCGAGAACCGCTGCCACGACGGCCCTGCCAGAACCAACGAACAGTGGGGAGAGCCCCGCCACGGCGACCCGAGTGAACGGCACCGTGAACGAGAACGCCGCCACTCCGAGCAGGCCCCAGAGCAGCCCTCGGCCCGGTGAGGGTATCGCGTGCGAGATTTGGAGAGTAGCGCTACTATGTCTATTCATGAATGATGATAGCAGTTCGCGAATCGTCACCGGGCTCCTCGACTGGATCTCGCGCGCGCCAGCGGGGGCAAGGCTCCCGCCGACCCGCGCGCTCGTCGCCGAGTACCAGGCGAGCCCCGTCACGGTGCAGAAAGCGCTGCGCACCCTGAGCGCTCGCGGTGCTATCGAGACGCGGCCGGGTGTCGGCGCGTTCGTGCGGGCGGTTCGCACCGCCAGGCCGCTCGATTTCGCGTGGCAGACCGAGGCGCTGCGCTCGCCGCAGCACCGACTGTCGCCCGCGCCCGCGACGATGCGCGCATCGGCGAACACATCGATAGCGCTCCACGCCGGCTACCCCGACCGTGAGCTGCTGCCGGAGCGGCTCATTCGGCAGGCGCTCGGGCGGGCTGGCCGTAGCGAGGCAGCCGTGACCCGAGCTCCCGCGGCCGGGCTCCCCGAATTGCAGGCGTGGTTTGCCCAGGAGCTTGCCGCCGCGACGCCGCTCGGCGTGACCCCGGTTGCGGCGAGCGATGTGATCGTGCTGCCCGGCAGCCAGAGCGGCCTGAGCTCCACATTCCGGGCGCTGGTCTCGGCCGGGCAGCCCTTGCTCGTCGAGTCGCCGACCTACTGGGGTGCCATTCTCGCGGCCGAACAGGCCGGCGTCACCCTGGTGCCAGTGTCGAGCGGCCCGCAGGGGCCCGACCCCGGCGCACTCGCTCGTGCGTTCGCAGAGACCGGGGCGCGTGCGTTCTACGCGCAGCCGAACTATGCGAACCCCACGGGTGCGCAGTGGTCGCCGGATCGGGCCGCGCAGATTCTCGCGGTCGTGCGCGAGTACGGCACCTTCCTTATCGAAGACGACTGGGCCCACGATTTCGGCATCTCGACCGAGCCGGTTCCGCTTGCCGCAAGCGACGATGCCGGTCACGTCGTCTACCTGCGGTCACTCACCAAGAGCGTTTCGCCCGCGATTCGCATTGCCGGGGTGATCGCGAGGGGGCCTGCGCGCGAGCGGATCCTTGCCGACCGGCGCGCATCAGCGATGTACGTGAGCGGCATCTTGCAGGCCGCCGCCCTCGATGTGGTGACGCAGCCGGGGTGGGCATCGCACCTGCGGGGCCTCAAACAGCAGCTGCGCGCGCGCCGCGATCTGCTCGCCGAGAGCCTCGCCGAGTTTGCGCCGACCGCGCACCTCACGGGGTTGCCGCACGGTGGGCTGAACCTGTGGGCACAGCTTGGCGACGGGGTCGATGTGCACACCCTCGTGCGAGCGTGCGAAGACGAAGGGGTGCTCGTTGCGGCGGGCCACGAATGGTTCCCTGCCGAGCCCTCGGGCGCGTTCGTTAGGCTCAATTACTCCGGGCCAAACCCCGGCGCGTTCCCGGAAGCGGCCAGGGTGATAGGTGGGGTGCTGGCGCGGCTAGGATCGTGACCGGGTCGGTGGCGGGTCGGTGTGCTGGTGCGATGGGTTGACCTGTGGGCCTCGGTCGCCGAAGCGGCTCAGCGCCGGGCGGCGGGCCTAGCTCAGCGGGAGTTCGTAGTGCACGATGTCGATGCGCTTGCCCGATGGGGCCGTCGCAGTCTCGGTGGTGCCGGCTCGAAACCCTGCCGACTCGAGGGTGCGCTGCGATGCGGCGTTGTCTGCGGCGGTGCGTGCGGTAACCGTGCTGAGCCCGCTGCGCTGCGCGAACTCGGCGGCGAGCGCGAGCGCTGAGCTCGCGAAGCCCCTGCCGCGAGCGCTGGGGTGTAGCCAGAAGCCGACCTCGGCGCTGTCGGCCCGCACATCGAAGATCACCAGGCTGCCGACGAAAGCATCGTCTGCAGCGTTTGCGATTGCGAGAACGGCAAGGTCTCCTCGCTCGAGGCCAGGTGCTGCGTCGCGTTCGATCATCGCGCGCACACTTGCGGGGGTGTACTCGGGTTCGGGGAGATGGCCAAATTCCCGCACGGCGGGGTCGGCGGTGCCTGCCGCGTAGGGTGCGGCATCGTCGAAGTGCAGCGCGCGTAGGCGAGCGTGATTGTTGGTCAGGGGTAGCTGCGATTGTTGGAGCACGATGCAAAGCTAACATAGATCGGTTAGGCTGAAGCCGTGAGCTACTGGGAGAACAGCAAACCTGTGCAGCGCGCCAGGTCGGTTGCTGTGGAAGACATCGCGCGGGCGGCGGCAGAACAACTCGATACTGGCGGCCTGCGCGCTCTCACGCTGCGCTCGGTCGCAGGCGCTCTCGGGGTAGCGCCGGCAAGCCTCTATTCGAGGGTGCACTCGGTCGATGACCTCTTCGACCTCGCTCTCGACCGCGCGCTCGGCGCTGACGCTGAGATGCAGCGGGCGGTGGCCGGCGCTGCGGTCGACGAGCTCATGCTTGCCCTGTTTCGCCACCTCACTCGCCACCCATGGGCGTGCCAGGTGATCGCGATGAGAGCACCGCGCGGCCCGAGCTATCTTGCCCTGTCTGAACGGCTCTGCGTGTTGCTCGAGGCGCGCGGGGTGCGCGATCCGCTCGGCGCCTCGTACGCGCTATCGAACCTTGTGATCGGTAGTGCCACGACCGCGCAGGTTGCGCCACGCGAGCGTGCTGCGCCCATCAGTGAGCGCATTGCCCCGACGTATGCCAGGCTGCATGCCGCTCATGCCGCTCATACCGCTGAGCCCGAGGCCGTGGTCGCCGCGGGCATCGCGGCGCTGCTTGCTGCCGCCTGAGCCCCGGCCCGGCCGCCCGGCCCCGCCGCCCGGCCCCGCCCGTCAGAGCCTTTTCGCTCCGTCACCATCGAAATAGCAGGTATTTGGATGGTGACGGGGCGAAAACATGGTGACGGAGCGAAACCCGAGGGCCCCAGCCCCAGCCCCAGCCCCAGCCCCAGCCCCAGCCTCAGCCCTCGCCCTCACCCCCACCCCCACGCGAGAGCTTCGATGGCCACCAGATCTTGCGCCCGATGTCGTAGCTCAGCGCGGGCACGAGCAGCGAGCGCACGATGAACGTGTCGATGAGCACCCCGAACGCCACGATGAACGCGATCTGCACGAGGAAGAGGATCGGAATCACGGCGAGCGCCGCAAACGTCGCCGCGAGCACGAGGCCGGCCGAGGTGATGACCCCACCGGTGATCGTGAGGCCCCGCAAGATGCCCTCGCGGGTGCCGTGCTTCACCGATTCTTCCCGCACGCGCGTCATCAGGAAGATGTTGTAATCGATGCCGAGCGCGACGAGGAAGATGAATCCGAACAGCGGAACAGCTGGGTCTGCACCTGGGAACTGGAAGAGCCCGTTGAACACGAGCGCCGAGACGCCGAGCGCGGTGCCGAACGACAGCACCGTGGTGAGCACGAGCAGCACGGGCGCAACGACCGAGCGCAGCAGCAGCATGAGAATCACGAGAATCACCGCGAGCACCACCGGAATGATGAGGTTTCGATCGTGGATCGACGCGGTGTTCGTGTCGATCGCGGTCGCCGTCACACCGCCGACCAGGGCGCCGGGGATGGCGTCAGCGAGCTCGGCGCGCACCGAGCGCACGGTGTCGGCGGCGGCATCGGAATCGGCGGCGGCAACCAGTGTCGCCTGCAGCATCACGTCGCCGCTCACGACGGTCGGCGTGGGTACGGGGGTGCCGGGTGGCCCAAACGCTGAGATGCCGTCGATCGTGACCGGCGCGGATCCGCTCGGCGAATCACCGGACAGTACCGACACGCCGTCAATGCCGTCGTGCGCGAGCAAGATGTCGGCGGCTGCCTGCAGCTCAGACTCGGGCACGACGACGGTTGCCGGGCTCCCGGATCCGCCAGGGAAGTGCTCGCCGAGCGCGGCCTGGCCGTCGCGCGCCTCGGAGGATCCGATGACGAGGTCGGATTGTGGCACGCCAACAGCGTTGAGCTGCGTGACCCCGAGCGCGCCGATAGCGAGCACGATCGCGGTGGTCACCCAGATCGCGCGCGGGCGACGCCTAATGGCGCCCGCAAACTTCGCCCAGACCCCGCCAGATGGCATACCGTGCTCGGCCTCGACGACATCGGGCTCGAACTTCGGCCTGCGCGGCCAGAAGGCGGCGCGGCCAAAGGCGAACAGGATCGCTGGCAGCAGCGTGAGCGCGGCGAGCATCGCGAAGACGATGCCGATCGCGGCGACTGGGCCGAGCGTACTGTTCGACTTCAGGTCGCTGAGGAGGAGGCAGAGGAGGCCCGCGATCACCGTTCCGCCAGAGGCGACGATCGGCTCAAACGACGCCCGCACCGCCCGCATCGTGGCCTGCCACTTGTCGGTTGTGACGCGCAGCTCCTCGCGGAACCTGGCGACGTAGAGCAGCGAGTAGTCTGTCGCAGCGCCGATCACGAGAATGAACAGGATGCCCTGGGTCTGGCCGCTGAGCAGAATCACGCCGGCCTTCGCGAGCCACCACACGGTGAGCAGGGCGACGCAGAGCGCGAACATGCTCGTCGAGAGCACCGCGATCGGCAGCAGGATCGAGCGGTAGACGATGATAAGAATCACGAAGACCGCGAGCAGCGCAACGCCGAGGAGCAGCCCGTCGATGCCTGAGAACGCGGCGGAGAGGTCGGCGCTGAAGCCCGCCGGGCCGGTAACGTATACGGACACGCCTGGTGGGGCAGCCGAGCGGAGGGCGTCGCCGAGCGAGCCAACGGTGTCACTGAGGTCTGCCTCTGAGTCAATCGGCACGAAGACCTGCACGGCGAGGCCGTCTTCCGAGGGGAGCGCGGGCGAGACCCCGTCGGCTATCCCCGCGATGCCCGTCGAGCTCTCGGGGTCGGCGACGCTCTCGAGGGCGGCTGAGATGGTGTCTAGCTCGCCGCGCGTGAGCTCGTTCTCGCCAGCGAAGACAACGATCGCGGGGATCGTGTCGCTGTCGTTGAACTCGGTGAGCAGCTTGCGCACCTGCGTGGCGTCGGCCGACTCTGGCAGGTACGCGGTCGGGTCGTTCGAGGAGACCTCGGAGACCTTGCCGAAGTATGGCCCGCCAATGCCTGCACCGGCGAGCCACATGATGATGAGCAGGGCCGGGATGACGACGCGCAGCCACTTTGGCGGCCCCTTTGGCCCGGTAGCGTGCGCTCGCGTGAGGCCCTCTGTTTGGTGCGGCTTCATGTGCAGTCCCCATTCCCGAACGTGATTTAGCTAGCCTAGCAAGAAACATCATAAGGGTATAGATAGGTCGGTGTGAAACAGTCAACCTGGGTACAATCATGAAATGCGAGAGTCAATGCCAGGTCGCGAGCCGGGAGGCGCGGCGCCGCCGAATCTCTACGACATTGACTCGGCTGACCCAGATGGCAGGCTTGTCGACCGCGGCGGCGTTGACCCGGCCGAGGCGCAGCAGATCAGCATGCTCATGGGGGCCCTCGGGCGGCTGCGTGACGCCGAGCGTGAGCTCTCTGAGGCCTCGCTGAAGTACATGAAGCTCAACGAGACCGACATGCGCGCGCTGCACTTTCTCATTGTCACGGGCAACCGTGGTGAGCTCGCGACACCGGGCACGATTGCCGCACACCTGAAGATCTCGAGCGCGTCGACAACCAAGCTGCTCGATCGGCTCGAGCGTGGCGGCCACATCGTGCGTGGCGCGCACCCGACCGACAGGCGCGCGCTCACGATCACGATTACGCCTGAGACGCACGAGGCCGCGATGAACACCGTCGGTAAGCAGCACGCCAAGCGGTTTCACGCGGCGGCGCGGCTCACGCCGGCGGAGCGCGACGTGGTGATCCGCTTCCTCGACGACATGGCCGCCGAGATCGCGATTGGGTCAGAGGGGTGGCCCGAGCAGCCCGAATAGGGGCGAGCGACCGCGCGGTGGGCGCGCGGCCCGCAGCCCGTTCGCGATAATCACCACCTCGGCGAGTTCGTGCACGAGCACGACCGCGGCGAAACCGAGCACGCCGGTGATCGCCAGCGGCAGCAGTGCGGCGATGACCGCGAGCGAGAGCCAGATGTTCTGCGTGATGATGCGATGGCCCCGGCGCGCGTGCGCGAGCGCCAGAGGAATGAGCCTGAGGTCGGTGCCGGTAAACGCCACGTCGGCAGATTCGATGGCCGCGTCTGACCCCGTCGCGCCCATTGCGATGCCGACCGAGGCCGCCGCGAGCGCCGGCGCGTCGTTGATACCGTCGCCGATCATGGCGGTTGGGGCTGTGACAGCGAACGCGTTGATGAGCCTGGCCTTCTGCGCGGGGCGCAGTTCTGAGTGCACGTCGGTAATGCCCGCGAGCTCGGCGAGCGCGTGCGCGGTGCGCGCGTTGTCGCCAGTGAGCATTGCAACGCCGATGCCCTGCCCGCGCAGCTCGCGCACGAACTCGGCGACCTCGGGGCGCAGTTCATCGCGCACGCCGATCACCCCGAGTACCCGGCCGTCACGCGCCACGGTGACGACGGTCTGGCCGGCGGCCTCGAGCTCGGAGGCCGCCGCCGTGAGGGGCCCAGGCCGCAGCCACCTCGGGTTACCGACGCGCACCTCGCTGCCGCCGACAACGCCCGTGAGCCCGAGCCCTGGCAGCTCGGTGACGGCCGAGGCGGGTTCGGGGCCGGGCACCCCGGCGGTGATCGCCGCCGCGAGCGGGTGCGTTGAGTGCTGCTCGAGTGCCGCGGCGAGCGAGCGAACGACCCGCTCAGGCACCCCGTCGGCGGGGATGACCGCGGTGACGGTCGGTGCGTTGCGGGTGAGCGTGCCGGTCTTGTCGAGCGCGACGCGGCGGATCGTGCCCAGCCGTTCAAATGCTGCTCCGCTCTTGATGACAACACCGAGCCTGCTCGCGCCCCCGATCGCCGAGACGACCGTGACCGGCACCGCGATCGCGAGCGCGCACGGAGATGCGGCGACGAGCACAATGAACGCGCGGGTGACCCAGGTCTCGGGGTCGCCGAGCACCGAGCCGACCGTGGCTACCGCGACGGCCAGCAGCAGCACTCCTGGCACAAGCGGCCTGGCGATTCGGTCGGCGAGTCTCGCGCGCCGGCCCTTCACCGCGTGCGCTTGCTCGACGAGCTCGACGATTGCTGTGAGCGAGTTGACGGTGCCACTCGCCGTCGCGCGAATCTCGAGCGCGGCCGAGCGGTTAATCGAGCCGGCCGCGACGGCGTCGCCAGGGCCCGCGGCCGCTGGCATTGACTCGCCTGTGACGGCGGAGGTGTCGAGCGTGGAGCTGCCCGCGGTGACGACGCCATCGGTGGCCAGCCGCTCGCCAGGGCGCAGCGCAATGGTCTGCCCCGGCCGCAACGTCGCGGCCGGTACCTCGCGCCGCACCCCGTCTTCAACGACTGTCGCGGTCTCGGGCACGAGGCTGAGGAGCGCCCGCAACCCGCCGCGTGCGCGACTCATCGCGCGGTCTTCGAGCGCCTCGGCGAGTGCGTAGAGGAAGGCGAGCGCCGCGGCCTCCTGCACGTAGCCGAGCACTACTGCGCCGATCGCGCTGATGGTCATGAGTAGCCCGATGCCGAGCTTCTTCTGCCCGAAGAGCCGCCGCAGGGCGCCTGGCACGAATGTGGCCGCGCCGAGCGCGAGGGCCAGCCAGTACGCCCCGAGTGCGAGGGGTTCGCGGCCGAAGACCTCGAGCGCGAAGCCGGTGGCGAGTATCGCCCCGGCGACGAGTGGGATGAGGATCGAGCGATCGCGCCACCACTGGGTGTGTGTGGGAGGCGCGAGAGGCGCGGGAGCGGGCGCGCTGAGAAGGGTGCTCGGAGACGCGTCTGAGCCGCAGCATTCGGCGCTCATCGGCGATCCGCCACCGCCGCGATGTCGGCCACGGTGTCGGCCGGGGGAGCCGCCGCTCCGGCTCCCGCTCTCGCTCTCACGGACGCACGCGTCGCCGCGCCGCTGCGAGGCGCGGTCTGGTCGGCCCCGCAGCAGCCGGGAACCGCGCACGCGTCGTCGACGCAGGGCGCGCCCTCGTCGACGGCGAGGGTGACGTCGACGAGGGCGAGGAGCGCCGCCGTGAGGTGCGGATCCGCGATCTCATACCGCGTCTTGCGGCCCTCTGGCTCCGCAACCACGATGCCGCAGCCCCTGAGGCAGGCGAGGTGATTGGAGACGTTTGTGCGAGTGAGCCCGAGCTGTGCGGCGAGCTCTGCCGGGTAGCCGGGGCGTTCGACGAGGGCGAGGAGTATCTGGGAGCGGGTCGGGTCGGCGATGGCCCGCCCGAGCCGGTGCATGGCGTCGAGGCGCGCGGCAATGGTCAGCATGCAGTGACTATACAGCATGAGCTGACCATTCGTGATGTCGCATTGCCCGTCACCCCGCCCGGTTGGCCGTTAGGGCGTCGAGCAGCATCGCCTCCTCAAGCGTTGTCGGCTGCGCCTCGATGCTCACCGCCCCGCCGAGGTCTGCGAGCGCGGCGGCGACGGCGGCCCGGTTCGCGCCGGGCACGCGGATCGCCGTGCCACTGAGCACCGCGGCAATGCCGGCCGCTGTGAGCGCAGCAAACGCGGCGTTCACCCGCGGGGTTTCGACGACGAGCGAACTCCTGCCCGCGACGATGGCGGCGGCGGGCCCCTCGCTCGTCACCCGGCCCGCGGTGAGAATGATGAGGCGGTCACACTGGGCGGCCTCCTGCATGTAGTGGGTGGTGATGAGGGTGCCCACCCCGAGCTCGGCCGCCGCGCGCAGGTCGCGCCACAGCTCAGCCCGAGCGAGGGCATCCATGCCCGAGGTCGGCTCGTCGAGCACCACGAGCGCAGGGTCGTGCACGGTTGCCGCAAGATAGGCAAGCTGCCGTTGCGTGCCGAGCGGCAGCGCCGATGTGGGGCCGGACCCCTGCGCGGCGGCAAACCGCAGCGCCGCCAGCGGCGGTGCCACGCGATGCGCTGCCGCGGTGAACTCTAGGTTCGCCCTCGCCGACAGTGAGGGGTAGAGGCCGAGACCCTGCGCAACGTAGCCGATGCTGCGGCGCGACTGCAGCGAGGGGTGGCGGCCGAGCAACCCCGTCTCGCCCGAGGTAGCGGTCTCGAGCCCGAGCAAAATGCGCATCAGCGTGGTCTTGCCCGCGCCGTTGCCGCCGAGCAGGCCAACGATTTCGCCCGGCCGCACGCTCAGCGAGACGCCGCTGAGTGCCGAGAAGTCTCCGTACCGGCGAACGACGCCGCGCGCCTCGACGAGCGGGCCCGTCGTCGCCCGGCGGTTGCTGCCGCCGCTGCCGCCGCTGCCGCCGCTGCCGCCGCTGCCGCCGCTGCCGCCGCTGCCGCCGCTGCCGCCGCTGCCGCCGCTGGCGCCGCTGGCGCCGCTGGCGCCGCTGGCGCCGCTGGCGCCGCCGAGCGGTACCGGAGGCTGCGAGTGCGGGCGCTTGGAGGCGCGCGTGCGCGAGGAGACATCGGTGCGCGCGTTCGAGTGAGGCCGGGGCCCGCTGGCCGCGGCCTCGTGCCGCGCGGTGAGCAGGGCAATGCTCGTGTTCTCGAGGTCGGGAATCGCCGCGCGAAACCCGGGTGGTGCCGCGGCTGCGGGCGAGGGGTCCCACAGGTAGATGGTGCCGCCCCTGCGCCAGCTTCGCGGCGCGCGCAGCGCGGCCCGAGCGCCCGGGCGCGCCGCTGCGGCCTCCCAGATGCGCCCGGGGGCCTGCTGCACCACGTCGGCGACCGACCCCGAGGCGAGCAGCCGCCCGTCGCCGAGCAAGAAGAGCTGGTGCGCGCGCTCGGCCTCGTCGAGATAGGTGGTGGTGAACACGACGGTTGCGCCCTCGGCGGCGCTCGCCGCAATGAGCGACCAGACCTCGGCGCGGCTGATCGGGTCAACCCCGGTGGTCGGCTCGTCAAGCAGCACGAGCGCCGGCGAGTGCAGCGTCGCGAGTACCACCCCAAGCTTCTGCCGCATGCCGCCCGAGAGCCTCCCGGCGAGCCGGTCTTTCGCCTCGGCAAGCCCCGCGCGCTCGAGCAGGCGCGCCGATCTCGCCCTGGTCGTCGCCGCCGACAGCCCGAACGTGTGCGCGACAAACTCGACGTTCTCGGCCACGGAGAGGTTGCGCCACACGCCAGACGTCGCTGGCAGGTACCCGACCTCGGTGCGGGGCACCGGGAGCCCGGCGCTCGTGTGTGCCCGAAATGGCACCCTGCCAGACAGGGCGCGCAGCAGGGTCGACTTGCCCGAGCCGTCGCCGCCGATCACGGCGCTCACCGTGCCGGGTTCGAAAGTACCGGCAAAGCCCTCGAGCGCGAGCGTTGTGCCGAACCGCACGGAGGCCTGCGTGAGCGAGATGCTATGTGACTTACTCATCGCGTACCCCCGTGGGTGAGGGAGTGTCGCATGCGTGTCGTTGCGAGCCCGAAGGCGATGACGGCCATGCCGAGCAGCACGACGAGCGGGAGCCACAGGGCCTCGAACCCGGCGCCGCGAAGCATCACGCCCTGCGTTACCTCGCGAAACCAGGTCAGTGGGAGCGCGTACCCTAGCCACCGCACCCCGAGCGGCATCGAGGTGAGCGGAAAGATGAGGCCAGACAGCAGCACCTGCGGTACGACGAACAAGATCGCCATTTGAATGGCCTGCCCCGTGTTCTGTGAGAGCGTCGAGATCAGCACGCCGATGCCGAGCACCACGAACAAGAAGATGAGCGCCGCGAGGCTGAACAGGAGCACGCTGCCATTGAACGGAACATCGAACAGCCAGGCCCCGAGCAGCGTAATCACGGCCATGTCGATGAGCGCGAGTGCGAAGTAGGGGGTGATCTTGCCGAAGATGATCGCCGACGGGCTGATCGGCATCACCGCGAGCTGCTCGAGTGTGCCTGTCTCGCGTTCGCGCACGAGGCCGATGCTCGTGATTAGCGCTCCGATGAACAGCAGAATGAGGCCGATGAGGCCCGGCACCATGACCCACGACGTCTCGAGATCTGGGTTGAACAGCACGGTCACGAGCGAGTCTGGGTCGAACGTTGGGGCGTCGATGGTCGGCGGCGTGATGGTCGGCGGGGCGCCCGTCGCCCGCGCCTCGGCGAGCGCCTGCGAGAGCGTTTCTGCGAGTGTGTCTGCAAGCGCGTCGGTGCGCTGCGTGACTTGGGTTTCGAGGTCTTCGGCGGCGAGCGTTGCGAAGACGGCCTGCGACGCCTGGGCGACGAAGAGCCCGCTGCCGTCGAGGTACACGCTGATGCGATCTATGAACGGTGTGTCTGCGGCCGCGCCACCGGTTGGTGGCTTCGAGACGATCACGGCGTTCGCCACCTGGTCTCGGAGCAGCTGCTCAGCGTCGAGTTCGGTGAGCGCGCTGTCAATTTCGAGGATGTCGAGATCGTCGCGGGCCGCGCTGTACTCAGCGAGCTCGGCCGCAACGGCCTCTGCCTGTGGGCCGACGACGATCGCCGTGACCCTGTCGACCGAGAAGTTGGCGGCGTAGCCGAAGATGATGAGCAGCAGCACCGGCAGCGCGACGAGCATCGCGAGCGTTCTTCGGTCGCGTGCGAGTTCGCGGAACTCTTTGCGGATGATTGCGTTCATTGGCACCCCTTAATTCATCTAGTGACGAATTGCAGTGTACGCGATAATTGACACATGTGGTGAATAAATACCGCATTGCTACGCTAGTTTTGGGTGGAAGCGCACGAAAGGAACGTCATGTCGACCCCAGGAGCGGTGGTGCCGTCGAGGCGGCGGGGCCGCAGGCCCGGGCCTGCGCTCGGGCGCGAACGAATCCTCGAAGCAGCCAACGTCGAGTTCGGCGAGCGGGGTTTCCAGGGCGCGACGGTGCGCAGCATCGCGAACGCCGCCGGCGTTGACGCGAAGCTCGTGCACTACTACTTCGGCACGAAGGCTGAGCTGTTCACCGCAGCAATCGCCGAGACGTTCCGCTCGCGCGGCTTCCCAGATCTGCTCGCGGAGCACGCCGGCGAGGGCGGCGAATCTCCCGGCACGCGCTACGTCGCGGGCATCCTCACCGCGCTCGAGACCTCGTCGATTGGCCCGGCGTTCATCGGCCTGCTGCGAAACCTCGGCACGCACGAGGAGTCACGCAGCATCTTCTTGCGGTTCGTAACCACCGAGCTGATCAGCGGGCTGGCCCCGCACCTCGCTGGCGAGCACCCCGAACGGCGGATCACCCTCGCAGGGTCTCAGATGCTTGGCATCGTGCTTGCACGGTATGTGCTTCGCATTCCGCCGCTCGTTGAGCTCTCGACACAGGAGGTAGCCGAGCTCGTCGGGCCAACCATCGACCGGTACATTCTCGGCGAGCTGAGGCGGTGAGCGTATGCAGGGCGGCCGGGGCGGCGCGGGCGGGGCGGAGCAGAGCAGGGGCTCGGAGCAGCCGGGCCCCGATCAGCCCCGTGCCCGATCCGCCCCCGCCTCGCGCTACACCGTTGTCAGCGTGATCGCCCGCTTCAAGATCTTCCCGGTCGCGCCCTTCGGGAGCGCCTCCACGACCTCGACGACGCGCGGGTACTTGTACGCAGCTACCCGCTGCTTCACGAACTCACGCAGCTCCTCTGGGGATGCACTCGAACCGGGCTTGAACGCCACGACGGCGGCGATTTCGTCGCCATACTCCGCGTGCGGGAACGCGATGACCGCGGCCTCCGCGATCGCCGGGTGCTCGTAGAGCACCTCCTCGACCTCGCGCGGGTAGACGTTGTAGCCAGACCGAATGATGAGATCTTTCTTGCGGTCGACGATGTAGAGAAAGTCGTCATCGTCGCGCTTGGCAAGGTCGCCGGTACGGAACCAGCCGTCGGGAATGGCCTGCGAGGTTTCCTCGGGTTTGCCCCAGTACGACTTCATGACGTTGTGGCCGCGCACGATGAGCTCTCCGATCTCGCCGACCGACACGTCTGCCGAGGCCTCATCGACGATGCGCACGTCGACGCCAGACACCGGCACGCCGATGGACCCGGCGCGGCGCTTGTCGAGGCGGTTGATTGACACGACCGGCGAGGTCTCCGAGAGCCCGTACCCCTCGAGCACGACGCACTCGTATGCCGCCTCGAATGCGCTCAGCACCTCGACAGGCAGCGCGGCACCGCCCGAGACGCAGACCCGCAGTGACGAGGTGTCAAACCGATCGCGCTCCGGGTAGTGGGCGAGCACCGTGAACATCGTCGGCACACCCTCGAAGACGGTGACACTGTCGCGCGCAACGATCTCGAGTGCGGCGGCCGGGTCGAACTTCGGCAGCAGCGTGAGACACGAGCCGGCGTACACCGCCGAGTTGAGGCTCGCAGTCTGCCCGAACACGTGAAAGAGCGGCAGCCCACCAAACAGCACGTCGGTCTCGGTGAGGAAGATGAGCTCGTCGGCGCAGATCTCGACGTTGCGGGCGATGTTGGCGTGCGTGAGCTCGGCGCCCTTCGGCTTGCCAGTCGTGCCTGAGGTGTACAGAATAACGGCGGTGGCGTTCTCCGCCGTCTCGTGCACCTCGGCCACGGGCGCGAGCCCCGCGAGCAGCCCGGGCCAGCTCGCTGGCTCGACGACGATGGTCTTCGCGTCGGCGAGCACCGCGCCGGCCTCACCCTCGCGCTCAAACCCTGTCCACACAAACAGCAGCCGCGCGCCCGAGTCGCTCAGGTGGTAGGCGACCTCCCTCTCCTTCAGCAGCGGGTTCATCGGTACGACGATCGCCCCGAGCCTGAGCGCACCGTAGTACAGCAGCGCGAAGTGCGGCACGTTTGGCAGCATCAGCGCGATGCGGTCGCCGGGGCGCACCCCCTCCTGCTGCAGGAGCGCGGCGACGAGCTGCGTCGCCTGTTCGAACTGCTGGTAGCTGAGCTCAGATTCGCCGAGGCGGATCGCCGGGCGCTCGCCGTGCTTCGCGGCCGTGTGCACGAGGTTCATTGCAAGGTTTGTCATACATCTCTCCTGTGAGACTCACGCGCAGCACCGTCGCTACGCGTTGTATTCGCCTCCATTATGGGCACACCTCGGCTGAGAAAAACAGGGCAGCGACACAGCGGGGTTTCGGGCTACGATCCATCAGTATGAGCAATTCTTCACACGATGCCGCCGCCAGCGGCCCCGCGGCTGACGACCAGACGAGCGGCGACCGCGTGCTGCAAATTCGCTGGGTTGCGCAGTCAGACAGGCCGGCTCCGATCGCGGCGGCGACGCCCACCGAGGCGCTGGAGTTGCTGAGCGCGGGGAGTCGAGGGTTCGGAGCGCTCGGCGCGACGGGCGGCGACGTCGAGATGCGACTCGACCCCGAGGCGTTTGGCTTTGTGCACACCGGCGACGACGACGGCATCTTGAATCAGGAGCCCTTTGCGGCGGTGCTCAGCTGCTCCGACGCGCGCGTGCCGATCGAGCTCGCACTCGGCCGCGGCGCGAACGACCTTTTCGTGGTGCGGATCGCGGGCAACGTTCCTGGGGCCGAGTGCCTCGGGAGCCTGCACTACGCCTCCGAGCACCTCCCGCGCGTGCAACTGTTTTCGGTGATCGGCCACTCGCAGTGTGGGGCAGTGACCGCAGCGGTCGATGCGCTGCTGAGCCCCGATACCTACCTGCCTGTCGCGCAGCTTGCGCCGCTGCGCGAGATCGTCGACTCGCTGTTTGGTAGTGTGCGGCTCGCGGCATACGCGATGCAGCAGGTGACCGGTGAGGCGACGTTCATTGCCGCCGCCGATTCGCCGCGGCTGCGCGAGGTGCTCATTGCGGTGAGCGCCGTGGCGAACGCGGCGCTCGGGGCAAACGTGATCGCGCGCAACCTCGGGCGCGAAGCGGCCTACGGCGTGTATGACCTCACGGAGCGAACTGTCGGCTCGATGCGTGCTCATGCCTGGCAGGCTGGGCTGCGCGTGGCGCCCGCGGGCGATGCCGAGCTGCAGGGGGCTATTCGCGAGGCCGCCGCCGGGTATCTGCGTGAGGCCGGTCTGACCTAGGGCCGGCCCTGGCCCCGCCCCCTCTCTGCCCTGACCCCGCCCCCGCTGGGCACACTTTCTGCGGGTAACGCGCATTTGCGGGGCGGCTATGCGCGCGTTGCCCGCAGAAAGTCTCTCTGGGGGAGTGGGGGAGTGGAACAGGGGTGTTCCGCGGAAAGGTTGCCTAGAGAGGGCACCGATGTTAGGTTGAGCCCACGATAAAGCTGGGGGACACCTATGAATAAGCTCTATGTTCGCAACGGCGCGATTGGGGCAATGACAGCACTGTTGCTCGTTGCCGCGCCGTCAATTGCGCACGCAAACCCCGCGCCAGGCTCTGGGCCAGTTGCCGGCGGCACGACCGTGACGCTGCCCGCCCCCGAGGGCGTGACCTTCACCGAACTGTACGCAGGTGGGTTCCACACGATGGCAACGGGCTCAGACGGCAACACCTACGCCTGGGGGTGGAACGAGGAGGGGCAGCTCGGCATCGGCGATAACAGCACCGCTAACCGGGTGAAGCTGCTGCCGGTTCCTGTCGCGCAGCCCGACGGCGTGAAGTTCACCGACATTCAGCTCGGCGGTTACCACTCGCTCGCGCTCGGAGACGACGGAAACCTCTATTCCTGGGGCCAAAACGACAAGGGGCAGCTGGGCACTGGCGGCACCGCGAGCGTGAACGTGCCGACGAAACTCGCTGTGCCCGGCAACCCGAGCTTTACCGATATCAGCGGCGGCGAGTACTACTCGCTCGCGCTGACCGACGAGGGCGTCGCGTACGGCTGGGGCTTCAACCGCACGGGCCAGACGGGCACGGGCGACGCCGCACAGACCGTGGAGGTTCCCACCGAGGTCGATACGCCAGAGGGCGTCAAATTCACTCAGCTGAGCGCTGGCACCCACCACTCGCTCGGCATCGCGAGCAACGGCAAAGCGTACGGGTGGGGGAGCAACCTTGGCGGCGCCCTGGGTAACAACAGCACCGTGAACTCGCCCACGCCGGTGGAGGTGCAGCTGCCCCTCGACGTTACCTTCGAGATGGTTGATGCTGGAGGCCAGCACTCGCTGGCGCTCGGCAGCGATGGGCTCGTGTACGCCTGGGGGCTCAGTGCAATGGGGCAGATTGGCAACGGTAGCCAGGCCTCGAGCCCGGTGCCGGTGCCGGTCAGCCTCCCCGCAGGGAAGTCGATTGTCGCCGTTGCGGCGAGCGGGTTCCACGACACCGAAGACGAGACGCGGGCCGACGACCCGGCAGCCGGCGGCTACCACTCGCTGGCAATCACAGAAGACGGGAAGACCTGGGCCTGGGGCGGCAACCAGAACGGCCAGATCGGAAATGGATCCGTGGGCGGGCACGTGGTTTCTCCCGTCGAGGTGACGCTGCCGGCCGGAGTGGCGTTCACCTCGGTGGCAGCCGGCATCTTCCACTCGCTCGCGCTGGGTAGCGACGGCAAGTCGTACGGCTGGGGTCACAATAGCTTCGGCCAGCTCGCGCTCGGAGGCACCACGGCCGTCGCTGTGCCAACCGAGATGCGCATCGCGCCGACCGTCACAGGGATCAGCTTCGACGGTATCGCGGGCACCGACCTTGCGCAGGCTGAAGGCGGTTCGTGGACGGTCGTCACGCCTGCGCACGCCGCCGGCCCCGTCGACGTGACGGTCGAGTGGGAGCAGTTCGGCGTCGCGCAGGAGCCCGTGGTCTACGAGGGCGGCTTCACCTATATCGCAGACGCGACGGTGGGGGTCTCTGACCCGACCGACGCGCAGGTGGTCGAGGGCGCGACGGCGACGTTCTCGGTGACGGTGACGGGTGCGCCGGCATCGTTGGCCCAGTGGATCGTGTCGACAGACGGTGGGAAGACGTTCGAACCGATAGACCCGGCCTGGGCGGTGTCGGTTTCGGGGAACGTGTCGACCCTCGCGTTCCCAGCGGAGCTCGCTCACTCGGGCTATCTCTTCAGCGCAATGGTCTGGCCTGAGGGGAGCGGCCCCATGATGAGCGGGCAGGCAAAGCTCACCGTGACCCCGAAAGACTCGGGTGGTGAGGGGCCGGGCACCCCGGGTACGAAGCCGCCGGTTACGACGCCGCCCGGTGGCGGGGGCCTGCCGGCCACCGGCACCCAGGCTGGGTGGGGCGCGGCGGCGCTTGCGGTCTCCCTGATCGCGCTGGGTGCGGCAGGGTTCGGGATCCGCCGCGTGACGCGCCGCGAGGCCTGACCCGCGAGCCGCGGGGAGCTCGCAACCGCGCGTTCTCCCCGCGGGTACCCGTTCGACGGTGCCAGGTGTCAAAATAGACTCACTGCGTTGCCACAGAAGGGATACAGCATGCACGAGTACTCATTCGTTCGCGTCGCCGTGAAGCGCCGCCGCGAGGGCGCGGTGCTGCAGAAGGATTACCGCGAGGTGATCACCGAGCAGGCCGCCCTCGGCTGGAGGTTCGTGCAGGCGATTCCCCTCGAGTCTCACGCCGAGCCCCGGCTCGATCTCGTGTTCAGTCGAAAGGTTAAGAAATGAAGCACCCGCTCCGCCTGCTGCAGGCGTTTACGCTCTTCCTCGCCGGCCTGTTCGGCCTCTTCGTCTTCCTCGGCAACCTCATGGACTACGACTCGAACTTTCAGTTCGTGAAGCATGTGCTTTCGATGGATACGACCTTCGAGGGCAACGCGCTGATGTGGCGCGCGATCACCGCGCCTTGGGCGTGGACTGTCGGCTATATCGGCATCATCATTGCCGAGGGAGCCTTCGCCGCGATCGCGATTATCGGCGCGGTGAAGCTCTTCCTGCGCCGCGATGCCGACATCGCCAGCTACGACCGCGCCCGCGGCTGGGGCTACACCGCCTACGCGCTCGGCTTCGCGATCTGGTTCATCGGCTTCATCATCGTCGGCTCCGAGTGGTTCGCGATGTGGCAGTCGAGCACCTGGAACGGCAAGGAGACCGCGATGGGAATCGTGACGCTCTGGGCCGGCTTCGCCGTGCTGCTCGCGATGAACGAGCCCGCGCGCGAAACCGAAGGGAAGAACTAGCGACACGAGCGGCTCAGCGACACCGTGAACATCGATAGCGGCGCGGCGACCGTGCCCGAGCCAGAGCGCGCCTCGAAGCGCCGCTTTGCGCTGCAAATGCAGCAGCCGCTGCCGCGCACAACGCTGTTCGACCGCACCGCGTTTCTCGTTGGCACGGTCGCGGCGGCCTGGCTCGCCGTGATCATCGCGATGCAGAGCGTGCGCTCGCCGTGGGCGCTGCTGCTCTTCATTCCGGTGTGGGCGATCACGGCCTATCTGGTGCTGCCGCGGCTGCACAAGATGCTGTCAGACCTCTACGTGCCCGACTACTTCTTCGGGCGAACGCGCACGAGCGACGGGCTGCTCGGCGACCCGGTGAACCTCGGCGTCGACGGCGGGGGAGCAGAGCTCGACACCGCGATGCGCCGCGCTGGCTGGCACCGCGCAGACGAGATTACGCTGCGATCCACCTGGGGCATCATTGTGTCGACGCTCACCCGCAAGAGCTATCCGACCGCCCCCGTCTCACCGCTCATGCTGTTCGGTAGACGCCACGATGTCGCCTATCAGCAGGAGGTCGCCGGCAACCCCAAGCAGCGTCACCACGTGCGATTCTGGCACTGCCCGCCTGGCTGGCTGTTGCCCGGCGGCGCGAAGACCGATTGGCTCGGCGCTGGCACCTACGACACCGACGTCGGTATCTCCCTGTTCACCCTGCAGATCACGCACCGCATCGACGAGAACACCGACGAGGAGCGCGACTTCGTCGTTGCGAGTGTGCGCGACGCCTCCCCCGAGGTCACCACGCGCACGCTGCGCGACTTCACGACCGGCTATCACTCCAGAAACGGTGGCGGCGACCGCTTCATCACCGACGGGCACCTGCCCGTACTCGACGTGTCGGCGGTTGTGCCAGACGGGGAGGCGCCGGAGCGCGGGCCGGTGGTGCCGCAGACCGCACAAGACGTGGTGGATCGTGCCCCGCTGAGCATCGCCCTCGCCGTGCTGCTCATCGTCGTGAGCGCGGCTGTCGATATCATCGCGCTGTTCTTCGACGCCGAATTTCGCGAGCTGTGGGCGCTCGCCGTCGACGAGGGCGGGCGCATTGTCGGCACGATCATCGCGCTTGTCGGTGGCACGCTGACGCTCATTCAGCTGTTTCTCGCGTGGCGGCTGCTGCGCCGCGGGCATCGCTCGCGGGCGCTGCTTATTCTGTCGCTCGCCTTTACTATTTTCGGAACGGCTGCCGGGTACATTCAGGGGCTTGACGCGATCGGATTGAATAGCACGCTGTTCTCGGCCTCGCTCATGTGCCTTGCGCTGCTCGCGCTGACGAGCGAGTCGGCAGCGGCCTGGACGCGCAAGCGGCGCGGCGCGAGCTCGGGGTCGGTGGAACCCGCGCAGACGTGACGCAGGTTCGCGGGGGTTGACGCCCGGGTGCTGACGGGCGGGTGGTGGTTGCGAGCACAGTCGAGAATGAGAGGAACACAGTGCGCGAGAACGAGTACGGTCAGCCGATTGGAGAGGCGGTTGCGTTGCAGCTCCCCGCCCCGCGCCCCGAGCGTGTGACTCTCACGGGGGGGTACTGCCAGCTCGAGCCGCTTGACGCGGCGGTGCACGCGCCGGCGCTGTTTGCTGCCTACGGTGCAGCGGGCGATGGGCGGGACTGGACCTACCTGTCGGTCGGGCCATTTGCGACCGAAGCCGAATACGCGGGTTGGGCAGCCACGGCCTCCCAGCAGCAAGATCCGCTGCACTTTGCGGTTGTTGAGCGCGCCTCTGGGCGGCCGCTGGGAACGCTCGCGCTGCTCAGGCAGCAACCGGAGCACGCGGTCATCGAAGTGGGCTTCGTGGTGTTCTCGCCTGAGATGCAGCGCACAGTGATGTCGACCGAGGCGCATTTCTTGCTCATGCGCTATGCCTTCGAGACCCTTGGGTACCGGCGCTACGAATGGAAGTGCGATTCGCTGAACCAGCCGTCGCGGCGCGCGGCGGAGCGACTCGGTTTCGCGTACGAAGGCACGTTCCGCAACGCTGTCGTGTACAAGGGTCGCTCGCGCGACACGAGCTGGTTCTCAATCGTTGCCGCCGAATGGCCAGATATGCGCCGAGGCTTTGAGCGCTGGCTCACTCGCGACAACTTCGATGCTGACGGCGGTCAGCTCAGCCCGCTGCGGGTGCGCGGCTGACGCCTGAGGCCGCGCGCACCGCAGCCAGCGAGCGCTCGACGCCCCTGGCGGCCGTTCGCCCGGCTCGGTTCGCCCCAATCGTGCTCGCCGAGGGCCCGTATCCGACGAGCTGTACACGAGCGTCGGCGACTGCTCCCGTGCCTCGGCCCGCCTTGTCGAGCTGAATGCCGCCCGCGGGGGAGCGCAACTGCAGCGGCGCAAGGTGGGCGATCGCCGGGCGGAACCCGGTCGCCCAGATGATCGCGTCGACAGGCTCGAAGCTGCCGTCTGCCCAGCGGGCACCCTCAGCCTCGAGTCGCTCGAACATCGGCCGCCTCGCGGCGTAGACCCCGAGGCGTTCGGCCTCGCGCTCCTGCTCGCGCAGCGCGAGCCCGGTGACGCTGACGACGCTCTCGGGCGGGAGCCCCTGGGCGACCCGCCGCTCGACGAGCGCGACGGCCGCAATGCCCGCCTCGGGGGTGAAATCGTCGGTGCGCCACACGGGTTCGCGCCTCGTCACCCACAGGGTCTCGGTGAGGGGCGCGATTGCGCCGAGAAACTGCACGGCGGAGGCGCCGCCGCCGACAACGAGCGTGCGCTTGCCCCGGAAGTGCTCGGGCCCAGGGTACGCCACGGTGTGGAACTGCTCGCCGCGAAAGATCTCCTGGCCCGGGTAGCGCGGAATGAACGGCTGCGTCCACGTGCCGGTGGCATTCACGATCGTGCGCGTGCGCCACGACCTGTCGCCCGCGTGCACGGTGAGCGTGCCGTCGTCGTTGGAATCGACGCGATCCACCCGCACGGGGCGCACGATTGGCAGCTCGTGCGCCGCCTCGTAGCCCGCGAAGTACTCGGGGATGGCCGCGTTCGCGCGTGCCTGAGTGAGCGGGGGCGGGGTGGATCCTGGAAGCTCGGCGACACCGTGCACGTCGCGCATGGTCAGCGCGTCCCAACGGTGCTGCCAGGCGCCGCCCGGGGTGTCGTTCGCGTCGAGCACGACGTGCTCGATCCCGAGCCTTGCGAGGTGGTAGGACGCGGAGAGACCGGCCTGACCGGCTCCGATCACGACGCTGTCGAGGACAGTGGGTGTGCTCGTCACGGCGTTACGCCGTGCGCGGGCGAACGGGGTGCTCGCTCAAGATCGAGATCCGGTTGAACAGGTTGATGGTTGCCGCGACCCATTCCGCGGCAACAAACGTGTCGTCGCCGAGCACGGTGCGTGCGCCGTAGAGGTCGGCCTGCGCCTCTTCGGTGAGCGGCAGTCGCGTCGCGGCCTCTGCGATGGCGAGCACGGCCCGTTCGCGCTCGGTAAACAGTGTGACATCGCGCCATGCGGGCAGGAGATCGAGCTGCTGCTGGGTGACCCCAGCATCTCGTGCCTCCTGGCTGTGCAGGTTCAGGCAGAATGCGCAGCCGTTGAGCTGTGAGGCGCGCACCTTCATGAGCTCACCCTCGGTGTCGAGCAGGCCGCCATCAGCGGCCGCTTTCGCGACGGCCTGGGAATACGCGCTCGCGGCCTTCCACGCCTGGGGTGCTGCCTTATCAAGATACGGGCGCATGCTGCTCCTCACTCTGCTGACTGTACTCAAGTTAACCAGAGTGGCGGCAATATGATTCCTCGCAATCTTCGGCGGGTGCGAGGTGTTTGCTGTGATCCTCTCGAGCGCGGACATAGACTGCGGCCATGACCGACGCTTCGCAACAGTCAGCGCGATCCTTCGCGACCCCGGAGGCCCAGGCATCAGCGAGCGAGACTGCGCCCGCGACTGCGCCCGCGACCGTCCCGCCGGCTCCAGCGGCGCAGACCGCTGAGCCGGGGGCGCCGCCGACCAAGCGCACGGGCATGGTGCTCGGCACGACGGCGGGCATCGCGACCCTCTTTCTGCTGCTCCGGCTCCTCGCGGTTTCCGAGTGGAACTGGAATACCGCCGGCGCGATCGCCGACTCGCTCGACTTCGGCGACGCGCTCCCGATCGCGTTCGGCACGCTGTTCGCCAGGCCCGAACTCACAGGATTTCTCGTCGCGCTGCTGTTGCCCTTTGCGCTCGTGCGCGCCCTCTGGCCGCTGTCTGGCCACGGCACCCCGAGCCTGAGTGGCGTGCTTGCGGCGATCGCGCTCGTGACGGTTGCCGTCGTCTGGGTGCGCACCTTTAACTCGTGGTGGGTCGTTATTGGCGCTGCGGTGCTCGCGGCCCTGCTCGCGGCGGCCCGCCTGATCTGGCGCCGCGGTGTCGGGCGAACCGTCGTGATCGGCGTTCTGCGGAGCGCGGGGGTGCTCGCGGTCGTCGGGCTGCTCGGGCTCGCCGTCGTCGTCGACACCCCGTGGATGTCGAAGGAGCGACTCGCGACCGCCGACGGCCCGCTCGACGGGTGGGTGCTCGAGGTGCAGCCGGGCTTCGTGAAGCTCCTCACCGAGGAGCGCGACGTGCACGTGCTGCTGACCGGCGACATCGTCGAGCGTGAGCTCGTCGAGGAGTAGCATCGCAACATCGGCCTGCTTGCCCACGCCGTTACTGCGCGCCGCTACCCCGTGCAGCTACCCGGCGCCGACTGCGGCGCGCTGCCGGGTCGCCCGCGCGAGCCAGCGCCCGCCCTGCCGCTCGATCTCGATGGGGTAGTCGAAGCTCTCGCTCACGAGCTCGGTGGTGAGCGTCTCGGCGACGTCGCCAGACGCGAGGATCGCGCCGTCTCGGAGCAGCATCGCCTGCGAGGTCGAGGCCGGCAGCTCCTCGAAGTGGTGCGTGACGAGCACGGTTGCGAGCTCGGGGTGCGAGGCGTGCAGCGTCTCGAGCAGCTGCTCGCGGGCGGCGACGTCGAGCCCCGTCGACGGCTCATCGAGGAGGAGCAGCGGTGGGTCGGTGAGCAGCGCCCGCGCGATGAGGGCGCGCCCGCGCTCGCCCTGCGACATTGTCGGCCAGCGCACCTCCGAGCGGGTGCCGAGCCCGAGTAGGTCGATGAGCTCGTCGGCCCGCTCGACGAGATCGGGGGTGGGCTGCCATCCCATCATGAGCTCGGTGGTTCCCGTTGCGCCGGTGAGCACGACCTCCCGCACGGTGAGCGGTGAGATGAGCCGGTGCCTCGGGTTCACGTGCCCGATCTGCTCGCGCAGTTTGCGGATCTCTACCCGCCCGAGCTGCTGCTCGAGCACGTAGACGCTACCGCTCGTCGGGTGGTGCTCGGCGCCGCAGAAGCTCAAGATCGTGCTCTTGCCGGCACCGTTCGGGCCGATGAGCGCCCAGTGCTCGCCCGCGCGGATCGTGAACGACACGTCGCTGAGAATCGCGCGCCCCTCGCGCACGAAGTTCACGTGCTCGAGCCGCAGCACCTCGCGGGCGCTCATGCCTTCGCCCCGAACGGGTGGCGCTGCGCGGCTCGGTGAGCGCCTCGCCGAGGGAGCGCAAGTGAGCGCGGCTGATGGCGGCTGCCCCCGCCGAGTCGCGGTCGGCGATCGCCTGTGCGAGGTCGACGTGGTGGCCGTGGTTTGCTGAGCCGCTGAAGTCGTTGCTGCCGAACGCGCCGCGCAGCCTGAGCATCTCGATCATTGCCGGGCGAATGCGCGGCGTGAAGCCATCGAAGAGTTCGAGCAGGATCGGGTTGCCCGCCGCCGCGACAATCGCGCGGTGGAAGGCGGTGTCGGCGTCGACGTGGGCGGCGATGTCGTCGCGGTGGATCGACCGGGTCTCGAGTGCCCGCCTGATCGCTCGAAGGTCTGCCGGAGTGCGACGGCTCGCGGCGAGCTCCGCGCTCTCGGCCTCGATCGCCGTGCGCGCCTCGATCACCGCGAGAACGTCGGAGCGTCGGAGCACGAGATCCCAGTCGTCGCGAGCGTCGAGGGCGGTGACGAACACGCCCGACCCCTGGCGCGAGGTGAGCACGCCGAGGCCGGCGAGTTGGCGAATCGCTTCGCGCGCGGTGGACCTGCCGACGCCCAACTGGGGCGCGAGCGTTGTTTCGCCCGGGAGCTTCTCGCCGAGCTGCCACTCGCCCGAGCGAATGCGCTCGAGCAGCACGTCGGCGGCCTGATCGGCGAGGGAGGAGCGTTGCACCTGAGCCATGGTTCTCGATTCGTCTGTCGGTACCGCTCGCAATCAAGAGCGCTACTTGTCTGAGGAGTTGTGTTACAGTCTACGCATGTTCCTTCGCGGATTCCTCCTTCTTCGCTGCCACGGCGGGGCGTAGCCAGACCGGCTCCCCGCCGTGGGGAGTCGAGCGCGCCGGTCACCCTTGCAATCGCAGAAACAGGAACCGAGCACATGACTCACGCAGCACCAGCAGCCCCCTTCTGGAACCGGCAGCGCCCCTCGGGCATGCCCTCCCACCGCTACCGCGACGCGCACGAACGCGTCGACCTCCCGCTCACCGAGCGCGAGTGGCCGTCGAAGCGACTCACCCAGGCGCCCCTCTGGGTGCCCGTCGACCTGCGCGACGGCAACCAGGCACTCGCCGAGCCGATGGACCCGGGGCGCAAGCGCCAGTTCTTCGAGCGCATGGTGCAGATGGGCTACAAAGAGATCGAGGTCGGTTACCCCTCTGCCTCGCAGACCGACTTCGACTTCGTGCGACTCATCGCCGACACCGACATCGCGCCAGACGACGTCACGATCGTCGTGTTCACGGCCGCCCGGCGCGACCTCATCGAGCGCACCGTCCAGTCGATCGCTGGGATTACGAACCCAGTGGTGATCCACATGTACACCGCGACCGCACCCATGTGGCGCGACGTCGTGCTCGGTCACAGCAGGGAGGCGTTGAAAGATCTCATCCTCGCCGGCGGGCGCGACATGCTCGAACTCGCTGGCGAGCTGCCGAACGTGCGCTTCCAGTTCAGCCCCGAGGTGTTCAACCTCACCGAGCCCGACTATGTGCTCGACGTCTGCAACGCAGTCACTGAGCTGTGGGACGCGCGGCCCGAGCGCCCCGTCATCTTGAACCTCCCTGCCACGGTCGAGATCGCGACCCCCAACATTTACGCCGACCAGATCGAATACATGCACAAGCGGCTCGCGCGGCGCGACGGTGTGATCCTCTCCGTGCACCCGCACAACGACCGCGGCACCGGCATCGCCTGCGCGGAGCTCGCGGTGCTCGCGGGGGCAGAGCGCGTGGAAGGCTGCATCTTCGGCAACGGCGAGCGCACCGGCAACGTCGACATCGCGACCCTCGCGCTGAACCTCCACGCACAGGGCATCGACCCCGAGATCGACTTCTCAGACATCGACGAGATCCGCCGCACCGTCGAGCACTGCAACCGCATTGAGGTGCACCCGCGCCACCCCTACGTCGGCGACCTCGTGCACACCGCCTTCAGCGGCACCCACCAAGACGCGATCAAGAAGGGCTTCGCCGAGCACCGGGCGCGCGCGGCGGCCGCTGGCAAATCCGAGCGCGAGATCGAGTGGCGGGTGCCATACCTGCCGATCGACCCGGCAGACATTGGGCGCAGCTACGACGCGGTGATCCGCGTGAACTCGCAGTCGGGCAAGGGTGGCATCGCCTACCTGCTCGAGAGCGAATACGGCATCGAGCTGCCTCGCCGGCTGCAGATCGACCTCGCCAGGCGGGTGCAGCAGCACACCGACGAGAGCGGCGCGGAGGTCACCGCAGCGGCGATCTGGGAGATCTTCGCGGCGGCATACCTTGCGCCGGCAACGGTTGCGGTGCACCCCGCTACCTTTGAGCTCTCCTCGTTCGAAAGCTCAGACGTGGGCGGAGCCCAGCGCACGCAGATCACGCTGCGTTCGCGCGGAGGCGACACGCACAGCGCCCACGATGGTGCAGGGCCCGTTGAGGCGCTCGCCGCAGCGCTCGCGGCGCAGGGCGCGCCCATTGAGGTGCTCGAACTCCATCAGAGCAGCATCGGCCAGGGCAACGATAGCGAAGCGATCACTCTCATTGAATACCGGCACCCGGGTGGTGTCGGCTGGGCCGCTGGGCGCGACCGATCCACGATCACCGCGACGCTCGCGGCGGTGATGGCGGCAGCGAATCGATCTGCCGTCGCCGCGCCCGTGAGCCCAGGCGTCGTGACTGCCTAGCGTACGAGGGCGGCCGGGCGGCCGGGCTGCCAGGCGTCTCGGCGCGCCTGGCCGCTTCGGTGCATGCCTGCCCGTCATGCCTGCCCGGCGCGCATGTCTGCCCGGTGCGCTCGCCCGCTCACCCAAGTACAGTGGGGTGCACACCCGCAACGAAGTGGAGACGGCATGAGCGACGCAGCACGCATCGGCCTCGGCATGATGCGCATCGACACCCTCGAGCCCGACGAGATTCGCGAGCTCTATCGCGGCGCCCGCGACGTCGGCGTCACGCTCTTCGACCACGCCGACATCTACGGCGGAGATCACGGCTGCGAGCGACGCTTCAGCGAGGCGCTGAGGCTCACCCCGGCCGAGCGCGGCGAGATCGTGCTGCAGACGAAATGCGGCATTCGGCCGGGGCACCACGGCTTTGACTTCTCGGCCGAATACATCGTGCGCCGGGCAGAGGAGTCGCTGAAGGCGCTCGACACGGAGTACCTCGACGTGCTGATGCTGCACCGACCAGACACGCTCGTCGAGCCTGACGAGGTCGCCGCGGCGTTTAGCCAGCTCGAGGCCGCCGGCAAAGTGCGCTACTTCGGCGTCTCCAACCACACCTCTCGCCAGATCGAGCTGTTGAAGACAAGCGTCGCGCAGCCGATTCGCGTGAACCAGGTGCAGTTCGGGCTCGGGCACGCGGCGCTCGTCGCCCAGGGGGTCGCCGCGAACATGGAGGGGCTCAAGCAGTCTGCCGACCGCGATGGCGGCCTGCTCGAGTATGCCCGCATCAACGGGGTGACGCTCGAGGCGTGGTCGCCGTTTCAGCGGGGCTTCTTCGGTGGGTCGATCTTCGAGCAGGGTGGGCTGCGAGATTTGCAGCGAGTGCTCGGGCGAATCGCCGCCGAGTACGACACCTCGCCGACCGCGATCGCGACGGCGTGGATTACGCGCCACCCCGCGAAGATGCGCGTCGTGCTTGGCACCACGAAGACGCACCGCATCGCCGACGCTGTCGCGGGGGCGCAGCTCTCGCTCACGCGGAGCGAGTGGTACGAGCTGTTTGCCGCGGCCGGGTACGAGGTGCCGTAGCGGGGTCGCGCCAAGGTCGCGCAGGGGCCGCACGCGCGGGGTGCTCCCCGGTGCTGCGGGTAGAATTCTTGCCTACGGCAGCGGGCCTCGCCGCCGCCCACACAGAGGGAGCTACGCATGACCGCCGACCGCGAAGTACTTACCTGGGACGGCTTCGGGGCCGCGACCCGAGACCTGTCGCGTCAGATCGTTGCCGACGGCTTCGCGCCCGAGGTCGTCGTCGCGATTGCCCGCGGCGGCCTGCTCCCCGGCGGCGCGATCGCGTACGGGCTCGGTGCAAAGAACTGCGGCGCCCTGAACGTCGAGTTCTACACCGGCATTGGCACCGTGCTCGACAACCCTGAGGTGCTGCCGCCAGAGCTCGACATGGGTTATCTCAAGGGTCGTCGCGTGCTGCTCGTCGACGACGTCGCAGATTCGGGCCGCACCCTAAAACTCGCGGTCGAGCTGCTCGCAGCCGAGGGCGCCGACGTGCGATCGGTCACGATCTACACGAAGCCGTCAACGGTGATTCAGCCCGACTACGCGTGGAAGGCGACCGATCAGTGGATCGACTTCCCGTGGTCGGCCGCTGGCTCGGTCATCGAGGAAGACGCGAACGCCACCGAGCGCAGCGCCTAGCTCGAGGTCGTCGCGCTAGGCGAGCTCATCTGCGCGCAGCGCGAACCAGAGCTCCGCGCGATCCGCCGCACTCGCGAGCGATCGCCCCGTGAGGCGCTCGATGCGCGCGATGCGATCGCGCAGCGTATTGCGGTGGATCCCGAGCGCCGCCGCGGCCGGGCCGCGTTGCCCGTCAGAGGCGAACAGCGCCCCGAGCGTCTCGCAGAGCAGCTCGCGGTCGGGCTCCGTCGATGCCTTTCGGTTCGGCCCGGTCGCCGCGAGCGGCCCGAGCACCTCGCGGCTGAGCGCGATGGCGCCGTGCTCGGGGGAGGCCCCGAGACCCAGCACCGCCTCGAGAAAGGGCGCGTCTCGGTCGGCCCAGATTGTTTGGGCGCGCCGCGGCTCGACGTAGAGCGAGGAACGCCCGGGGAGATCGCCGAGCCGCCCCGCCGCCGAGCGCACGCTCATGGGCAGCGCCGTCGCTGCAACCGCGCGGCCGACCACGGCGTCGAGGCCGTGCTGCGCGATTCGAGTGAGCGCCGCCTCGGGAGCTGACCCGTCGACGATCTGCCAGGCGCGCGCCAGCCCGCCGGCGAGCTCCTCGGTCGAGCCGATGAGTCGGTCAAGGCCGAGCCGGGGCTCGCCGCGCCACCCCGAGATATCCTCCGGCGAGCCCTGCACCGCCACGGCGCGCAGTGTGCGGGGAAGGCGGACCCCTGGGGCAAGCACCTCTGCGGTCGCTGCGGGGAGGGCACCGCTGAGGATGCGCCCGGTGAGCAGCTCCCAGCGCTCGCGCTCCGCGCGATCTGAAGCGCGGTCGCTGCGCACGCTGAAGCCGAGCGCCATCGCGCCGGCAGCGATCACCGAGCTGCCCTCTGGCGTGAGCGGCCCCGAGCCCGCGATCGCGAGGTGCAGCGTGCCCTCGGTGTTGAGCGCAACGAGCTCTGCGCCGTCTGACTGAAAGCCCTGCGTGCTCGCGAGCACCCGGTCTTTGCCAGACACGAGCGCGAGCTGGCGGCCGGTGGCCTGGGCGATGCTCGCGAGCACCTCGGCGGGGTCTTGGGAGCCGCGGGCACTGTCGAGCAGTCGCAGCTGCACCTGCAGCGCCGAGCGTGCCGCGCGCAGCTCGTCGGAGCGCAGCAGGCCGGCGACGGCCTTGCTTACCGCGATGAACGGGACGGGCAGGGGAATCTCAAAGAGTGCGACCCTGTAGGTGCTCGCGGCGCGGAGCAGTGGGGTCGGCACGGTGTCGTGGTTGACGCCGACGCCGAACCCGATGGCCGCGACTCGGGCGCGGCTCAGGCCCGCGACAAAATCGAGCCAGCCCGGGTCGTCTGCGCCGAGGGTGAGGCCGGTAGTCATAATGATCTCGCCGCCCTCGAGGTACTCTGCGAGACCGAGCAGCTCGGTGATCGAGACCCAGCTGAGCTCGGGGTCGCCCGGGCCCGACTGCAGCAGCTTCAACCCGAGATCGGGCAATTCGAGCAATTGGGAGAGCGTCGCCATGGTGTCATTCTCGCACACTGTCGAGCGTTCGGGCTGTGCATATTTTGCGCCATCGGCGATGTCGTTTCCCCTACAGTTGGGCTATGTCTACTCCAGGTCCGCTTGCCGGAATTCGCGTCGCTGACTTCTCTCGAGTGCTCGCAGGCCCGCACGCGACGATGCTGCTCGCCGACTTCGGCGCCGACGTGATCAAGATCGAGAGCCCCGAGGGCGACGGCACGAGGCAGTGGTCGCCGCCCGAGAACGCGATCGGGCAGAGCACCTACTTCGCGGGCGTGAACCGCGGCAAGCGCTCGGTCGTGTGCGACCTGCGCAGCGCCGAGGGGCTCGCGCTGGCGAAGGAGCTCGCGACGACCGCAGACGTTGTCATTGAAAATTTCAAGCCCGGCACCATGGACAAGTTCGGGCTGAGCTACGAGGCGCTCGCCGCGGCGAACCCGGGCGTCGTGTACTGCTCGATCTCGGGCTTCGGCGACGCCGAGGGCCGCGACCTGCCGGGCTACGACCTGCTCGTGCAGGCCGTCGGCGGCCTCATGAGCATCACCGGCCAGGCCGACGACGCGGGCGGCGAACCCACCAAGGTGGGCGTCGCCCTCGTCGACATCCTCACAGGCCTGAACGCGGTGATCGGCATCCAGGCCGCGCTGCGCGCCCGCGACACCGAGGGCGGTACCGGTGCCGGCCAGCACGTCAAGGTGACGCTGCTCGGGTCGCTTCTCTCGGCGCTAGCGAACCAGGCCTCATCGACGCTCGAGACAGGCCGCTCGCCGGGCCGCATGGGCAACGCCCACCCCTCGATCGCCCCCTACGAGACGTTCCACGCGGCCGACCAGTCAGTCGCGCTTGCGGTTGGCACCGACGGCCAGTTCACGCGGCTCTGCGACGTGCTCGGCATCCCCGAGCTCGCGACCGATGAGCGCTTCGCAAACAACCCGGCCCGCGTCGCGAACCGCGTCGCGCTGCGTGCGGCCCTCGAAGAGCGCCTGCAGACCCGCAACGCCGACGAGTGGATCACGGAGTTCACCGCAGCCAACATTCCGGCTGGCCGAGTGAACACGGTCGCGCAGGCGATCGAGCTCGCAGAGTCCCTCGGCCTCGACGCGGTCGCCGAGACCACGGGTGTCGCGGCAGACGGCTCCGAGCACACGCTGCGCTCGATCGCGGCGCCGATCCACTTCTCTGCCACGCCAGCCAGGTACACCTCGCCGCCGCCAGGCATCGGCGAGCACCAGGGCGCAACCTGGCTTCCCCGCTAACTTCAGCTGTACCCCCACCGAACAAAGGAATCTCATGACAACCACGATCGACCAGCTGTTCAACGTTGCCGACTTCGTCACCGAGGAAGAGCGCGAGTGGCAGCTCAAGGCGCGCGAGTTCGCGCAGGCCAAGATCAACCCGATCATTGACCAGGCCTTCGAAGACCGCAGGCTTCCCGTCGAGCTGCTCCCCGAGGTCGGCGAGTTCGGCGCGTTCGGCATGTACATGAACGGCTACGGGCTGCGCGGCGCATCATCGGTCGCGTACGGCCTCGTCGCGATGGAGTTCGAAGCAGCCGACTCCGGCTTCCGCACCGCGCTGTCGGTGCAGGGGTCGCTCGCGATGGGCGCGATCTACAAGTTCGGTTCCGAGGAGCAGAAGCAGCAGTGGCTGCCCGCGATGGGCCGTGGCGAGGCGATCGGATTCTTTGGCCTCACCGAGCCCCAGGGCGGTTCCGACCCCAACACCATGCTCACCTCGGCTCGCCGCGACGGCGACCAATGGGTGCTCAACGGCAAGAAGCGCTGGATCGGCCTCGCCACCATCGCGCAGGTCGGCGTGATCTGGGCGAAGGACGAGGAGGGCGTCGTGCGCGGCTTCGTCGTGCCGACCGAGACCGAGGGCTTCAAGGCCACGGCAATCGAGAACAAGCTCTCGATGCGCGCCTCGCTGCAGACCGAGATCGAGCTCACCGACGTGCGCCTGCCAGCAGACGCGATCCTCCCCGGCGCGAAGGGGCTTTCGGCCCCGTTCAAGTGCCTGAACGAGGCGCGTTACGGCATCGCGTGGGGCGTCATGGGCGCCGCGCGCTCCTGCCTCGAGGCGGCCGTCGAGCGCTCGCAGACCCGCGAGGTCTTCGGTGCCCCGATCGGTTCGAAGCAGATCATCCAGGCGCAGCTCGCCGATATGTTCGTCGAGTACGAAAAGGGCATGCTGCTCGCACTGCACCTTGGCCGCCTGAAAGACGCGGGCACCCTCACCTACGGCCAGATCTCGGTGGGCAAGCTCAATAACGTGCGCGAGGCCATCAAGATCGCAGGCCAGTGCCGCTCGATCCTCGGCGGCGACGGCATCACCTCCGACTTCCCGGTGATGCGCCACATGGCGAACCTCGAGTCGGTGCGCACCTACGAGGGCACCGACGAGGTGCACCAGCTCGTGATCGGGCGCGAGCTCACCGGCATCGCTGCGTTCTAGGTCGCCTGGGGCCTTGGGCCCGGCGTCGGTTGAGAGCGCCCGCCACCGTTCACGGTGGCGGGCGCTTTCGCGCCTGCGTTAGATAGTGGATCTGCACTCCCACGGTCGCGGTTGCGGCGTGGCGGGCCCGGTGAACGCAGATTACCTATCTACCGCAGGTGGCCAGGGGCCAGGTGGCCAGGGGACAGGGGCCGGGCGCGGCCGGCAGTGCGCCCTACTGCACGAGGCCCGTGTCGATGAACCTGTCGTCGTCGGCCCGCGGATCCACCCGCCCGTCGGTGTTGTTGCTCAGCAACCACAGCCTGCCGTCGGGGGCGACTGTCACGTCGCGGATCCGCCCGAATTCGCCGACGAAGTGATCTGTGCTCGCCGTGAGGTCTGCGAGCGGCACGGCGCGCACCCGCTGCCCGCGCAGGTTCGCGATATAGATCGTGTCGCCGGCGATCGCGATGCCGCTCGGACTCGCGTCGGCCGGCCGCCACTGCTGCACCGGGTCGGTGAATCGAGAGTCGCCCGCGATGCCCTCGACCTCGGGCCAGCCGTAGTTGCCGCCGGCGGTGATGACGTTGAGCTCGTCCCAGGTGTCTTGCCCGAACTCGCTCGAATACATCGTGCCGTCGGCCGCCCAGGCGATGCCCTGCGGGTTGCGATGGCCGTAGCTGTAGACGGGCGAACCCTCGAACGGGTTGTCGGCTGGCACCCCGCCGTCTGGGGTGAGCCGCAGAATCTTGCCGCCGAGGCTCGAGAGGTCTTGCGACAGCCAGGTTTGCGCGGCGTCGCCCACGGTCACGTACAGCATGTCGTCTGGCCCGAAGGCGATGCGCCCGCCGTTGTGCGATGCGGCGCTCGGGAGCGCGTCGATGATGGTGGTGGGGTCGCCGATCGCGAGGGATCCCGGGGCCCCGGTGACGGGGTAGCGCTCGACGCGGTTGCCGTTCGCCGCGGTCGAGTAGGCGTACAGATACTCGGGCTGTGTGCCGGCCGCGGCGGGGGAGACCGCGATGCCGAGCAGCCCGCCCTCGCCGCCGTGCACGACGCCGGCGACGGTCGCGACCTCGCGCGCCTCGCCGTTCTCTGCGAGCTCGATGAGTTTGGCGGTGTCGCGCTCGCTGACGAGCGCCGAATTGCCGACATAGGCGACCGACCAGGGCGACGTGAGGTTCAGCGATGGCTGGCGCGGGCCGAGTGGGGCCGGGGCTGCGGTGGTCGCTGGTGGTGCGCTCTCGGAGGGCGTGGCCGGCGATGTCGGCGGCGGATCGGGTTCCGCGGCCCCCGTGCAGCCCGAAAGAGTGAGCAGTAGCGCGGCCGAAGCTGCGAAGACGAGCGGGCGTGGTGCGGTGTGCATGGTGACCTCCCTCCCACCACGGTACTTGATGTTGCTGCGCTGCGGGCAGCCGGTGGGGTGCGCACTAGTTCTAGTTGAAGTAGAGTTATTGGAAGAGGAGGCCCCATGCTCATCCGAATAGACGAGGCGAGCGAGCGCGCCATCTACGCGCAAATCGCTGATTCAGTGCGCTCCGATATCGCGGCTGGCAAGATTCGCTCGGGCACCACACTGCCGGCCGCGAAGCGTCTCGCCGAGGCGCTCGATATCAACGTGCACACCGTGCTGCGCGCGTATCAGCAGCTGCGTGATGAGCGGCTCGTCGATCTCAGGCGCGGCCGCGGTGCCGTTGTGACCTCGCTCGCCGAGACGCTCGTCGAGCTGTCTGGCGAGGTGCGCGCCCTCGTCGACCGCGCGCACGCGCTCGGCGTCAGCCAAGAGACGGTGGCCGCGATGGTCGCTGGTATTGGCGGGCAGGGGCCTCCACCGGCGGGCAGAGACCCGATTCCACTGCAGTTTTCGAAGGAGCAAGCCGCCGCATGACTGACGCGCCAACCCCCGAGCCAACGCCAACACCCACACCTGCCTCCGCGCACCCCGAGCTACCGCGCGCGAAGGCCGCCGCGCGCATCGTCGGGCTGTACGTGCCGCTCGGGCTCGTCGTGGTGCAGACAACCCTGTACCTACTGTGGCTGCCCCGGCTGCCGAACCCGATGGCCGTGCACTGGAGCGGTGCCGGCGTCGCCGACGGATTCGCGAGCCCGATGCTGGGGCTCGTGATGTTTCCGCTCACCGGCCTCGTGATCACCGCGCTGTTCTTCACGACGAAGTTGCAAGACGTGCAGAACCGGCTGCGGCCGGGCGGTGATGTGTGGGGGCCGCTCAACAGGTTGATTCCCGCGATCGTGCTGAGCGCCGGCGCCCTGATTTTCACGCTGAACCTTCTCACGACGACCGCGCAGCTCGACCTCGCCAACGGCCGCGACCTGGCGCCAAATCTTGCGGCGATGGTGATCCCGTATCCCGTGGCGATTGCGGCCGGGGTACTCGGCTACTTTGCCCAGCCGAAGCTGCGGATTGCCTACGAAGCCGACGCTGACGCCGGTGAGCCCATCGAACTCGCTGCGGCTGAGCGCGTGGTGTGGCTCGGGGCCATCACCGCGACGAAGCCGTACCTCTGGGCGATGGCCGGCGCGCTCGTCGTCGCGAGCGCGAGTTTCATCTGGATCGTGACGCTCCGACCTGTCAGTGTGGTCGCGGTCGCGGTTACCGGTGTCGCGCTTGTCGCGGTGCTCGTGCTGACGCTCGTGTCGATGCGGTTCAACGTGCGCATCGACGAACGCGGGCTTGAGGCCAGGTCGTTTCTCGGTTGGCCCCGGGTCTGGGTGCCCGCCGAGTCCATCACGAGTGTCGAGGTGGGGGAGATTCACCCCTTCGGCGAGTTTGGTGGCTGGGGGTGGCGGCTTTCCACCGACGGCAGTGTCGGCATCGTGATGCGCACGGGTGAGGGGCTTCGGGTTGGCAGAGCGAGTGGACGGCCGCTCGTGATCACACTCGACGACGCGGAAGCGGCCGCCGCGGCGCTTGCGACCACAATGCAACACGCGCGCGCTCAGCGCCGTATCGAAGGAGACCACTCGTGACCCCCGAGCTCGCGCGCGCCCGCCGCGCCGCCGTTGTTGTCGGCCTTGTGCTGCCCGCGATCATCATCGTCGCCGTGACTGCCGTGCAGCTGGTGTGGCTGCCGCGCATGCCAACCCCGGCCGCTGTGCACTGGGGCCCAACGGGGCTGCCAGACGGGTTCGGCTCGCCGTGGCAGAGCATTCTCATGTCGGGAGGCAGCAACGCATTGCTGCTCATACTTTCTGTCGTGCAGCAGGTGCAGTTCGCCCGCGCAAACACAGGCAGCACATCAACCTCATGGTCGTCTGCTGCGCGGCTCTTGCCGGCGTTCGTGCTCGGCCTCACCGTGTCGCTCCAGACGTTCGCGCTCGGCAACGCGTGGGTGCAGCTCGATGCCGCCGACGCCCGCGAGACGGGGTCAACACTCGGCGTGCTGATCGGCGGTTTCGCCGCAGGGCTGGTCGTCGGCGCAATCGCCTTTCTCGTGCAACCCAAGCTGCGCCTCGACCCCGAGGCTGGCAAGCCGCAGGCGACGCCGCTGCCGCTCGCCCGCGAGGAGCGCGCCGCCTGGGTTGGTGAGGTGTCGCCGTCGCGCGGGGTACTCTGGGCGATCGGTATTGCGGTTGGCGGTGTCGCGGCGCTCACCGTGTGGATGTTTACAATTGAGCCGATCGGGGGCTGGATCAGCCTCGGAACGCTCGTGTTTATTGCCGCGGTGATGCCCACCGCGCTGTGGTTCCGCGTGCGGATCGGGCCGCGGGGCTTCGAGGCAAGGTCGATTATCGGCTGGCCGGTGTTTCATGTTCCCGCGGCCGAGATCACCGAGGTCGTCACCGCGCACATCGAGCCGCTCGGTGAGTTCGGCGGCTGGGGTCTGCGGTTCGCCGGTGGCCGCACCGGCATCGTGCCCCGCAGCGGTGAGGGCATCGTCATCACGCGCGAGAACGGCAAGGTGCTCGTTGTCACGCTTGACGGCGCCGACGAGGCCGCCGCGGTGCTCAGCGCAGCGGCAGCCGCAGCACGCAATCCAGGCCCCACCGCCAGTGGCGGCAACGTTACGTCTATCGAGGGAGATACGCCATGAGTTTCGAACCAGACGCCCAGCCGCAGCAGGCCCAGGCCCAGCCGCAGCCCCCGGAGCCCGCCGCGCCGCTCACCCGCGTGCCGTGGGACGCGGTCGCGCTCTTCGTGGCGGTCGCGTATGGCCTCGCCTGGCTCGTGATGCTGCCGCTCCTGCGGCTCGACCCCGAGACGGCGGCCGACATGCCGATGGCCACGCAGCTGCTGCTATCGCAGCTGCCCGCGGTCATGATGTTCACGCCCGCCGTCGCGATGCTCGTTGTCGTGTTTTTCGCGAAGACGCCGCGCCGCGCCCGTGCCCGCTTTCTCGGGCTGTGGCCGCTGAGACCAGCGAAGCGGGTCGTGTGGCTCATGGTGATCGGGTACTTCGGCCCGATGGTGTTTGTCGTGCTCGCCCTCGGCATTGCGCTGCTGTTCGGCTGGCTCACCCCAGACTTCGCCGAGTTCTCGGGCTATGCCGAGCTGCTCGTCGCGGCCGGGGCCCCTGCCGAGCTCGCGCGCACGGCGGCGATCACCCAGCTCGCGATCATCCCGCTCGCTGGGCTGATAAACATTGTTGTGGCATTCGGTGAGGAGATCGGCTGGCGCGGCTGGCTACTGCCCGCGCTGCGTCCGCTCGGCACCTGGCGGGCGCTGCTCGTCAGCGGCGTGATCTGGGGCCTGTGGCACACTCCGGTGACGCTGCTCGGCCACAACTTTCAGCTCTACGACTGGCGCGGCGTCGCGCTCATGATCGTGGGGTGCACGCTGCTCGGCACGCTGTTCGGTTGGCTCCGGCTGCGCAGCGGCTCGGTGTGGCCAGCCGTGCTCGCGCACGCCGCATTCAACGCCGCCGGAGGCGTGTTCATGGTGATCGCGATGGCCGGCGCGCCGCTCGAGCCGTGGCTCGTGAACCCGCTCGGTGTCTCGGGGTGGATCGCGGCCGCGATCATCATCGTTGTGCTCGTCGCGGCGGGCCAGTTCGGCAAGCAGCCGAGCCTGGCGCCGCCGCGACGATAGCGGCCAGAGCTAGCTGCTCTGCTCCTCGGCGAGGAACCAGGCGGGGAGCAGTAGCGGCAGGTTCTCAAAGAAACGCTCACGCGACATATCGCCCTCGAGGATCCACACGCGAATTGCGCCGGTCGCTCCGGTCGCGAGAAACGCGGCAGCGACGTCGAGATCGACATCGGGCACCGCTGGCTTCCGCTTGCGGCGCTTTGTCAGATACGTCTCGGCTACGCCCGTGAGGAAGCGCGAGAGCATCATCGGTACGGTGCCATCGACCTGGTCGTTGAACGCGATCGTGTACAGCTGCTTGCGCGCCTCAAGGTGGTCGAGCGCCGTGTAGATGCAGTGCGTGAACGGGTCGATCTCGGTCGCGGGAGCTGCCTCGTCGCAGACCTTCACGAGCTCGGTGTGCAGCGCATCAGCGAGCGCCTCGGCGGGCGTCGTGTAGTGCTTGTAGAAGGTCACACGGTTGATACCCGCGCTCTCGGCGAGCTCGGACACGGTGATTTCACCGACGGGTTTCTGGGTGGCGAGTTCGGTGATCGCCTTGTGGAGTGCGGCACGGGTCCGCAAGATGCGCGCATCAGTCATGGCCATAGCCTAGCGCTGTTTCATAGAGGAAAGGCCACAAGAGAAAGTATTTCTGTTGTCGGAAATCTAGAGAAAGCACCAATAAGACCGGCCACGGTTGTCGGCGTCTGAGATTTCTGATGTCGCGACCGTCTGCGGGTGCTCGGGCGGGGGCGTACGCTCTGCCGCAACGCAGGCGTCAGCGTGTCGAAAGCCGGCATTCACTTTCGCGGCGTACCGTGTGCTGTACCGGGCACCGTGCCCGGTTGAGGAGGCCGCAGCCACCCTCGTAAGCTACGGCCGACTCGTTTCGCCGGGGCCGCCCCGGCAGAACGAAGGAGCCGCCGTGGCAAACACCCGAGATACCCTCCAGCAGCCTTCGATCGGCCTGAGCGACCCGCTCGCGCAGGCGGAGCGCACCATCGTGCTCGACACGTCGGTGCTGCTCAGCGATCCCGCTGCGATCTTCCGCTTTGCGGAGCACAGTATCGTGCTTCCCGTGGTCGTCGTGACCGAGCTGGAGAAGAAACGGCACGACCCCGAACTCGGCTACTTCGCCAGGCGCGCGCTGCGGCTGCTCGATGGGCTGCGCGAGCGGCACGAGCGGCTCGACTTCCCGGTGCCGGTCGGCGACGAGGGAGGCACGCTCCGCGTCGAGCTCAATCACTCGAGCTCTGAGGTGCTGCCGAGCGGCATGCGACTCGGCGACAACGACACCCGCATTCTCGCCGTCGCGCAGTCGCTCGCGAGCGAGGGCCTCGCCGTGACCGTCGTGTCGAAAGATCTGCCGATGCGCGTCAAGGCCGCGGCGCTTGGCCTTGGAGCCGAGGAGTACCGCAACGACCAGACGGGTGACGACAGCTACCTCGGCACCGCCGCGATCGAGCTCTCCGACGCCGAGGTCGACGCGCTGTGGGAGGAGGAGCGGCTCGACGGCGTTGAGGCCGTACGCGATCTGGTCGGGGGCACGGGGCTCATCATCAGCTCGCCGAGCGGATCGGCGCTCGCCAGGGTCGACGGCGACACCTCGCTCCGCCTCGTGCGCGGCGACCGCGAGGTGTTCGGGGTGCACGGACGCAGCGCCGAGCAGCGGCTCGCGATCGACCTGTTGCTCGACCCCGAGGTCGGCATCGTCTCGCTCGGCGGCAAGGCCGGCACTGGCAAGTCGGCGCTCGCGCTCGCGGCGGGCCTCGAGGCGGTGCTCGAGCGGCAGCAGCACCGCAGGGTGATGGTGTTTCGACCGATGTACGCGGTTGGGGGGCAGGAGCTCGGCTACCTCCCCGGCGACCAGCAAGACAAGATGAACCCGTGGGGTCAGGCCGTGTTCGACACCCTCGGGTCGATCGTGTCGCAGAACGTGCTCGAAGAGGTCGTCGCCCGCAATCTCGTCGAGGTGCTGCCCCTCACCCACATTCGCGGGCGCTCGCTGCACGACGCATTCGTCATCGTCGACGAGGCGCAGTCGCTCGAACGCAACGTGCTGCTCACGATGCTTAGCCGCATTGGACAGCGCTCGCGCGTTGTGCTCACTCACGACGTCGGGCAGCGAGATAACCTGCGGGTTGGCCGGCACGATGGCATCGCCGCCGTGATCGAGAGGCTCAAGGGGCACAAGCTGTTCGGCCACGTGACGCTCACGCGCAGCGAGCGCAGCGACATCGCTGCGCTCGTCACCGAACTGCTCGACGCGTAGGCCCCGGGCCCCGCCGGCCCCGGGCTCTCCCGGGCCCTCCCGGCCCCCGCCGGCCCCCGCCCGGCCCCTCCCGGGCCCTCCCGGCCCCTCCCGGCCCCTCCCGGGCCCGCCCCCGGTGCATGCATACGGCGCTTGTTGTCGCTTGCGATCTCGTTTGGCGACAACAAGCGCCATATGCCGCGGGGTGGCTCAGGGGGCGGGGGTGGCTCAGGGGGTGGGGGTGGCTCAGCGCGCGGGGTGGCTCAGTGGGTGGTGCGCTCCCAGCGCTCGGTGACGTCCCAGCGCTCGGTTGCGGCGAGGTTCGCCGACGCGCTCGCCGCCGCCGCTTTCGGGTCGCGGCGGCGAATGGCGTCGAGCACCTCTTCGTGGCCGCGCGGATCGTCGAGGGTGAAACCGTCTCGAGTGATTGACGACTCGACCGACTCCCGGAGCCGGGGCAGCAGGGCCGCGTAGATCTCGAACAAAATGGTGTTGTGCGCTGCTCGCGCGACCTCCTCGTGAAAGGCCGCGTCGGCCGCAGCCCAGCGTGAGGCATTCTCGGGCGTTGGCGGCGTCACCGTGATGCGGGTGCGGTGAGCGAGCGCCGCCTCGATGCGCGCGCAGTCGTCGGCATCCGCGCGTTCGGCCGCAAGCCTCGCGAGCTGCGGCTCGATCGCCGCGCGGGCCTCGAGTACCTCGGCGATGCTGCCGCCCGAGCGCGCGAGCGCGCCGGGAACCTCGCTGCGCGCGCTCACGAATGTACCGTCGCCGCGGCGGATGTCGAGCATGCCGCTGTACTGCAGCGCCCGCAGCGCCTCGCGCAGCGTGCCGCGGGCTACGCCGAGGCTCGCGATGAGCTCTGGTTCGGGCGGGATTCTCTCGCCGACCGCCCAGCGACCCTCGACGATTTCTGTGCGCAGCCGCTCGACAACCTGGTCACTCAGTGAAGTTTGGCGTACCGGATCAAGGCTCATGTGTGCAATGATAGTACCTCTCAAAGGTTAGACGTTTGATGTTTGGATATTCATGACCACTCCCACCACCCAGACCCCCGCGCTTCGGCGGCCAGCGCTGATGATTCTCGCTCTCGTGCTCGTCGCGCTCAACCTGCGCCTCGCGATCACGAGCGCAGCGGCGCTGCTCACCATGCTCACCGAAGCCGGTGCGCTCAACTCGGTCACCGTCGTGCTCGTTCCCGCTATTCCAACCGCGGTGTTCGCGGTCGCCGGGGTGAGCACGGCCCGCCTCGCGAGCCGGTGGGGGGTCGAGCGCACGGTGGCCGTCGGGCTCGCTGTGCTCGCCCTCGGCCTTATCATTCGCGCGATTCCCGCGCCGTGGATCGTTGTCGCCGGTACGGTTATCGCGACCGGCGGGCTCGCGGTCGTGAACATTCTGTTGCCCGCCGTCGTGCGGCTGCACTTCGCGCGAAACATCGGCACCGTCACAACGATCTACTCCACGGCGATGTCGCTCGGTGCGGCGACCGCTGCAGCGACCGCGGTTCCCGTTGCGCTCGCGCTGGGCAGCCCGACACTCGGCCTCGCCGCGTGGGCTATCCCAGCGCTCATCGCACTCACCGTCTGGGCGATCGTGATGCCGCTGCAGCGGCCAGCGCGGGTGGCGCCGCCTGCTGATGACGCAGCGGCGGCACGCGGGGCCCGGCAGCCGCTGCCGGCCGGCACCTGGTTGCTCGCGAGCTTCTTCGCGCTGCAGTCGCTGCTGAGCTACGTGATCATGGGCTGGCTCCCGACGATCGCGGTGGGCAGCGGGCTGTCGCCCGAGCGAGCCGGAGTGCTGCTCGGCATCGCCATGGCAGTTGGGGTGCCCGGAACGGTGCTCATCATGCCGCTCGCTCGCGGCGCGAAGCGCATGCGCTTGGGCTTCGCGATCGTCGCGTCGGCGACCGCTGGCGGTGTGCTCGGGTTCTTGTTCGCGCCGCTCGCGTTGCCAGAGGTCTGGGCGGGGCTGCTCGGGCTCGGCATGTGCGCCTTCCCGCTCGCGCTCGGGCTCATCGCGAGCATTGGGCGCGACGCCATCGAGTCTGCGCGGGTCTCGACCACGGTGCAGTCGATCGGCTACACCGTCGCGACGCTCGGCCCGCTTGGCGCCGGCGCGCTGCACCAGGCCGTCGGGTCGTGGACGCCCGTGCTCGTGCTGCTCGCGGTGGGCGCGGCGGTGCAGGCAACCGTCGGGCTCGTGCTCACGGGCGTGGTCTGGCGCGGTCGCGCCGCGGTGAAGACCGTGGAATAGCGGTGGCGGCGGGGCCGGGCGGTGCCGTGGCATAAAACGTCGCACAAATGCAGCGGGCGGGGTGCGGATCATTTCGATCCACACCCCGCCCGCTGACGAACGAACGGCCCGCGCTAGCGGCGCGGCTCCCCGCCCTCGGGCAGCTCGATCGCGGCGCGGCGGCGCCACACGACGAGCGCGGCACCGAGCGCCAGCAGGGTCGCGGCGGCGACGCCGAGGGGCAGGAACGCCTCCCCACCGGTCGCGGCGATCGAGCCCGAGCCCTTGCCGCCGACCTGCTCGCCGGGCTTCGTAACGCCGGGCTTCGTCTCGCCGGTGTCGGCCGCGGTCACGGTAAGCGGCGTCGACACTGTCGAGCCGTTCGGCAGCACGGCGACGAGCGAGTGCTCGGTGCTGGCCGGCGTGTTTGCCGGGATTGTCACGGTCGACTCGAAGGCGCGATCCGCCCCCACCTCGACGGTGCCGAGCGACACTGGCTCCGAGTGCAGCTCGAGCGCGATCTTCGACCCCGGCGCGAAGCCAGTGCCCGAGACCTTGACCTTGCCGCCCGGCTTCACCGACGTCGCGTCGAGCGCGATGGCCGGCCCTGCCGGCGCGGTCACGCCCGCCTCGGTGACCCACTTCTCGCCGGTGTTGTACTTCGTGACGGTGAACTCGTCGAACACCTCGCCGACCGCAGGCACCTCGGCGGCAGCGTACACCGGGCGCTCACCCGACGCGTCGGCGAGCTTGAAGCTCTTCGAGCCGGGCACGGTCTCGGCGACGTACGACCGGTAGGTGAGCTGGTTCTCCGTGACGTCGATCACCTGGTAGGTGGTGACTCGCTCGCCGCGGATCACCTGGGTCGCGCCGTTGTTCGTCCAGATGTTCTTCTCTTCAGACTCGAGGTCGTAGTGCTTCGCGCCCGAGTTCGACACCGTGTACACGGGCCCGTTGGTGACGCCGCTCGTCGCGGTGCGATCATCGTTGTTGAAGCCCCGGGCGTAGGTGTGGTCGTGGCCCATGAGCACGAGATCGATGTTGTTCTCCTCGAACACGGGCACCCAGTGCTCGCGCAGCACGGGCTCGTTGCGCCCCTTCGACGTCGAGTAGACGGGCTGGTGGAAGGTCACGACATTCCACTTCGACGGGCTGTTCTTCAGCACGAAGTCGAGCCAGGCGGCCTGGTACTCCGTCCACAGTTCCTGCACCTTCGTGCTCGGGCACTCGGCGCCCGTGCAGCCCGGGAGGTTCGCGGGCTTCAAGAACGTCGTGTCGCGTGTCGCGTTCAGCGTGATAAAGCGCACACCCTGGTAGTCGGTGTAGTAGACCGTCTCGGCGGCGAAGTCGGCCCAGTGCTCAAAGTACGCCGCGTACTGCTTTGCCACCTCGGTGTCGCCCTGCGAGAGCTTCGCGAGCTCGCCGATCGACTCGGTTGAGGGCTGGTTGAGCGGGTACTCGAAGTGTGCCTTCCACGACGCGAGGGCCTTGTCGCCCTGATACTCGTGGTTGCCGGGGGCCGCCATGACGTTCGTGCTCGTCGCGGAGTGCTCCATGCCCTTGAACCAGTTCTGCCACTCGGTGTCGTTGTTGCCGGTGTTGATGAGGTCGCCCGCGTGCACCGAGCCGATCGAGCGCGTTGCCTTCGCCTCGGCCTGCTTCACGACCGATGGCCAGGTGGTGTCGAGGCCGATCTGGGCGTCGCCGTAGTAGACGAACTGGAAGTCGGTCGCCCCGGGAGTCTCCGTCGTGAACGAATACCACTCGCTCATGCTGCCGGCGGTGCCGACGCGGTAGCGGTAGGAGGTTGCGGGGGAGAGCTCGCCGATCGTTGCCGAGAAGTGCTCCTTCTCGTTGCCGTTCACAGCGCCAACTGGCTTCGCCTCGACAGAGCGGGTGTCGCCGCCCGCGGCCAGCCCGATCTCGACCTGGCCGGTCGTGTGCGACGCGTCGCCCGCGAGCCACGAGAACGACTGCGATACAGCGGGGGTCTCGGTCGGGGTGAGAATCACGCGGGTCGGGGCCGCGACGACCGGGTCGGTGTCGCCGCCCGGCTCGGTGCCGGCGTCGCCCTTCGCGGTGAGCTCGAGCTTCGGCAGGTCGAAGTAGGCGTCTGAGGAGCTCTCGCGATCTTGATACAGTGCGACCGCGATCGTGTTCGTGCCGTCGCGCAAGAGCGCCGGATCGATCGTGAACTCCGAGACGACAGGGTCACCCTTGCTGTCGCCCGCGTACTGCAGGTTTGAGGGGAGCGAATCGTCGACGCGCGCGTCGAGCAGGCCGACGACCTTCTGGCCGTTCACGAACACTCGCGCTGCGTCGTCGTGAATGATCGTCGCCGCGACCTTGCCAACCTCGGCAGCGACGCCGGCTTCGAGCTCGACCGTGGTGCGGAAGAAGTACGTCGGCACGGTGTTCTTCGCGTTGCCGTCGATGTAGTGGGAGAGCTTCGTAGCTGGTGTGTACGGGCCGACGGCGCCAAGCTCGTTCTTCTTCACGCCGAAGCCGCTTGGCGCGGTGGGCCATGCGGAGTCATCGAACCCCGGCGCGGCCCAGGCATTGCGGTCTGCGGCACCTGCGGCCGGGTCGACGTTCGTGTCGAGGTACTTCCACTTCGTACCGGTCTCGATGAGTGAGTTCTTGGGCACGACCGGGGTTGCGGCGGCCGGGGCCGCGGCTGGTGCTTCGGCGGAGGCGGCTGGTGCTTCGGCGGAGGTGGCTGAAGCGGGGCTCGCGAGCGGGATCGCGAGGCCGCTGCCAACGAGAGCGGCAAGGGCAAGCGCGGTCGTGCCGCGCCTCAACCGCGCGGCGGTTGCGGGGTTCGTCATTTCGTTCCTTTGGAGTTCGAATGCGTGAAGAGTGAGGCTGCCTGGGTGGGCGCCCTCAGCTACACAATCGAACCCAAGTGGCCCGACGGTCGCCCCCGGGTAGCTGCGGGCCTGCCCGCGGGTGACCGGTGGGTGAACTCAGGTGTGTCGAACTCGCCGGGCCGCGCTGCGGGCCACGCGTGGCCCCGCGACTTTGCTAGCGTGACCCCGCGACTTTGCTAGCGTGACCCCGCGACTTCGCTAGCGCGACCCCGCCGGCTGGCGGCCGTCGCCAAACTCCGTGTCGTCGTCTGGTTCGTCTTCGCTCTGGCCACCGAGATCGGGGAGCACGATGACGCCTGTCTGCAGCGCCTCGTCGATGACGGCCTCTACCTGGCGCTGGCGACGCAGCTGAATGCGGCTGAGCGCCCGCTGCTCGGGCAGGCTCCAGCCAAAGCGCACCGCGAGCAGCCTCAGCAGGGTCGTAACGACAACGCAGACGATGCCGGCGATGAGCACGGGCGCCCCGAACTGCAGCATGATGAGCAGCACGACGATGCCGCCCATCGACGCGACCGCGTAAAACGAGCCGACGTGCATGAGCGCGATCGGAATGTTGAGAATCATGTCGCGCAGCACACCGCCGCCCACCGCGGAGACGGTTCCGATGAACAGGGCAGGCACGACCGGCAGGCCGAGCGAGAGCGCCTTGGTCGCGCCAATCGCACCGAACATGCCGATGCTCACCGCGTCGAGCAGCGACACCACCGGGTCGACCTTGCGAAACAGCCTGGGCACGAGCATGCCAACGAAGGCCGCGAGCGTTGCGGTGAGCAAATACCAGTTGATCGAAAACGCCGCGGGGGTCGTGCTCAGCAGAATGTCACGGAGAAAGCCCCCGCCGATGCCCGAGGCGATGCCGAGAATGGCGACGCCGAGCAGGTCGAGCCGCTTGAACCCCGCGGCGAACAGCGCCCCCTGCAAACTACCAACGCCCACGGCTGTGAGTTCGGCCCAGAGCGGCAGGGAGAAGGTTTCGTCAAGCACGCACCTATTCTCTCGCACTCCCGGGTTGCGGGCGGGCGGCACCGGCGCGCGCCTCTGCGGCGTAGCCGGCAAGCGAGCGCTGGTATTTCGGCAGCGATGGCACGAGCGCCTCGATGAGCACCGCGACGGCCTCGGCCGACCGCCCGGCGCTGTGCAGCGCGAGCGCGTAGAACGCGTCGGGCGCGGCACCCAGGCTCGGGTGGCCGGCCGAGGCTTCGAGCACGGCGAGCGCCTCGGCGGTGCGGCCGAGGTTGCGCAGCGTCGACGCGTACTGAATGTCGAGCTCGGCACGCGACTGGCCGTCGAGCCCGAGCTCGATCGCGCGCTCGTAGAGCTCCGCGGCGCGGGCCTCGAGGCCCGCCGAGTCGTGCGCGCCGCCAAGTTGGAAAGGCCCGCGCGGGTCGTCGTCTGGGAGCTCAGCGGTAAGCGCCTCGATGCGCTCGACGACCTCGAGCTCAGATGCCGAGGGGTCGGCCCACACCGCGTCGACGCGGGCCTGCCAGTTGTCGGCCGGAGCAGCGGGGTCTGAATGGGGTTGGGTCATGCCGCCAGCGTAGCGAGCGCGGGCAGAGGCTCGCGAGCCGCAAACCCTGCACTCCGCTCCGAGAGCGCCCCCTGTGCCGCTCAGCGCCCGGGTTGCCCGCGCAGCGCCCGGGTCGCCGCTCAGCGCCCGGGTCGCCCGCGCAGCGCCCGGGTCGCCGCTCAGCGCCCGGGTCGCCCGCGCAGCGCCCGGGTCGCCCGCTCACCAACCCTGCACTTCTCGCCGAGACCAGTCCCTTCTCCTGCGAAAAACTGAACCCAGCTCGGAGGCAAGTGCAGGGCTGGCCGGCGTGGGCCTCGCCTACGGCTGCGCGGTTGGGCCGCGGCTGGGCCGCGAGACGGGCCTGGCGGCTGGGCCGAGCGAAGGGTCGCGCGGCCCAGGGCCCGCACGCAAACGGGGCGGTGAGGCTCCAGCCTCACCGCCCCGCCCGCTGACAAGCGAACTACTTCGCGACGCCCGGGTGGGTCATCGAGAGCAGATCGAGTGCCTTGTCGAGGTCAGCCTCGGTGACCTCGCCGCGCTCGACGTAGCCGAGATCGATGACTGCCTCGCGCACGGTGATGCCCGCGGCAACCGAGTGCTTCGCAATCTTCGCGGCGGCCTCGTAGCCGATGAGGCGGTTCAGCGGGGTGACGGTCGACGGGCTCATGCCGGCGAGGGTCTCCATGCGCTCGATGTTGGCCTCGAGGCCGGCGACGGTCTTGTCAGCGAAGACGCGCGACACGTTCGACAGCAGGCGGATCGACTCGAGCAGCGCGGTGCCCATGACGGGGATCATCACGTTGAGCTCGAAGTTGCCGCGAGCGCCGCCCCAGGCGATGGTCGCGTCGTTGCCGATCACGCGAGCGCAGACCATGAGGGTCGCCTCGGGGATGACGGGGTTGACCTTGCCGGGCATGATCGACGAGCCGGGCTGCAGGTCGGGGATGTGGAGCTCGCCGAAGCCGGTGTTCGGGCCCGAACCCATCCAGCGCACGTCTTCTGCGATCTTTGTGAGCGACACGGCGATGGTGCGCAGTGCGCCAGAAGCCTCGACGAGCCCGTCGCGGTTTGCCTGTGCCTCGAAGTGGTTGCGTGCCTCGGTGATGGGCAGACCGCTCGACGCTGCGATCTCGGCGATGACCTTCTCGGGGAAGCCGAGCGGGGTGTTGATGCCGGTGCCGACGGCGGTGCCGCCCTGCGGAACCTCGGCGACGCGGGGGAGGGCAGCGTCGATGCGCTCGATGCCGTAGCGAATCTGCGCTGCGTAGCCACCGAACTCCTGGCCGAGGGTAACGGGGGTCGCGTCCATGAGGTGGGTGCGGCCCGGCTTCACGGCCGACTTCCACAGTTCAGCCTTCTCCTCGAGCGCCTCGGCGAGGTGCGCGAGCGAGGGCTTGAGCTGCTCGATGAGTGCGCCGGTGACCGCGACGTGCACCGAGGTCGGGAAGACGTCGTTCGACGACTGCGACGCGTTCACGTGGTCGTTCGGGTGCACGGGGGCGCCGAGGTGCTTGGTTGCGAGGCTCGCAAGCACCTCGTTCATGTTCATGTTCGACGAGGTGCCAGAGCCGGTCTGGTAGGTGTCGACGGGGAACTGGTCGTGGTGGGCGCCGCCGATAATCTCGTCGGCAGCTGCGACGATCGCCTTCGCGATGTCTGCGTCGAGAATGCCGAGCTCGGCGTTTGCCATGGCCGCTGCGCGCTTGATGCGCGCAAGCGCGACGATCTGAGCGGGCTCGAGACCCTTGCCCGAGATCGGGAAGTTCTCGACGGCACGCTGAGTCTGCGCAGCGTAGACCGCGTTCTTGGGAACGCGGACCTCGCCCATGGTGTCGTGCTCGATGCGGTACTCGATCTCTTCGGTCACAATAGTCCTTTGCTTGAGAGTGCTGGGATGTTGGGTAATTAGTTCAGGGGAGCGAGCTCAAGCTCGAGCGGGCCAACGACCGTGTACGGCACGGCGCGGCCCTCGGTGAGCCGGTACTGCAACCCGACGACGGCGAGCTGGCCGGCGTCGACGGCGTCGCTGATGGCGCGCGAGGTGCGCAGCAGCTCGTGCACGGTCGCGTTGAGGTGCAGCCGGCCGACCGCGTTGGCGTCGATCTCGGTGGCGGTCACGTAGGGGGTCTCGGTGTGACCCTGCAGCCAGAGCTGTTGCACCGACGGTTGAATCGGGGCGAGGGTGTGCTTCACGGAGCGGGTCGTTTCAGACGGCTCGCGCCCGGTCTGATCGATCGCCGCGGCGACGGCACCGCACGAGTCGTGCGCGAGCACCACGATGAGCGAGGCGCCAAGCTCGGTGACCGCGTACTCCATCGACGCGGTGATTGACTCGGCGACGACGTGGCCCATGTTGCGGGCGATGAACAGGTCGCCGAGGCCGCAGTCGAAGATGATCTCGGCGGCGAGGCGGGAATCCGAACAGCCGAAGAGCGCAACATCGGGGCTCTGCGAGTTCACGAGCTCGCTGCGCCGCTCGACGTTCTGGTTCGGGTGAGCCGAGTCTCCCGACACGAATCGTTCGTTGCCGGCGATCAGCGTGTCCCACGCTGCCTGCGGGGTGACGCGGGGTGTCTTGTCGGTCATTCGGTCGCCTCACTCGTTGCTGCGGATTCAAACTGCTGGGGCTCGCCGAGCGAGTCGGCCACTTGCGCTGCAAGCACGCGAATCGTTGCGGCGTCGTCGGTGCCATAGACGAGCACGGAGTTCGTGCCGACAGTGCTTTCGAGCCCGAAGCGCATGTTGACCTTTTCGGCCTTGCGATCTTGATGGTCGTAGACCCGCCAGCTCAGGCCGCCAAGCTGCTCGGTGCCGGTCGACTCTTGCTCCTCGAGCATGCCCGCGATCCACTTCGCGCTCACGGGCTCGCCCGTCTCGGTGTACGCCTGTACGACTGAGGCGAACGCCTCGTTCTCGGTCGTGTAGAGGATCTGCCAGGCCGAGACACCGTTTTCGACGGTCAGGGTGGCCTGCTTTGCCTTCCAGGTATCGGGCACCGCGGGAACGGCGAGCGGGAAGTCTGCTCCGGCCGTTGCGGCGGCCTGGGCCACATCGATCGATCGATCCGGGAAGTCGCCTGCGGGTCGCGGCACCATGAGGTAGATCACGAAGACAAGCCCGACGGTCACCAGCAGCGAGAACACCAGGTTGTTCACGGTCTTTCGCGACTTATACAGCCGGCTGCCTTCGGCCTTGCGGGCGGCGGTCTCGGCGGCCGTTTCTGGCCTGCCGAGCTCGGCAACAATGTTCGGGCGCTTCTGCCTCGCCATAGCTAGAACACGTCTCCGTTCTCGGCCTCGACCGCACTTGGGGTGTCGCCTTGAGCGCCGCCCTGCCGCGCGTCTTCGAGCCGTTTGCGGGCACCGATGAGCCACTCCTCGCAGCGCGTGGCGAGGGCCTCGCCACGCTCCCACAGCTGGAGCGATTCTTCGAGCGTGGCGCCGCCCTGCTCGAGTCGGCTCACCACCTGAATGAGCTCGTCGCGCGCCTGCTCATAGCTCAGCGCGGCAACGTCTGCTTCGATCGGGGCAGTCATAGCTTTCAGTCTAGCCGCTGCGCCCTGGGCGCTCGCGATACGTCGAACGGGGGAGCGCGCGGTTCGCAGACCCGTTAGGCTTTTCCAGTGCTTCGCCTCATGTTCTTCGTTGGCCTTGGAATTCTCTTCGGCGGTATCGTTGCCGCGCTTGTTGGCCCGCCGGGCGCCGCCTCCTGGGCGATTCCCGTGGGCATCATCGTCACGGTAGTGTCGGCAACGTTCGTGCTCCTCGGCCGGTCGCTGCGAGGCCTCTCCCTGCCGTCGAGCGAGCAGGTGCAGCTCGCCCTTGCGGATGGCCGCGTCGGGCTTGCCCGCGTCGATGCGCTCAGCCAAACCGGCACGCACATCAACGAGCAGCCGGTCTGCGACATCGACCTCACCGTGCGGCCCGTGCACGGCGGTGTCTACCGCACCAGGGTGCGACGCATCGTACAGCTCACCGAAATTCCCCGCTTTCAGCCAGGCACCAGGCACGTGGTCGCGATTCTGGAGGAGGGGCACCCTGAGGTCGCGCTCACCGCGGAAGACGCTGGCGCGCAGATCTGGGACGACACCGAGTTCCCGCCAGCCGAGGCCGCAGGAGACCTGCAGCTCCCCTCGCAGAAAAGCGGCGGACCTGCTGGCGTGCGCCGGCCGCTCATCGGTACGAGCCGCCGGTGGCGGCCGCTCCGCATCGCGGCGTTCGTGCTCGCCGGCATGCTTGCTGGCGCCGCCGTTGTGTTCCCGTACCGCGCGGGCCTCGCGGAGACCGTCGCCGCGATTCCCGAGGGGCGCTTCCACGCTGACCTGCGTGAGCCGGCCGCGCTCGACCGGGCGCTCGCCGCGCTTGCCCAGGAGATTGGGCACGACCGCGTGGTCAGCGTCACGGTATCGGAAGATCTGGTGAGCGTGAACGCGCCGCTCACCCCCGAGAGCCTCAACGTCGACCGCTGGTACTACCGCAAGGGGAGCGTCACTCACGATGGGCCCGGCTCGCCGCAGCCGGAAACCCTGAGCGAGCAGTTCGGGCTCGGCGAGCTAGACGCCGGCGCGATCCTCCGCGAGATCGAGCGCGCGGCTGAGGAGGTCGGTGTGAGCGACCTCGACGGTGTGATGTACTCCGCGAGCCGAGAGCTCGCGCAGACGGAGGCGGATCCGTGGAACACCGAACGCTCCGGCCCCGTGAGCGCGTCGTTCGTGATCAACGACGGCTACCGCAGCGCTTCGTTTAGGGTCGCGGCCGACGGCAGCGAGCTGCGGAGCACCGACTAGCGCAAGTTGGCGCCGGCGAGCGCCGGGCTATTCCGCGGTGCCCGTGGAGGTGGCACCGACCCGGCCGCCAACGACGCTCACGCGAAGCGAGGTGCCGGAGGGGGCGTCGGCGGGTTCGCGCAGCACCTCACCCGTCGGCAGCTGCACGATCGCGTAGCCGCGCTCGAGGGTCGCCTGCGGTGAGAGTGCCCGGAGGTGTGCGCGGGTCTCGGCGAGGGAGCTGGCACGATCCACAATCGCGCGATCGGCGAGCTCCGCACCGCGCGTAACCCAGCGCACGAGCTCCTCGGCGCGGTCGTCGACGATGCGCTCGGGGCTCGCGAGCACGGGTCGCTGCCGCAGCTGGGAGATGCGGTCGGCCTCGTAGCTAAAGAGCTGGCTCACCCGGCTCGACATGCGGCTGCGCGCCTGGTCGATGCCCGCGAGCTCCTCGCCGACGTCTGGCACAACGCGCTTCGCGGCATCGGTCGGGGTCGATGCGCGCAGGTCGGCGACCTCGTCGAGCAGCGGGCGATCGGCCTCGTGACCGATCGCGCTCACGACCGGAGTGTTCGCTTCGGCGGCGGCCCGCACCACGGCCTCGTCAGAGAACGGGAGGAGGTTCTGGAAGTCGCCGCCGCCGCGCGCAACGATGATGACGTCGACCTCGGGGTCGGCGTCGAGGGCGCGGATGCCGGCGGTGACTTCGCTCGCTGCGCGATCGCCCTGCACTGCCGCGTAGTGGATCTTGAACTGCACGCCTGGCCAGCGCAGCGTCGCGTTGCGCACGACGTCTTTCTCTGCGTCGGAGTCGCGGCCGGTGACGAGACCGATCTTGCCCGGCAGGAACGGCAGGCGCTGCTTGCGGCCCTCGTCGAAGAGCCCCTCAGTCTGCAGCTGTCTGCGCAGCCGCTCGAGGCGCTCGAGCAGCTCGCCGAGACCGACGTGCGACAGGTCGAACACCTGCATGGTGAGCGAGCCGCCCTTCACCCAGAAGTTTGGCTTCACGAGCGCGATCACGCGGTCGCCCTGCTTGAAGTCAGCGGTGAGGCGCTGCGCGACCGAGCGCCAGACCGTGAAGCTGACGGTCGCATCCTGCGTGAGGTCGCGGAGCTTGCCGTAGACGTGACCACCGCGCACCTGCCACTGGGTGACCTCGCCCTCGACCCAGACCTGGCCGAGCCTGTCGATCCACCCGGCGACCTTTTCGCTCATGAGGGCGACGGGCCACGGAGATTCGCGGGTTGCGGGTGCGTCTGCTGCCATGGGTTCGAGCCTACTCGGCGCCGCCGACCCGGGGGTGCGGCGCGGCGCAGCGCGGGACGCACTCGGGGTGACTGCGGCGTATCGGCGCCGTGGCGCTCCGCGGCGCGCGTTCGCGCACAGCACTCAGACTGACTGCTCAGCGAGGCAGCGTAGACTTGTGCTCATGACTCAGCAGGCTTCGGTTGTTAATCAGCGCACGATCGGTGCTCCGGTTGTGAGCCTGGCGATGCCGCGTATGCGCCGCCTGGGCGGCAGGCTTAAGAACCTGCCAGTTGCAGGTGAGAAGCGCGTGCTGCTCGCCGCTCCCCGCGGCTACTGCGCGGGCGTCGATCGCGCGGTCGTCGCCGTCGAGAAAGCGCTCGACCGCTACGGCGCTCCCGTGTACGTGCGCAAGCAGATCGTGCACAATGTGCACGTCGTGCAGACCCTCGAGAAGATGGGCGCAATCTTCGTTGAGGAGGTCGACGAGGTGCCCGAGGGTGCGAACGTCGTGTTCTCGGCTCACGGCGTCTCGCCCGCGGTGGTGCAGGAGGCGGCGGATCGGCACCTCCACGCGATCGATGCGACGTGCCCGCTCGTGACGAAGGTGCACCGCGAGGCCGTGCGCTTCGCGAAGCAGGACATGGAGATTCTGCTCATCGGCCATACCGGTCACGAGGAGGTCGAGGGTACCGCTGGTGAGGCGCCCGACCACATCACGATCGTGAACTCGCCGGATGACGTCGACGATCTCGTGGTGAAAGACCCGGATCGCCTGGTCTGGCTCTCGCAGACCACGCTGTCGGTCGACGAGACGATGGAGACGGTGCGCCGGCTGCGCGAGCGCTTCCCGAACCTGCAAGACCCGCCGTCAGACGACATTTGCTACGCGACGCAGAACCGCCAGGTCGCGATCAAGAAGATTGCGCCCGAGGCTGACCTTGTGCTGGTCGTTGGTTCCACGAACTCGTCGAACTCGGTGCGCCTCGTCGAGGTCGCGCTCGAGTACGGTGCGAAGGCCGCCTACCTCGTTGACTTCGCCGAGGAGGTGAAGCAGGAGTGGCTTGAGGGAGTCGAGACGATCGGCATCTCGAGCGGTGCCTCGGTTCCCGAGGTGCTCGTGCAGGAGCTGCTCGACGACCTCGGAGAGGCCGGCTACGCCGACGTGCGCGCGGTCGTCACGGCAGAGGAAGACCTCGTCTTCTCGCTGCCGAAGGAGCTCCGCCAGGACGCCTCGGGCAAGCGCGACGAGCGCGCCCTCGGCGGCCGCGTGCGCTAGCAGCGCTTCGCCTGCCCGGGCCCGGCCACCGTGGCGGTTACCCAGTGCGATTGCCGCGTGAGATAGCCCTACGGCTCGCTCACGCGCGCGAGCAGCTCGGAGAGGATCGCCTCGGCGACCGGAGCCGGCAGCCGCTCGGCGAGCGCCATGAGCGGCGCGAGCCTGCCTGGGAGCGACGAGGCCTTGCCGCCATCCCCGCCAGCCCCCGCGAGCCGCAGGATACGCCACGCAGCATCGGGCGACGGCACGCGGAAGGTGCCGCCGTCGCGCTTCGGGGCGTACCCGAGCGCCCGCAGCCCGAGCAGCTCGAGCCTGGGGTTCGCCTGCGGCTTCCCCCGCACGGCGTCGGCGGCCGCCCGCAACGCATCGACGAGCTCGGGGAGCGTGCCCTCGGTGACCGGCGTGATCGTGAGGTGCGCGGTGTGGGGGAGTCTGACGCCGCCCGGCTGCGTGAACCCCGGCTGGTGCTGAATGCGAAACCCGAGCGTCGCGAGCTCGTCGGCGAGGTGATGCGGGTCGACCCGCTCTGCCTCGGGCAGCGACTCGTCGGCGACGAGTGCGATCGACGGCCCAGAGGGCGCGCCCCACACCGAGAGGCCCCGAATGAGCGACGCCTCGCGCACGATCGTCTCGGCCGAGCGCACGCACGACGCGGTCAGTTCTGCGTAGCCCTCGTTCCCAAGCCGCTTCGTGATCGCCCAGGCCGCGGCGAGCGGCGAGGCGGGCTTCGACCCGAGCAGCGTCGGGTTCACAACCGGGTAGCCCGGCCAGCTCGTCGTCGCGAAGAACTGGGCACGGTGTCGCCTGCGGCCCCGGTGCAGCAGCACGGAGACGCCCTTCGGGGCGTAGCCGAACTTGTGTAGGTCGGCCGAGATGCTCGTGACGCCAGGCACCCGAAAATCCCACGGCGCAAGGCCGGGCCACCACGGCAGCGCGAGGCCGCCGAAACAGGCGTCGACGTGGCACGACAGCCCAAACTCCTTTGCGATGCCCGCGACCTCGGCGATCGGGTCGATCGCGCCGTTCGGGTAGGCCGGCGCAGACACGACAACGAGCGCGACGTCGGCCCCAAGTTTCTGCTCGAAGCCTGACACCCGCACGGAGCCGTCTGGCTCGCACACGACGGGATCCCACTCGAGATCGAACAGCCGCGCGGCCTTCTGAAACGCGGCGTGCACGGTCGCAGGCGTGACGAGCCGCGGCCGTTTCCCGGCCCGCGCAAGCTTCGCGGCGAGCTCGGGGTGCTCCGCCCGCCACAGATCCCGCGCCGTCTTCACCGCGAGCAGGCAGCTCTCAGTGCCGCCGCTCGTGACGCTGCCGACGACGGGCCCGCCGCCGAGCTTGGTTGCCGGGCCGTTGAGCGCCTTGCGCATAAAACCGATGAGCTCGCGCTCCATCACCGCGACCGACGGGAACGTCGTCGGGTCGAGGGCGTTGAGCGGGCGGGTGAGCTCCGCCGCGTCGCGGGCGAGCGCGTCGAGCTCGGCGAGCCCCGAATCGTAGACGTAGGAGAGCACGCGGCCGCCGTGGGTCGGCGCGTCGCGCTCGCGCAGCGTCGAGAGCTCAGCGAGAATCTCTGCGGCCTCCGGCCCGGCGAACTGGGTGGCCCGGCTCACGGGGTGCTCCCCGCAGCGGCGTCGACGTCGCGCTCGGTGAGCCTGTAGCTGCGCAGCGTCGCGAGGCTCGCGAGCATGAGCAGCGCGGGGAAGAGGCTGAACGCGAGCGCAATGCCAGAGACCGCGGTCGCCGGCTGGGTGACGGTCACCGAGGCAACGGACTCGACGTAGCCCGTCGCGGCGAGCACGAGGGCAAGCGTGGTGGATCCGAGGGCCATGCCGGCGGTCTCACCCGCTGTCCACACACCACCGAACACCCCGGCGCGCCCCTCGGGGTCGCCCGAGGTTGCCGCGTCGTGGCTCATGACGTCGGGGAGCATCGCCATCGGCATGGTCTGCATGCCGGCGTACGCGGCGCCGGCGACGCCGACGGGGGCGAGGATCCACATGCCGGGCCACAGCAGCATGCCAGTGAGCGCGACCGCGGCCACGAGAAAGAGCAGGCTCGCGATGCGGAAGGTGCGCGCCTTGCCGATGCGGTCGGCGACCCACCGCCACACGGGCGCGAACAGCAGGGCAGGGGCGATGAGCGAGGCGAACAGAACCGTGACGGCGCCCTGGTCGTTGAGGATCCACCTGGCGACGTACTGCGCGCCGGCGAGCATGAGGCCGGTCGCGAGGCCCTGCAGCATGAACGTCGCAAGCAGCGCCCGGAATGGCTTGCTGTCGCGCAGGGCGCTGAGCCCCTCGCGGTAGTGGGCGAGCGAAAAAGCGCGGTGCCCGCCGTTCGCGGCGATCGTTGGCGCACCGCGGGGCGCGACCGTCGAGGCGAGCCACAGGCTCCCGCCCAGCAGCACTGCCGCGGCGATCGCCATGAGCAGGTAGCCGAGCAGCTGGTTGTCGGGGAACAGGTCACGAATCTCGGGGCCGCCGGCCCCGAACAGCAAAATAGCGACCGTGAGCACGACGACTCGCCACGTGAGCAGGCGGGTGCGCTCTTTGTAGCCGTCGGTGAGCTCGGCCGGGAGCGACACATACGGAATTTGGAACATGCTGAAGAACGTCGCCGCCGCGACGAACGCGAAGAGCACCCAGATCGCAGAGACCGCTGGCCCGACGCCCGGCGGCACCGCGAACATCAGCACGAACGCGATCGGCAGGCCGATCGCACCGATGACCATCGGGCCGCGCCGCGAGCCGGTGCGGGCGAGCGTGCGGTCGCTGAGCCCACCGATGATGGGGTCGATGATCACGTCCCACACCTTCGCGAGCGTGACGATGAGGCCGGCGATAAGCGCGGTGACCCCGAGCGAGTCGGTGAGGTAGTAGACGAGCACGAGGCCCGGGAGGGTGGCGAAGCCGCCGGTCGCGAGAGAACCGCTCGCGTAGCGGGCGACGGTGCCCGGCGATAGCTTGGCGCGGGGCTGCTGTGACGCCGGTGCTGGCGTCTGCGCGGGGGTGCCGGCCGGGGCGCCAGCTGGCTCGGGCCGGCGCGGCGAACCCTGCGGTGAACTCGACTGTGAACTCATGGGTTTAGCGTAGCTGACGCCGAGCCTGCCGGGCGTCGGCGCGCGCGATCGCGCCTGAGCGGCCGCGAGCCGCGGGGGCCGAGAGCCGTGGTGGTCGCGCCGCAGCGACAGCGTGCCGAAACGACAGCGCGCCGCCGAGCTCAGTCGAGCCGGGCGGCGCGCGACCCGCGGGTGCGCTGGGCTAGCTCGTCGGGAACCCCTGCAGATACTCGAGCAGCTCAGCCGAAGCCGAAGGGTCGCTCATGATCTCCGCCAGCTCGGGCGTTCCGAACATCGCGCTCGCCACGATCACGATCACCGCGATGGAGACGACAACGCCGAGCACGAGCGGCACCCAGAACGTCAGCTTGCGAGCGCGCAGCCGGCGGATCGAGTACACGAGCATGAGGCCGTAGAGCACGAGCACGACCATGCCGGCGACCTTGCCCGTCATGTCGAGCCAAGCCGGGGGAGTGAGGTCGGTCACGCCGGGGGCGTCTTCCATCACCGCGAACACGTTGCGCAAACCCATGAGCGTCAGCGACGAGTACAGCGCCCCGAACGCGCCGAGCACGAGCAACAGAATCGTAATGACCCGATCGCCAAGGTTTGCGGGCTTCTGCTGGGCGTACCCGCCCTGCGCGGGCGCCTGGAACTGAGCCTGCTGAAGCTGCGCCGCCTGGTGCGGGGCCCGGGCGTCGCCCGCCGCTGGGGCGCGATACGGGGCGCCAGCCGAGTGCTGCGTTGGGCCTCCTGATGCTTGGCTGCCTGGTGCTTGGTGGCCCTGTGCCGATCCGCCCTGTGCCGATCCGCCGCCAGCTGCGGCCGCGCCGCGACCCGCCGAGCCCCTGCGGGCTGGCCGGGGCAGATTTGCGCCGAGGTTATGCGGCACGCCCTGCACGGTCGCCGGCGTCGGCGCGCCGACGGTCGCGCCGGTGCCAGCTCCGCCGGCACCTGGTGTTCGTGTTCCTACGCCGGGGGTGTTCGCGGCCTCATCGGCAGCGCCCTCGGGCTTCCACTCCCAGCCCTCTGGCGCGTATTCGCCAAACTCTGGCTTCGGCCGGGAATCGCGGGCCGGCACTGGCGTGGCCGCCCCCGGATCCACCGCGGGGGCAGCGGGCTCCGGTGACGCCGGAGTGCCCGCGTTCCCGTCGCGCTCCTCCGACACTAGGCGCTCACCGACTTCCCTGCCGAGCCAAGCTGCTCGGCGGCAAGCGCGATGCGCGCGGCCATGCCGCTCTCGGCCGCTTTGCCCCAGGCGCGGGGGTCGTAGACCTTCTTGTTGCCGACCTCGCCGTCGATCTTCAGCACGCCGTCGTAGTTCTTCAGCATGTAGTCGACGACCGGGCGCGTGAACGCGTACTGCGTATCGGTGTCGATGTTCATCTTGATGACGCCGTTGCGAACGGCCTCGGCGATCTCCTCGGCCGACGAGCCCGAGCCGCCGTGGAACACGAGATCGAGGGGGTTCTTGCCGGTGCCGTACTTCGCCTGCAGGCCATCTTGAATCTCAGCGAGCAGCTCGGGGCGCAGCCGCACACCGCCGGGCTTGTAGACACCGTGCACGTTGCCGAAGGTGAGCGCCGTGAGGTAGCGGCCCTGGTCGCCGAGCCCGAGCGCCTCGACGGTCGCGATGCCGTCTTCGAGCGTCGAGTACAGGCTGTCGTTAATCTTGTGGCTGATGCCGTCTTCCTCGCCACCGACGATGCCGATCTCGACCTCGAGAATGATGCCGATCGCCGCCATGCGTGGCAGCAGCTCCTTCGCGATCTCGAGGTTCTCGGCGAGCGGCACTGCCGAGCCATCCCACATGTGCGACTGGAAGTAGGGCAGCCCGCCCTCCTTCACCCGCTCCTCGCTTGCGGCGACGAGGGGCAGCACGAAGCTCTCGAGGTGTTGCTTGGGGCAGTGGTCGGTGTGCAGCGCAACCGTCACGTCGTACGCCTTCGCAACCTCTTCCGCGTACTTCGCGAACGCGATTGCACCGCCGGCACGGTTCTTCACGGTGTGCCCGGCGAGGTAGTCTGCGCCGCCAAAGCTGACCTGCAGAATGCCGTCGGAGCCTGCCTCAGCGAAGCCCTGAATTGCGGAGTTAATGGTCTGCGAGCTCGAAACGTTGACCGCTGGGAAGGCGAATCCGCCTGACTTTGCGGCATCGAGCATCGCTGCGTACTGTTCCGGAGTTGCGACGGGCATATGGGCTCCTTGGATTCTGTGGTGGTTGCGCGCATCGCTCACGGCAACACACATTGAGTCGTGGCAGTGCGATGCGCCGGGTCACGAACACGTCACCTAGCCGCACTGCGAACACCAGTCTACGCGGTAGTCTTATGGGTATGACTGATCCTCTTTCGCTCGACGACTGGCAGCCCGACCGCAACCTCGCGATGGAGCTCGTTCGCGCGACCGAAGCCGCCGCCATGCGCTCGACCCCGTGGATCGGCCGCGGCGACAAGAACGCAGCCGACGGTGCGGCCGTCGACGCGATGCGCCGCTTCCTCGCGACAGTGAACATGAACGGCACCGTCGTTATCGGCGAGGGCGAAAAAGACGACGCCCCGTGGCTCTACAACGGCGAGCGCGTCGGCAACGGTCTCGGCGCCGAGTGCGACGTCGCCGTCGACCCGATCGACGGCACCCGCCTCACCGCTGAGGGCCGCCCGGGCGCGCTCTCAGTGATCGCCGTCGCCGACCGCGGCAGCATGTACGACCCATCTGCGGTGTTCTACATGGACAAGCTCGTCGCCGGGCCAGAGGGTGTCGGCGTCGTCGATATTCGCAAGCCCATCGGCGAAAACATTCGTGCGCTCGCGAAGGTAAAGGGCGTTGACGTCTCAGACATTCGCGTTGCCGTGCTCGACCGCCCGCGTCACTCACAGCTCATCACCGACATCCGCGAGGCTGGCGCGGGCACGCGCCTCATCATGGACGGCGACGTCGCTGGCGGCGTGAACGCCGCGCGCTGGGACTCCGGCATCGACATGTGCGTCGGTGTCGGTGGCACCCCCGAGGGCATCATCACCGCCTGCGCGGTGAAGGCGCTCGGCGGCGTAATTCAGGGCAAGCTGTGGCCGCGAGACGACGATGAGCGCCAGCGCGCAATCGATGCGGGCCACGATCTCGACCGCGTGCTCGAAGCCAACGACCTCGTCGCGAGCGACAACTGCTACTTCGTTGCGACGGGCATCACCGACGCCGAGTTCGTCGAGGGCGTGCAGCGTCGCGGGCCGTTCGTGCGCGCCGAGAGCATTGTGATGCGCTCGCACTCGGGCACCATTCGCCACATCATCAGCGATATGGATCCGAACCGCTGGGAGTAACCCCCAGGGGTTATTCGGAGTAGCGAGGCGACGCGCTGGGGGTAATCCTCAGCGCGTCGTTCTACACTCAGGGCAACCGGCAACTAGCGAGGAGTACCACATGGGTTTTGTTACACGAACGGCGCGCCTGGTGGCGTGGACCGGGCTCACCGCGGCGGGAGCCGTGCACGCTGTGTGGGCCGCGGGCTCCTCTTGGCCCGAGAAAAACCACAAGCGCCTCGGCGAAGCGGTCGTCGGTAACGCAAAGCAGCAGCCGAGCGCGCAGGCAACCGCCGTGGTCTCTGGTCTTGCATTTGCGGGTGGCGCGGTCGCGGCCGGCGGGCTTGGCGAGGGGAAGTTTGTCGTCGGTGTGCGCCGCGTGGCCGGGGTCGCGCTGATCGCGCGCGCTGCCTTCGGCGGGGCTGCCGCGCTGCGGGCGCTCGGGCTTGCCGAGCCGAACAAGCGCTTCGAAGAGCTCGACCAGAAGTACTACCGCCCGGCCTTTGCGGTGCTCGGCACTGCGCTGCTGCTCGGCGCGAAAGACAAGCGGAAGCGTGCGGCGAAGCTGGCGCTTCGGGAGGCCTCGGGGAGCTAGGGCTCGCCTAGTTGTGGTTCCCAGTGGGGTTGTGAACACGATCTGAGGGAGTCTGCCCACCGATCCCGGTATGGGGTCTGTGATGATTGTGATGATGAAGCCAGGCGTCGTATGTAGCGGCCCCGACCTCATCACTGTCATACGTCGCCGCGTACGCCCACTCCTGCGCAAGGGTCCGGTTAAACCGCTCCACTTTCCCGTTGGTTTGTGGCCGGTACGGGCGCGTATACCGATGCTTCGCATCATCTCCGAGCGCGGCACTAAACGCGCCTGCGCGCGCCGCTTTCCCTGACGCACGCTGCGCACGTTTGTGTGCGTCAGATCCGCGCCCGTACGCACGCCAGCTGCCTCCGTCGGGGATCTTGCCGAGCTTTTTGATATCGACATGGACGAGTTCCCCGGGCTGGGATCGTTCGTATCTCACTGGTGTGGGCTTCCTGACGGGGAGGCCGGTGGTTTGATCGAGGTGCACGAGTTTGGGCATCCGGAAGCGGGTCAAGACCCGTTCAATCGTGGAACGAGGAATGCCGAGGTGGTAGCTGATGCGATGGGAACCCCATTGCCGGGTGAACCGGAGGCTGATGATGCGATGCTCACGTCGTTTCGATAGCTTCGTCGGGCAATGGTGCGGGCGTGAGGAGCGGTCGGTGAGGGGTTCACCGGCCCGGTATCTAGACGCCCATTTTGCAGCGGTCGCGGGCGAGACCTGGAACCGTTCCGCTGCGCGTCTGATGGGCCATCCCTGATCAACGATGAGGGATGCCAGGCGCCTTCTACCGATTGGGGTGAGGGGTGCGTTAGCGTGGGACATGAAGACCCCCGGTTGAGGATTTGAGTTGTGGTAAACCCCATCCTTCCGGAGGTCTTCATCTATCTCGAGCGTTCACAACGTCCCGAGGAACTACACCTAGAGGCAGTCTCAGCGGGGGCACTCAGGCGCCTCTTCAAGCCGCCGGTGGCTCCACAGCTTCGACGACGCGCGCAGGGAGGTTGAGCGTTGCCGTGTGAGCCGCAATGTCTATCATCGGCGCGAGCCACACGTCTGACAACGATGAGACCTCGGCCAGGAGCGCGTCGAGCGCGGCGGCGCGGCCCGGTCGGCCACTGAGAAACGGGTGATTGGTGAGCACCCAGCATCCACCGAAGCGGCGCGTGCCATGCAACTCGCTGCGCCACAGTTCGACCGCGTGGCCGGGCGTTTGGATCGGGCCGAGTTCAGTCACGCCTGGCAGGTAGCAGTACTGCTCCCAATCGTCGAGGGCCCACTGAATTGGAATCTCAATGAGATCCGTACCGCTAGGGGAGTGCTTCGCGGTGCCCAGCAGTGGATAGGGGAGATCTGAATCCATGAGACTCGATTCGTACACGAAGCCGTGGGCGGCGAGTAGCGCTGGCATGTCCCAGGACAGATCCCACATTGGGGCGCGGTAGCCGACCGGGCGTTGCCCGGAGATGCGTTCAAGCGTGTCGCTCCCGCGAACAATCTCACGCACGCGTTCGGCGGGGGTGAGCGTGGTGGGGGTGACGTGATGATACCCGTGATGGGCGATCTCGTGGCCGGCCGCGGCGATATCCCGTACCACCCCCGGATACCGGTCAGCCGTGTATCCGGGGATGAAGAACGTCGAGCGCACGCCGTGGTGCTCCAGGAGCCCGAGGATCCGTCGAACACCGATGAGTGGGCCGTAGGCCTGGTGGGTCATTGCGCTCATGCTCGCCGCTGCAGCCGGCGCAGCACCAACGGCGGCTGACTCGCCATCAACGTCAAACGTAAAGGACGCGGCGCATGCGGCGCCCCCTGGCCACTCAAACTCCACGCTGGTTACCTCCTGGCCATGATTGATACCAGATCATACGCGCAGTGCGCTGCCGCCACCGACGTGATGCTCGCGTGGTCGAACGGTGGGGAGACCTCCACGACATCTGCGCCGACAAGGTTCTTGTCTTTCAGGCCGCGCAGGAGCTCGAGCAACTCGCGGCTCGTAAGTCCACCGGCCTCCGGTGTGCCGGTGCCCGGCGCGTGAGCGGGGTCGAGCACGTCAATGTCGATAGAGATATACAGCGGTGCGTCACCCACTCTGTCGCTGATCCGCTGAATGATGTCAGTGAACGGTGTCGTGTGGAACTCGCGCGCGTGCACAATCGTGAAGCCAAGCTCTGCATCGTCCGTGAGATCGTCGGCGCTGTAGAGCGATCCCCTGATGCCAACGTGAGCGGAGTGCTCCTTCAACAGCAGCCCCTCTTCGATCGCGACACGGAACGGCGTGCCGTGAGTGACCGGGGTGTCGAAGTACGGCCCCCAGGTGTCGAGGTGTGCGTCGAAGTGCACCAGCGCGACTGGGCCGTGCACCTTGGCGAGTGCGCGAAGTGAGGCGAGTGCGATGGTGTGGTCTCCGCCAAGCACCACGATCTGCTTCCCGTCCCCGATGAGCGTTGAAAGCCCTGCTTCGATCTCTGCCAGCGCCGCGGTGATGTCGAACGGATTGCAATCGAGATCGCCAGCATCCACGACCTGCAACGTCGCGAAGGGAGCGGTCTCAAGCGCCGGGTTGTAGGGGCGCAATAGCCGTGAAGCCTCGCGAATCGCTCCTGGGCCGAAGCGCGCGCCGGGCCGGAAGGTGACGCCCGAGTCGAATGGAACGCCGACGATAGCGATGTCGTGTGTTGGGGCATCGCCCAATCTGGGCAGCCGGGCAAACGTGGTGAATCCTGCGTAGCGCGGCGAGAGCTGACCGTCGACCGGGGGGATGGGGGCGTTGGTGTTCACTGGAGAGGTCCTTCCTAAACGCGGCCGCGCGTGGCGCCGCCATTGATCTGAATTGTCTGGCCAGCCATGGCGGTAAGCGCCGGATCGCACAGAAAGCGGACAGCTTCGGCGATCTCTTCCGGTTGCCCGATTCTGCCAACTGGAATGTTTGTGGCGTACTCCGCGTGCATTTCGTCGAGCGACAACCCGGCAGACTGCGCGTCAACCAGAAGCTGCGGCGTATCGATCACGCCCGGGGCAACCGCGTTGACGAAAATGCCTTCGGAAGCGAGCTCGTGGCCCAACGACTTCACCAAACTGATGAGTCCGGCCTTCGAAGCGGCATAGGCGCTTGCCTCGGGCCAACCGGTGACGCCCCACTCGCTGACGATGACGACGATCCTGCCCCCGCGGCCAGTCTCGAGCATTACGGAGCTCGCCTCCTGGACGAGGGCGAACGTGCCGAGGAGGTTCGTTTCGACGACCCGCCACCACTCTGCCTCATCGGCTGCTGCGAGCAGGGACATCGACATCGTGGCGTGATTCGCGACGAGAATATCCAGGCCGTCGGCGCCTGAAGAATCTCGCACGAGGCCGCGGCAGCCGGCCGGGGTCGCGAGATCTGCGATCAGCCCGGTCACCGAACCCGTCGCCTCGAGAAGCTCCAGCCGCGCGTCGCGGTTCCGCCCGTGCGCATACACCGTTGCGCCCGCGGCGCTCAGCGCGGTGACTTGCGCCTGGCCAAGCCCGCCCGTCGCGCCCGTGACGAGCGCGCGGCGCCCGGCGAGCGTACTGAGAGAAAGAGTCATCGCTAGATCACTGCTCCTGAGTTCGGGTGAAGTGTCTCACCGGTGATGAATCCGCTCGATTGGATGAGGTATGACACGCACGCAGCTATGTCTGCTGGTTCGGCGAGCGCCCGCGTTGGCAGCGTGGCGAGATACTCTGGCTCCCGCCACTGCGAATCAACGGGGAGCATCGGGGTGTTCGTCGGCCCTGGCGCGACCGAGTTGACGGTGATACCCGTTCCGGCGAGTTCGGCGGCGAGACTTCGCATTGCTCCGAGCACAGCGCCCTTTGCTGCCGAGTAGTGTGAGTCGCGCGGCCCGCCTCCCACAGCAAGCTCGCTGGTGATCGCGACGATCCTGCCAACGCCAGCGTCAAGCATCATGGGGATGACCGCGCGCGCCGTCGCAAAGAATCCGCCCAGATGAACGCGAAGCATCGCGCTCGCAGCCTCGTCAGTCACCTCGGAGAAAGGGATGCTCTCGTAGTAGCCCGCGGCGTTCACGAGACCGATGATGGGGCCCAGGGACTCAGCGGCTTCGGCGGTGGTCTCGGCCACAACGCGCGTATCGGCGATGTCGAGCTCCCAGCTGCGTGATGTCGCGGGGGACGGCCTGCGGTCAAACCCTGCGACCAAAAACCCCTCAGCGAGAAGCCGTGTTGCGATCGCGGCTCCCATCCCGCCCGCTGCTCCGGTAACAATGACTGTGCGCATCGATTAGACCTCACTTTCTACTGGTGCTGGCTGGCCGGGCAGTGTGACGGCGCTGGTTTCCACGCGACCGATGCGCCCGCGCACCCTGAGATAGACCATGGTGCCGAGAATCGCGAGTGCCACAGTTCCGATGATGACCGACCAGTCGAGTACGAGATTCTCGTTCGCCTGGCGTGGCCACCCGATGTTGACGAGTTCGAGAGCTACCCAGGCGAAGGCGATGAGCGCCACGGGAAGTGTCCAGCGGCCGAGGGTGAAAGGGCCTGGGGTCCAGCTCCGACGGAGCACGGCGATCGCGAACGCGGCGACGGGGAACAGGAAGCTGAGGTAGAACCCGCCCGAGGTGAAGTTCACCATGATCGTGTAGAGGTTCTCGGCGACGTTGCTCAGGAGGAACAAGGCGGTGCCGACGGCAGTGGTGAGAAGGATCGCCCAAACCGGCTGCCGCTGCGCCTGGCTGAGCCGAACGAGCTTGGAAGAGAACGGTAGCGCGTTGTCGCGGGCCTTCGCCCAGATGAGCCGAGACGCCGCGGTCTGCAGGGCGAGAAAGCTGGCGATGAAACCGATCGCGAAGAGGGCCTGCAGGGGCAGCGCGATGCCTGAGCCGAGCTGGGCCGTGAGCACGGCGTGTACCGGGTCGACATCGTAGCCCGGAAGTAGCTCTGGGTTCTCAGGGGTCGCAAGGATCACGGCAAGGCTGGAAAACATCACGATGAGCGCGATGAACGAGATCGAGAAGAGCACCGCTTTTGGCAGATTCTTTCGCGGTTCATGCACCTCCTCGGCAATCGAGCCTGCGCTCTCGAAGCCGACGAAGGAGAATCCAATGAACACGATTGCGAGCAGAAAGGGCCCGCCGATCGAGAAGAACTCATCGCCTGCACCGACGCTGCGGCCGGCATCGAAGAGCACCGAGAGATCGTGCTCTCGTCGGGTGATGAGCAGCCAGATACCCAGGCCGACCGAGCCGATTACCTCGGCGATGATGCTTGCAAACATGAAGATCTTCAGCACCTGACGCCCTGCGAGGTTGACGAGGGTGCCGCAGACGAGGACGACGAAAGCGATCAGGGCGACCTGGGTGCCGGTCGGGTGATCCAATCCCAGGATGTTTGCGATGAATCGGGCCGCTCCCAGTGCAACTGTCGCCATCGCGATGGTGAGTGTCCAGATATAGAACCATCCGGCGAACCAGCCAAAGCCAGGGCCGATAAGCCTGCTCGCCCACTGGTAAATTGACCCTTCGATGGGCCATCTCGAGACGAGCATCGCAAATACCAGTGCCACGAAAAACTGGCCGGCGAAGACGACCAGAAATCCCCACCAAAAACTTGGGCCAGCCGCAGAGATTGCTATGCCATAGATTCCATAGAGGGCCACGATTGGCGAGATAAATGCGAACGCGAATGCAAACGCGGCACCAAAAGTGAACTCGCGTTTGAGCGTTCGCTCATGGTTATGGGCTGGGTGAGCCGTCACAGTGGTCTCCTTTGGCCTCGCTGGTAGGGCGGTCTAATTATCCAACCGACCAAGTTGAGCCGCGAATAATTGAGTGCGGTCTATATATATCGCGAATTTCAGTGTATGAAGCTACACTCATGCTCGTGGTGAATAGCATGCGGAGCGCTGCTCCGGCCGTGACAATTGGAGACATTGTCGTGGATAGAGACCTGGCAGTCGAATGCGTCGTGATGCCGGACGGTGGTCTGCTGCGCTCTGTCACTTGGGTGCACGCGACAGAGCAGTTGGATCCGCGGCCGCACTTGCGAAGAAGCGAGATTGTCTGCACACTCGGTAGCGCACTCGTTCGGGAGCACTCGGCACGGTTTTTCGTAGAGTCGCTGGTTGCTGCCGGTGTCGCAGGGGTTGCACTCGGGCTAGGCGAGGTCCATCTCGCAGCGCCCGCTGAACTCGTCTCCGAGTGTGAGCGTCAGGGTTTGCCGTTGTTGCTGCTGCCACACGGCATTCCGTTTCTTGCGGTGAACGATGCGATCCTCCGCCACCGTTCGCGCATCGAAGTGGAGGCGCGGAGGCAAGAAGCGGAGCTGATGTCGCAGTTGATGACGGCCGCGAGGAACGGAAGCAGCGAATCTGCGATGCTTGCCGTGGTTGATGGGGAGTACGGCGGCCGGATTGAGGTTGGGGACAGATTGGGCGTGCCAACCTGGCTCGGGCAGGGGGCCGGCCCCTCGGAGGGATTTCTTGAGCAACTCGGCAGCGTCATAGAACTCATTCGGCTAGAACGGGAGCGGGAGACCGTGGAAGCTTTCGCCCAGGCCGGGCAACTCGTGGGGCTTATCGGGGAGGGCCTTGCTCATCCGGCGGCTCTGCTGCCCGAGCTAGACCGCTGCGGCGTCGGGTCAAGCCAACTCCGCGTCTCCCACTGGCCGACAGGCAGTGAGGGCCCACTCACAGATAAGTGGCCCAATGCGTTCATCGGGGTGGTTGCCGAGGGGGTCGTAATGATCGCCGACGCTTCCGATCCCGAGGAGTTCCGCGAACTCGGCCTAGTGTGTGGCTACAGCGGCGTCGTACGTATGGAAGAAATGCGGCGAGCCCTCAGCGAAGCGCGTTCGGCGTTGCGCCTGGCCAGGAGTCGTGGGGGAATAGCGGGGCCAGACGCCCTGGTGTCGCTCGGCGCGCTGCTAGAACAACAACCCGCAGATCGGTTGGTTCCGTTCATAGAGCGGCTTGTGGCACCCCTCGTTGCTGCAGACTCACGAGGAAGAGGTGAGCTTGTTCGTACCCTTACCGTCTTCTTTGAGCAAGAACACCACCTTCAGCGCACCGCCGCGGAACTCTACGTGCACGTGAACACGGTGCGTCAGCGATTTGCTCGCATCAAGGACCTGGTTGACCGAGATCCGCTCTCGCCCGGAGAGTGCGCTGATCTTCGTATCGCACTGTGGGCTGCCGAACGCCGGAGGGTGATTCGGCGTAGGCTCACTCAACCATTGGCATAGGGGCTGAAGGCTTGGCATCGGGCCTCGAACGTTTGCGGGCATGCGGCGATGTGGCACTCGGCGCTGGCGGCGCTGCCCTGGGTCTTGCCCAGAGCAGTGAGCGGCTGCGTAAACCGGGGTGATCTGTGGTAGATCGGTCGCAGCGTGCTGAGATCGTGCTGTGTTTGGCTGATTGCCTATGCTGCGCTGCGCCGCAGCGCCCCTCGCGAGGCCGGCCGCGGGAGGCGCTAGCTGCCGAGCGCCTCGTCACGCGGGCCAGGCTCTTGCGGCAGCGCGAACTCCGGGGCGGTGAGCGGGCGCACCGCGTCTTCAAGCTGCATGGGTTCGTCGAGGGCTGCCCCATTGAGCGCGCTGATCTTGCGCGCGGTCGGCAGCACCTGGCGCTCGAGCGAACCGACATACGCGTTGTAGCCTTGCACCCCGCGCGAGAGCGTGCGGCCGAGCTTGTCAAGGTGGGTCGCACTCACCCCGAGTCGCTTGTGCAGCTCGCGGCCCAGCTCGAAGAGGGTTCGCGCCTCGCTAGTCAGCGACTCCTGACGCCAGCTGAAGGCCACAGATTTGAGTATCGCCCAGAGGCTGACGGGTGAAGCGAGTGCGACTCGGCGCTCGAATGCAAACTCGAGCAGCACCGGGTCGGTGTCGAGCGCAGCCGAAAGCAGCGACTCGCTCGGCACGAACGCGATCACAAACTCGGGGGAATCGCCGAGGGCAGCGGCGTAGTCGCGGCCGCTGAGCTCGATGACGTGGTCGCGCAGTGCCTTGGCGTGCCGGGCAAGTAGTGCCTGCTGCCTGGCTGCGCGCTCCGCTGGGTCGCCGCCGTGCTCGGCTCCGAGGTGCTGCGCCTCAAGATACGCGTCGAAGGGAACTTTCGCATCGATTGCGATTAACTTGCCGCCCGGCAGCTTCACCACCATGTCTGGGCGCAGCGCCCCGCGCTCGGTCTTGATGTGCTGCTGCACCTCGAAATCGACGTGCTCGAGCATGCCAGACGCCTCGATGATGCGACGCAGCTGCGTCTCACCCCAGAGGCCTCTCGTGTTGTTTGACCGCAGTGCCGACGCGAGACCCTCAGCAGTGCCGCGCAGCTTCTCTTCTGCGCGAGCGGCCTGCCTGAGCTGCTCGGCAAGCTCTCCGTGCTGCACTGCGCGCTGCTGCTCAATGCCGACGACGGTGCGCTCGAGCTTGCCGAGGCTGTCGCGCAACGGCATGAGGTGCTGCAGCACGCGCTGCTCTTCGCGGTCGAGTTCGATGCGTCGCTCGGTGTTCGCGTGGGCGTCGCGCAGCCGCTCCGCCAGCCCCTGGGTGCGCGTCTCAGCAACCGCGAGCGCCTCGCGCCAGTGGCGCGCCCGGTAGGTCGCTGCGAAGTACCCGACGGCACCGCCGATGGCGAGCACGGCGAGCAGCAGCACGGTGAGCAGCACTGGCGAAATCATCATGCAGCAATCGTTTCATGTGCCACTGACATTCACGTGTTGCGCCGGGGATCGCTGGCAGGGGATCCGCGCGGAACCACTGCGGAGAGCCGCTGTCGGCGCAGTGAGCCGCCACCGGCACCGGGATCCGCCGCCGGGAGCAACCACCAGCACCGGGAGCCACCACCAGCACAGGGAGCCGCCGCCAGGCTCCTAGCAGCTCGAGCGTGGCGGGCGCTCGACACAAGCGCCCGCTACGCTCTAGCTATGCAGATTCAACGCTTTCTCGCCGGGCGCACAGGCCCGCACCCGCTGCCAGACGGCGAGCCTGCCGACTTCGTCGTGCACGACCTTGGTACGCTCAAGCTCCCCTCGGGCCGGCTCGCGCTCGCCGAGACGAGCAGCCTCGAATCGCCGGTGATTGTGCCGGTTGAACCGGGCGAGTACAGAGTCGAGCTCACGAGCGCGGGCGTCGACGAGTACTACGACGTGAGCGAGGCGCGATTCGCCTATGTGAGCCTGGTGCTCTCTGAATCTGAACCGGTGACGGTTGAGCCAGCGGTTGTCGAACCCGACACGGTGCAGTGGCGCACTGAGCCGCAGGGTGGCATCGCGGGGGTGCCTGGGCTACACGGCGTCAACATGTCGCAGATTGCTTGCCTGGCCCTCGCAGACGCCGAGGCGCTGCCGCGTGACATGCCGGGGGAGCCCGAGACCTGGTACGACTCTGTGCTCGCGGGGCAAGACGGCGGGTTGTTTCAGCGGATGGATGAGCCGGTGGCCGCGCCGAGGGGTACGGTGCGCGCGCAGCTGCCCAACTCCACCACCGGTGACACGATCACGCTGGTGATTGCCCGGGAGCTGCAGTACCCGATTCTTGCGACGCGAGACCGTGAAGGAAAGCTCACCGGCATCCACGTGGACATGCTCGTCGTCGGCGAGCTCGCCGAGACACTGCAGGCGTTCGACGGGCAGTCTGAGTGGGCGCAGTTCGAACTCGAGGAAGCGATGCGTGCCGAAGTGCTCGCGGAAGAAGCCGCGGAACAGCGAAACCGAGGTTTCGGCGGCTGGCTCCGAGGCGTGTTCGGCGGAAAGTAGCCTGCGCTTCGCTGACGCGGGGCGTCGTCACACCACGGTCAACTGCCCGCTGCCCGCTGCCCGCTGCCCGCTGCCCGCTGCCCTCTGCCCGCTGCCCTCTGCCCGCTGCCCGCTGCGCACCGCCCGTGTCCTAGCGCCTACACCCCATTGACTAGCTTCCCCGCTGCGGGGCATGTTCGCGCGGCTGCGGCGTCACAACGACGTGGTCGAACAGCTCGCTCTCGCTGTCGAGACCGGTGAGCGGCTCGAGCTTGGCGCGCACCCCCTGCATGCGTGTGTACGATGCATCCTGCGGGTACCGCACGGTGAGCCGGAGCTCGGCCCCTTCGACGAAAAGCTCGATGCTCGTCGCGTCGGGCAGCGCCTCGTGGGCCCGGGCGGCAGCTTCAAACGCGGCGGCGGGAAACGCGGGGAGCCCAGGCACCGAGCCGGGGCCGGGGCGGGCGTGCACTGAGAACTCCCCGGGGCCGGGCGCTATCAGCGCAGTGTTCGCAGCGAATTGATGACTCGACATGAGCAGCTCGGCTGCGGCCCTCATGCCCTCGAGCGTGTGTGCCTGCACGATGAGATCGGTTTCTGCGTCGGAGCCCAGCGTGACACCGCCGGGCGCAGCCGTGAGCGCATCAACGAGGTGCTGCTCGGCCAGGGGGTCGCCCGACCACAGCAACACGGGGCTCACGCCGACGGCCATGCCGGCGGCTTCTGCGGCTTCTGTCAGCGCCGCCAACTGCGCCGCATCGAGATCGCTGTCGCCACCCGGAGCGAGACCGGTACTACCACCCAGATTGGCCGCGCCTTCAACCCCAACATCAACCCCAGCGCCACCGGTGATTCCGGCATCAACCCCAGCCCCGGCATCGACGCGCACCGAGACAGCGTTATCCGTGACGAGAATCGCATCGTAGGGTAGCGCGAGCGCCGCCTCGAGCACTGGCACTATGCGTTCAATGTCGGCGCCCGGTTGCAGCCGAACCTCCATCGGCGCCCCGTTGGGGCGCGAGAGTTGACCTTCCGAGGTCGACAGTCCGCCGAAACTCAGCGGCACATCAGTGATGCGGGCCGCGAGCTCACGCAGGGCAGGAACGAAGTCTGCGTCGTCGGCGACGGTGGCGAACACGCGATAGCTGTCTGCGGGAACATCGCGGGCGAGCCCGCGCCCCTCCGGGTCAGCCGACTGCCACCCCACTTGCTCAAAAGACCCGGCGAACCCGGGCTCGAGCGCGCCCATCGCCGCGCTTGCGGCGGCGAACCGGGCGAGCTCATCAGCGTCGATACACGCCTGCGCCGCGAGGTCATACTGACGCACGAGCCCGTCGCCCACGACGCGATCACTGTTCGAGACGGTCACGGAGGTGATCGTGGTGTCGGCCGCGCAGCTGGCTGCCGCGATGGATCGCGCCTTCGCTTCGGTGACCTCTGGCGAGAGGGTGAGCTTGGCCTCGTAGGCCGCCCCGCCGGTCGGCCAGGTGTTGCGGTAGCTCACGTCAACCGATTCGACCCCGGGCTGGCCCTCGATGCTGCGGGCCCAGGCCTGCTGGCTCAACTGCCAGCTTGCGCAGCCGCTGAGCGCCAGTGTTGCGACCGCGACGACAGCGACAGCGACAGCGACCGCCGCGACGGAAGCGGTGCGCGCACGAGCATCGGGCACCGTGCGCGTTTTGAGATTCATGTGAACAGCCTACGCACCGCGCGCCGCAACCCAAGCCGAGCCCAGTGCCAGCCCAGTGCCAGCCCAGTGCCAGCCCAAACCCAACCCAAGCCCAACGCCAGCCCAAACCCAAGCCGACAAGCCCCAGCGCTACAGCTTCAGCGGAATTGCCTTCAGCTGGTGCAGCTTCACCCCGGCGACCTTTGCGAGCGAGACCACATCGGGCGCCTCGTGCCGGCGCGCCGCGTCGACGATGATCGAGGCGCACGCCTCGGCATCTGCGAGCGCCTCGTGGTGGGCGAACTCGCCGTAGCCGGCCGCCGCGGCGGCGAGTGGGAGCCGGTGCGAGGGGATGTCGTAGGTCTTGCGCGACACCTGCACACTGCACAGGTACTTCAGTCGCGGCGTGGGCAGCACCGCATCTGCGCAGGCCGCGCGGATCACGCCCATGTCGAACGAGGCGTTGTGCGCGACGGCGACATCGTCGCCGATAAACGACAGCAGGTCGTCGAACTGCTCGCCCCAGGTCGGTGCGTCGAGCACCATGTCGGGGGTGATGTGGTGGATCTTCACGTTGAATGACTGAAACTGCGGATGGCTTGCTGGCGGTTTGATGAGCCAGTACGCGCGATCCACCACGACACCGTCGCGCACCCGCGCGAGCCCGACCGAGCAGGCGGAGGAGGGGTGACCGTTTGCGGTCTCGAAATCGATCGCGGTGAAGTCAACTGGCACCCGATGATCCTCCCACACAGCACTGACAGTGACGCGAGAGCCCCCCGACGTGTGACAATGAATTCCCATTGGCATCGCAGAGGTGCCAAGCCGAGTGTGAACGGAGTTCACCATGATTCCTGAAATCAATTACTGGGCAGTGCTCGTTGCGACGGCGTCGACGATGGTCGTCGGGTCGGTCTGGTATACGCCGAAAGTGTTCGGCAACCTCTGGATGCGCCTCGCGAAGGTCACGCCGGGCGGCAACGGCAAGGATGCGGTTGGGCCAATCGTCGTGACGGTGATCGTGAGCTTCATCACCGCGTGAGTGTTTGCGGGCGCGATCTGGATCGCCCACGAGTTCTACGGCGGATCGTTTCTGTCGGCGGCGCTCGTCACCGGGTTGCTGCTCCGGGCCGGCTTCACCGCGGCACGGTTTGTCACTCACGATGCCTTTGAGGGGCGGCCGGTGAAGCTCACGATGCTGAACATCGCCCACGAGCTCGACACGGTGCTCGTGATGTCGGTGATTCTCGGAGCATGGCCGCCCGCGGTCTAGCCTCGGCGTGAGAGCGGGCGCGGGCGCGCCGAGGCGGATCGCCGGGTAGACTTGACGCTCGTGGCTCTAACAATTGGAATCGTCTGTTAGCTACGTCTAAGTAAGATCCAAAGCAGACGAGATTGTGACACGCGGCACCGAATCTGGCGCGTTCACTTCAACCCGGTCAATGAGCAGGCGCAACGACTCGCGCCGGTGCTCTACGGGCAAATCGTCCCACCGCGCGAGCAGGTCGCCAACGAAAGCTACTGGCCGTACCGTGTTCTGCGCAGCAACCCTGGTCAGCTCATCCTCGATCTCGCTGATCTCTGCTTCCAATTGAGTGCGGAGCCTCTCGTAGACATCCTGAGGAATGACACCATCCACCAGCCGCAACGTAGCCGCATCAAGCCTCGCGGTTGCCGCATTGAGCTTCCTCGCGAGACTCTCGGCAGGGCTGTCCACCAGCTTGAGCCTTCGTGTCGGCGAGGCGGCCGCTGCGTTAAGACGACCACTTATCGAACTCAGCCATGCGTTTACCGCTTTGTCGATGATCGCGGCAGAGATGGAAGCATCTGGGTGGCGATGCTGTGGGTACTGAATTGACTGCGTGCATGCGTACCGGTGATAGCCGTGATCGACACGGCCGCCCATTCGTCCGCCACAACGGCAATAGATGAATCCCGAGTACAGGTACGGCGATCGCTCGGCTCGCGGCCGTCGCCTCCTGACCTCACGGGCTTCCTTGTACCTTGCCCAATCGCTGGCGTTCACAACTGGGTCGTGGGCTCCGTTGTGGAGTTCTCCTCGGAACGATATAAAGCCAGCGCCAAATCCCGAGTCAAGAACCCGCAGCACAGCAGCTGTGTTCCATCGAGCATAGGCAGGGAGCGGTTTGCCCGCCTCGGGTTCCACCTTCACCGTGCTGTAGCGCTGAGCAATAGCCCATGCGGACTCTCCCGCAATGTACGCCTGATACATGTTTGCGAGCTTCGGGCCCTCCACCGGGTCCACTGCGTATGTGCCATCTGATTTTGAGTATGCGTACCCAAACTGTCGGCGCCCATTTGGAGTCAGCCCATGCCTAACACGGCGCTCCTGGGTTTCTTTCCATGTCTCGCCGATGGATTCAGCGATGAACGCGGCATGTTCAACCAGCACCCCGCGGCCAAACCTGCCAGCGGGGCTGCGATCATTTGGTTCCGTCGCAGATTCGATATACCCGCCCGCCGTTTCGACTCGGTCTGTGGCGACTGCCCACTTAACGCGGGAGCGTGCAGTGCGGTCGATCCTCCAAACGAGCAGAAGCTCCGCTTCCTTAGCCTCGATGCGAGAGACTGCTCGGTCAAGGCGCGCCCACCACGCGGACTTCTTGCGGGAGCCTGATTCGTCAATCCCTTCGACCCATTCGATTATGGTGATCTTCTCGCGCTTTGCGTATTCCTCGATCGCGAATCGCTGGTTCTCTGGGCTAATCATCCCTTCCCGCTCTTTGGAAACACGGATTAGCGCGATTCCCCGCCGGCGGGAGGTTTCGGGGAGTTTTGCGATACTCGCAATCATGCTGCTACCACTTTCGCCGCGTAGTGCCCCAGCTTTGCACCGACGTACACGGTGTTGCCAATGCGCGCGAGCGTCCGTTCGAATGCCTCCACGATGTAATCCATCACTTCCAGCTCCTGAGCTATGGCCTCAATGTTGGTTCCGTAGCAAGCTTCAGCAGCCCTGTAGCCGTCCATATCGATCAAGAGATGAGCCGCCCTCTCGTCTGCGCGTAGTTCGTCTTTGGCGTCGTAGTGCCCAAACATAGTTCTCCGGTCTCCCCGCATTAGGTGAGCCAGTTCATGAGCGAGAACTGACCGCTCGAGGCGGTACAGCATTCCGGGCTGAAGTCGAATCACGCGGGTGTCGACGTTGCAGTCGCCGTCCCTGTTGAGATGGGTTAGATCGACATACTCGATGCACGCGTCTAGCGACTCTGCTAGATCGAACAGGTACTGCATTGGTCTCCTACTCGTAGTGTGTTTCACCGCGATTGCTGGAACGAGTCTTTGCAGCGAGAGCGTAATCCTGGCCACCGACAGCTTGGTTGTATAGCTCTGCGATCGTGATGCCGAGCGCGTCAGCGATTTCAAGGACGGTATCCAACGGAACTCGCTGAACGCGGTCTTGGCCGTTCTCGGTCACTGCGCGGTACAGCGTTTTGTAAGGGATGCCGATTTCCTGTGATGCGCGCTTCAAATCCCCGAACCGATAGACAAGAAGTCGCCCGAGTTCGTCGCGGATAAGGTCAGCCGTTTCGTTTCCCATAACTGGAATTATATGTGCCCATTTGTGGGAATGCAACTTCCGCCTTGTGGGAATTACAACGATGTAGTTATTCCCACTTGTGGGAAATCACAAAAACGGAACCGACGATTGCGATTCCCTTTTGTGGGAATTAGTGTTCTTTTTATGGGAAACAGCAACCAGGCGGTGAACAACATCCGCAACATGATTTCGACCAACGGGCGCACATATGCTTGGCTCTCTCGCCAAACCGGCGTCCCTTACAAGAGGCTACTCGCAGAAGTTAAGAACGGCACAAGGCCGATCTCTCTCGAGACAGCTCTCGCTGCGACAGAAGCGCTCGACGCCGGCCTGCCCGACCTTCTCGGGAGCAATGCGTGACTGCTGAGGAGCGGCTACGCGCAGCCGCAGAAATTCTGCGCGCCGCCAACGAGGAACTTCTGCGAAGTGAGCAGGAGTTGGTAGCAGCATGACCGCCGAGATTCTACAGATTGACATCGACGCGGCCCAGCGCCGAGCCGAGCGAATCCGTTTCCACGCGACGAACGCGAACGAGGCCATGCAGAGCCTGTTGAAGCTCGTGAAGACAGCGCAGGAGCTGGACGATCACGTCACGCTCGGGTACGCGTCGTGGACGGCTTACGTCACCGACCTGTTCGGAGACGAGCCGCTACGCCTCGCCCGTGACGTAAGGCGCGAGCTTGTCGCAGAACTCTCCGACGCTGGCATGAGCACCAGGGCAATTGCGCCCATCGTTGGGGTCAGCCACATGCAGGTGTCGAATGATGTTCGCGAGCAAGGTGTAAAGAACTTTACACCTGAGCCTGCCCCGTTTGAGGTCGAGGGATTCACCGTGAACCCCAGCACTGGAGAAATCATCGACCCGCAAGACGTGCGCGACGCACTCGGGGACAAGGTGGCTGACGCCTACGAGAAAGTCCAGTGGGATAAACCGACCACCACTGAGCACACGGTCACCGAGAAGATCAAGACCGTCACCGGGCTCGACGGGAAAGAGTACAAGCGGCCCGAGCCGCGTGGCCCGAAGCCGGTCGCGGAGGGTGATG